>VBEZ01000213.1 GCA_005882255.1 Chloroflexota bacterium | reverse complement strand
GCTCGACGAGCACCTTTCGAACGCGCAGTCCCTTTATCTGCATGTGCAGGATCGTCGACGCATGTTCGCGCGCCTCCGCGGGCGTCTTCGCTGCCTTGATGCCGCCGGCCTTCCCGCGACCGCCGGCATGCACCTGCGCTTTCACCACGACCGTACCGCCGAGTGCCCGCGCGGCCGCCTCGGCCTCCTCATGCGTCGTCGCGAGACGACCCTCGGGGATGGGGATACCGGCGCGCGCGAGGAGCTGCTTCGCCTGGTATTCGTGGAGCTTCACGGGGGTGGTTCCGAGGATATCGTCGCGCTCCGTGAGACGCGTTTCGGTCGTCGGTTCGACGGGAACCGGGAAGACAACCTTCGCTCGCGAGTTGGCATCGATCCTCGGCGTGCCGCACGTCGAATGCGACGCGCTCTTCTGGGAGCCAGACTGGCGGATGGCGGAACGAGAGACGTTCCTCGCGCGTATCGACGCGGCGACGTTAGGTGAAGCGTGGGTCGCCGATGGCAACTACGGCGGAGTCGGCGCGCGCGAGATCGTGTGGGGCCGCGCGGACACGGTGATCTGGCTCGACTTCTCGCTGTTCGTCATCTTCCTCCGCCTGTGGCGCCGGACCACGGCGCGGATCCGCGATCGTGCCGAGCTCTGGCCGGGCACCGGCAACCGTGAGACGGTCCGAAACGCGTTCTTCTCGCGCGAGTCGCTGTTCATCTGGGCCCTGCGGACCTATCGGCGACGGAAGCGGCAATACGCGGAGCTGTTCGCCCGCCCTGAGTTCGCCCGCCTCACCGTCCATCGCTTCCGCGAGCCGCACGAGGCCGAGCTTTGGCTCGACGCGCAACGCCCGGTCTCGGCGCCGCGTATATAGGTAGCGATGGCGACCGTCACCGCGGCGCGCACAGCGGCCCTGCCGGGCGTGGCCGAGCTCGGCGTGAAGTTCGACTGGCTCGTCGTCGGCGCGTCGGCGTGGCTCGGCGCCGGGTTGTACTGGGATGGCTGGGCGCATGGCTACGGCCTGCCCGACTCGTTCTGGACGATCTGGCACGCGGCGTTCTATTCGGGCTTCGCCGCGTGCGCGGCCGTGATCCTCGGCGGCGTCGCGCGCAACCGACCGACCGCGGCGACCTGGCGCGCCGCGATCCCGGCCGGCTACACCTGGGCGGTGCTCGGCGTGTTCGTGTTCGGCGTCGCGGGCGCGTTCGACATGATCTGGCACACGATCTTCGGCATCGAGCTCAGCACCGATGCCCTCCTCAGCCCGAGCCATCTTGCGCTGGGCACCGGCGCCGCCCTCATGGTGAGCGGTCCGTTCGTCGCGGCGACGCGCCGCGCCGGAAGCGGTCTGCTCGCGCAGCTGCCCGCGGTCATCTCGCTCACGTTCCTGTTCGGGACGTTCACCTTCTTTTCGCTCTTCGCGGGTCCGTACTCGAGCGTGATCGGCACCGGGCCGCGTCCCAACGACGCGACGCTGGTGCGCGCGCTCCTCGGTATGTATCTCTTCAGCGCGCTCCTTGTCGGCTGCGCGCTCGTCGCGCTGCGTCGTGGCACGCTTCCGGTCGGTGCGCTCACCGTGATGCTCGGCCTCAACGCCGTCGCGATGATCCTCATGCGCGGTCACGCGCCGCTCGACGTGCAGGTGACCTTCATGCTCGTCGCGATCGTCGCAGGCGCGGTGGGCGACCTTCTCCTATGGCGGCTGCGCCCGTCGGAGGCGCGTCCACTGCAGCTCCACGTCTTCGCGTTCGCGCTGCCGGCCGCCTACCTCGCGATCTATCTGGCCGTCGTGGTCCTGCGCGTCGGGAGCGGCTGGACGGTGCACGAGCTCACCGGCATGGTGACGCTCTGCGGGATCGTGGGTCTGCTGGTCAGCCTCGTCGCCGCGCCGCGCGCGGTTAGTCGGTGACGTCAGCGGCCACGGCGAGGATGCCGCGGCGGGTGAGCGCGAGGCGCACGCCGTGCTCGACATCGGCCGGGATGTGTCCGCCCAGTGAGCGGAGCACATCCTCGGGCACCGCGCTGCTCTCCGAGGCGAGCATGTCGGCGGCGTTGCGGCGGAGGTCGGGATCCGGCGACGTGAGGTTCTGCGCGATGCGTCGGCCGAACAGCCGGCGGGTGTGCCAGGCGTTGTAGACGTACACGAGCGATAGGCTCGCACCGATCCCAAGCAGCGTCCGCACGCCGAACAAGCCCGCGTCCACTGCGCGGAGTCCGAAGATGAGAGACAACGCCGCGACCATATTCCCGAACGCGTTCACCCCACCCGAGAGGAACGCTCGGGCGCGCGGACGGATCGCCGCGGACACCTGGCTGTACACCAGCTCGCTGGCCGGCCGGTGCAGCGCCGGGATCCAGATGCGCTCGCCGAGCTGCAGCGCCACGCCGGTCACGAGGGTCAGGCCCCAGTACGCGGCGGCCGCGTAGGTCCCGAGGAACCAGAGGGGCAGCGCGAACAGCACCCAGGCGATGCCGATGCGCCGTAGCAGACCGCTGGTGATGAAGCTCTGGATCGCGAGCGCGACGAGCGATGAGCTCGTGTAGACCGAGGCATAGAGCTGCGCGAAGAAGTCCTCACCACCGACGCTGGTGTTCTGGATCGAGCTCTGATCGAGGCCGAGCAGGTACAGGAAGTTCGCGAACTGCATGAGGAAGTACCAGAAGAAAACGCCGACGCCGAACGTGCGGAGCATCGAGTCGGACGTGACGGCGCGGTAGCCATCGGCTGACTCGCGGATCGTCGCGCGCACGCCCTGCGGCCGGTCCTTGGTCTCGACGTGACCGGAGCGGCCTTCGGGCAGTCCGCGGTACAGCACGAGCGCGACGAAGCAGACGAAGAAGCCGACCGCCTGCGCGCCGATGAAGTTCTCGGCGTGGATGAGAGTCGTACAGGTTTCCGGCGTAGACCCAGAAGAGGATGTAGATCGTCTCCTTGACGCCGTGCGCGAACACGTACGAGATCGGCTGGACGATGGTCCCGATCGTGTTGTACGTGATCGCGTACTGGATCCCCACCGAAGCCAGCGTGACCGCCAGGACGTAGACCAGGAGCATGGTGCGGCGCCGCATGCGGTCGATGAAGAAGAAGATGAGCGCGGAGACCGCCAGCATCGCGATCGGCGTGATGATGTACATGAACGGCACGTTCTGCACGCCGTAGCGCTTCACGAAGAGCGCGTCGGCTCCCAGCTTTCCCACCCAGTCCGCGCCGACCATGACCGTGAGCAGGAAATAGAGGAACAGCGCCAGGCCCCATTCGCCACGCCGCAGTGGCATTGCGTCCCGGAGCAGCCGTCTCATCGCCGAAGTATGGAGGGGGATGGGCGCGGGTCGACTGGGTTAGGAGGCCGCGCTCTTCGCGCGCGTGCGGCCGAGGCGGCACCCCGTGTCGACGAGATCGAGCGAGAACCATTCATCGCCGACCTTCGCCTGGAATCCGTACGGCGCCGGTTGGCCCGCGTCGATCGCGGCGACCACATCGTTCGGGATACCGACGACGACCCAGGCCACACCGGGCTCGGTGTTCTCGACGGTCGGCGCGTGGCCCTTGTCGCCCGGTGCGAGCGGAATGCAAAGACGTGTCTCGATGATGTTGTCGTCGGCGCCGACGACCCGCACCGCGACCGGCACGAGGTCCGCGGTTCCGCCTTCGAGCTGCATCCAGTGGCGATCCCCGTCGGCGTGCACGCAGAAGCGGAACGGGACCTTCGGCAGAAGACGCGGCGTCGGCAGCGGGCCGGCGATGGCGATCTCGACGGGCGCACGAGCCGGCGCGATCGGTCGCATCGCCGGGGACGGCTTGATGACAGGGGCGGACGGCGCGAGCGCCGCGCCACTCGGTGGCACGATCGAACGGACCGACGTCACGATCTTCTCCGCCGCTTCGTGCAGCGCCGGGTGACTGCCGATCATGCTGGCTCCGTACGACAGCTCGAGGGTCGCGCGGCCGACCTCGCCGAGGGGAAGCATGAACTCGATGTAGCGTGCGTATTCCTCCGCGGCCCCGTCGATGTCGCCGCCGCTTGCGAGCGTCGCCGCCAGGCGGCGGTGCGCGGCGAGATCGGTGGGATCGATCGCCACGGCCGACCAGAGGAGGGCCATCGCGGCGACGCGGTTGCCCGCCTGGATCATCATCGCCGCGCCGTCCTTCAGGGCTTCGAGGTCGCTGCGATTCGGACCGCTCTGCGACGCGCCCGGCTCGGCCTCCGCTAGGGGGTCGGTCGTGCCGCGATTCGCGAGCCGGGAGTCATCGTTCATCGGCGGAGTGTGTTCCTGCTAAACAAGGGCGGCGACCCCCCGGTCGGGGGAAGACCGGTACCGCTGCGGCGTGGTCAAGCGCGGAGGGCGGCGCGCGTCTCGCGCTCGATCTCGGCGACCAGCCGGCGCGGGCCGGAGGCGATCGTTTCGAGAGCGCGTGCGATGTGGATGCGCAGTGCCGGCGCGAGGTCGGGCGGCAGCTCTTCCTCATCGAGGACGACCGTCTCCCCCGACGGTCGGAGGAGCACATCGACGACGAGATCCGTGTAGCCGACCAGGTCCTCGCGGATGATCGTGTCGCTCGCGATATTGCAGTAGTAGGCGATCGTCCGCGCGCCGTCGATCCAGTGATAGACGTTGTATGGACGGTCGTTCCAGTAGTGCGCGACCGTGATCTGCGTCGAGGCGGGTCTTGCGTTCGATGACGGCTGCGCTCGTTTGACGCGCCATGTGCCGTCGGTAGCATGAGCCACGAGTGAGAGAGCTGTACCAGGTGGTGGAGGTCGGGCCGTCCTGGTACCAGGACAACATCCCTTGCCAGGAAGCCTGTCCGGTGAAGACCAACTGCCGCGGCTATCTCAATCTCGCGGCCGCCGGAGAGTTCGAGAAAGCGTGGGAGCTCGCTCTCGATCCGAATCCGATGGCCTCGATCTGCGGCTCCGTCTGCGCAGCACCGTGTGAGACCGCGTGCCGTCGCAAGGAGGTCGACAAGCCGCTCTCGATCCGGTACGTGAAGAAATTCCTGTCCGATTGGACGCACGCAAGCGTGCGCGTCGACGGCCATTCGTACACGCAGCCGCCGCCGCCGGTGATCGGCCCGCCGCGCGGGCGCGTGGCGGTCGTCGGCGCCGGCTGCGCGGGGCTCTCCGCGGCGAGCGACCTCGCGAAGCTCGGCTTCGGCGTCACCGTCTTCGACGCGCTCGATCAGGCGGGCGGCACAGCGCTCGCGGGCGTGCCACCGTTCCGCCTTCCGCGCGAGGTCATCGACCGCGACATCAACGGGATCGTCAACGAGAACGTCGACCTGCGCCTGTCGACGTACGTCGGACGCGACGTGACGCTGAAGCAGCTCCACGACGAATACGACGCCGTGCTCGTCACCGCCGGCTGCTTCGAGCCGAACTATCCCGCGGAGATCAAGAACCTGGACGCAGACGGCGTGATGGCGGGCATCGTGTTCCTCGAACGCGCGTATCGCGGCCGTCCGGTCGAGGTGGGGAAGAACGTCGTCGTGCTGGGCGGTGGCTACACCGCGATGGACTGCGCGTCGACCTCCTGGCGACTCGGCGCGGACGACGTCTCGATCGTCTACCGCCGCGGTCGCGACGAGATGGTCGTCGACGAGGAGGAGCTCACCGAGACCGAGCGCGAGGGCATCCACTTCGTCTATCTCGCGTCGCCGGTGGAGGTCCTCACGACCGAATGGGGCCACGCGCGCGGCGTCAGGTTCGTCCGCAACAAGCTCGGCGAGCCCGACAAGAGCGGACGGCGCAGCCCCGAGCCGATCGCCGGCTCCGAATTCGACGTCCCCTGCGAGACGGTGCTGCTCGCGCTGAGCCAGAACCCGGACACGACCTGGCTCGCCGACATCCCCGAGTTCCGGGTCAAGCGCTACCGCGATCTGAAGGTCGACCCCGACACCTACCAGACGTCGGTCCCGAAGATCTTCATGGCCGGCGACTACCGCGAAGGCCCGTCGACGATCATCGCGGCGGTCGCGGACGGTCGGTCGGCGGCGCAGCAGGTCGCGCGGTTCCTCGACCCGATCGCGTCCGCGGTGAACGTGCCCGAGTACCACGAGATCGTGACGCTGCGACGCTCGAGCACGCCGGACAACATCGGCCAGATCGCCGGCGAGGCCGAGCTCGCTCGCGTCTACCACAACATGTCGGTCGACTACGACCGCATCCCGCGGCAGGAGATGCCGAAGCTCGCGAAGAAGGAGCGCCGCGGCCTGTTCCTCGAGGTGAACCAGGGCTACGAGCAGGCGCAGGCCGTCGCCGAGTCAGACCGGTGCCTCAAGTGCAACTTCAACATCGAGATCGTCGGAGAGCTCTGCATCATCTGCGGCGGCTGCGTCGACGTCTGCCCGATGGACGTCATCCACATGGTCGATATGTCCGACATCGTCGACGACGGCGCGATCCCCGCGGTCGGCGAGGCGAAGAAGTGGGGGCAGGGCGTCGCGTTCTTCCTCGACGAGACCGCGTGCATCCGCTGCGCGCTGTGCGTCATCCGCTGCCCGACCGACGCGATCACGATGAATCGGTACGGCGCGGTCATGCCCGCGCTGGGCAAGACGCTCCCCAAAGAATCGATCGACGACGAGGTGCACCTCGACCTCACGGTCGGCGGGGGACGGGCGATCCGCCCGCTCCCGATGTACGACCCCGCCCGCGCGTCCGGCTACAAGAACGGGCACAACGGACACGTTGGAGAGAACGGACACGCGACGCCAGAACGACAGAAGGAGCACGTCCACTAGATGCTCGACCTACCGCTGCAGGTCTGGGAGCGGGTGAAGGCCGGTGTGCTCTGGAAGTCGCTCTTCCGCCACGGCTACCCGGACTCGCGCAAGAACCAGTCGCTGGCGGTATTCACGAACGTGTTCCTCCACCTGCATCCGGTCAAGGTCCGGCGTCACGCGCTCGCGATCCCCTACACGTGGTGCATGGGTGGGCTCTCGTTCTTCCTGTTCCTCGTGCTGACGCTGA
>VBEZ01000212.1 GCA_005882255.1 Chloroflexota bacterium | reverse complement strand
GACTTGGCTATGGCATGCTTCGCGACGGTGGGCATCGAGATGAAGATCGGGAAGCGCGTCCTTGTCGTCGATGACGACGCGAGCATCCGCGAGCTGCTCGCGACCGCACTTGGCGAGGGTGGTTACGAGGTCGTGCCCGCGACGAACGGCGAGGATGCCCTGGCGGTATGCGAGCGCTGGCGACCCGACGTGATCGTGCTCGACCTGATGATGCCGGTCATGGATGGCTGGACCTTCGCGAAGCGGCTGCGCGAGCGCGACGACATCCCGATCGTGGTGTTGTCGGCCGCGAACGATCTCGAGCGTCACGCGAAGAGCGTCGGGGCGGCCGATGTCATCGGCAAGCCGTTCGACCTCGATCAGCTCATTCCCACGGTCGCGCGCGCGGCGGAGGCCGTTTAGACCCTTCCTAGACTGGCGACCGTGAAGCCGGTCCCCTGCCGTCCGCTCGTCCTGCTGCTGTTGGTGCTCTCGCCGACCGCCGTCCTCACCGCGCTGCTCGCCGATCCGCAGCGCAACTCTCCGGTCTTCATCCCGGTCGAGCACTTCGTGATCACGACGAACGTCTCGGTCGTCGCGCTGCTCGTCGCGATCTTCGTCGCGCGCGCCGCGCTCGGCGCCGGCCACTATCGCAGCCTCCTCATCGCGGTCGGGTTCTTCTGCATGGCCGGCATCTTCGCGGTGCACGGGCTCTCGACGCCCGATGTTCTCCAGCGCGGCGACAAGCGCGAAGATGCCGGCCTCGTCGTCGGCGTATCCGCGCAGCTGGCGCTCCTGACCTCGGCGCTCTTCTTCGCGATCCGCTACACCCCGCTCGCCCCGCTCCTCGAGCGACGCGTGCCGGCGCGAGTGCTGCTCGCCGTGATCGGCGCGGCCGTCGGGCTGTACGCCGTCGCCGCGATCGGCTGGCCGGCGGTATTCGGAGGTCTCGCGCGCTGGGTGCTCGTGAGCGGCGGGGCGTACGCGAACTACGACCCGAGCACGTACGGGCGCGGGGGTGCACCCTCGGACATCTACGGCGGCGCGGGTCTCGTCCCATACGTGTTGTCCGGGAGCGTCGTCGTGCTGTTCGGTTTTGCCGCCTGGGCCCAGGGCCGCGAATACGTTCGCACGCGCCTTCCGATGCAGGGCGCCCTCGCGGCCGCGTACGTCCTCCTCGCACAGGCACAGCTGTCGGAATTCCTCGGCCCGGTCTGGACGCTCTCATGGTGGGAGTACCACGGCCTCATGTTCGCGGCGACGGTGATCGCGCTCGGCGCTCTCTTCCTGGAGCTCGACCGCCGGCGCGGCCTCGAGCGGTTCCTCCCGCCGACGGTCGTCGAGCGCGTCATCGGTGGCGACCCGCTGCGTCTGGAGGGCGAACGGCAGACCGTCACGATCCTCTTCGCCGACCTCCGCGGCTCGACCGCGCTCGCTGAGAACCTCGTGCCCGAGCAGGTGATCTCGATCATGAACGTCTACCTGCGCGTGATGGCGCGCTGCGTGATCGACGCGGGCGGGATCCTCGACAAGTTCACCGGCGACGGTCTCATGGCGATCTTCGGCGCGATGGGCGATCCGGCGCACGGCGCGCCCGCCGCCGCGCGAGCCGCGCTCGCCATTCGCTCGGACATCTCGGCGCTCAACGCCGAGCGCGCGCGAAGCGGCGAGCTGGTGGTGCAGTTCGGCGTCGGCATGCACACCGGCGACGTCGTGCTGGGCGCGATCGGGCTACCCGAGCGCTCGGACTACACCGCGATCGGCGACACCGTGAACACCGCGTCGCGGATGGAAACGCTCACGAAGGAGTACAAAGTCGATGCGGTGCTGTCCAGCGCGACCGCGGGCCACCTTCGCGATGACGGCGTCGCGCTGCGGTCGCTCGGCGAAGCCCAGGTCCGCGGCAAGTCGAACGCGGTCGAGGTCTTCACGCTCCGCTGATCGTTCGACGCCACTGTTGAAACGCGACCGCGAGCCGATCGCGGTTCGTGCCGGGCCCGTGGATGTGGAGGACCAACCCGCGCTCATCGTCGATGACCTCGGCACGAAGATCCGGCAGCAGGGCGGGCAATAGCGCGACGAATTCCGCAACAGGCTCTCGCCAGAGCGAGGGCTGCGTAAGGACGACGCCAAGCGCACGCTCATGCGTGAACAATTCCTGCGCACCGGCGGCGAGCTGATACACGAGCTCTTCGAACCGATCGGTTCTCTCATCGCCGTGCCCCTCCACATCCTTTAGAAATGGAAAGTCCGAGGGCGACACCGCGAGCCGTGCAAGTGGCGTGACCTCTTGTGTCGAGAGCCACTCCTCCGACGGAGCTCCATCCTTGTCGACGACGCGCTCGAACGTCGCGCGCGGCAGAACGTAGATGCTGCCCTCGCGCCACGGCTGCCGCCCGAGGAACGTCGCATTGATCGAGAAGGCGTAGAACTTCTGCCTCTCTCCTGTGGCGTCAACATCCCAGTAGCAGGCGTTCCGAAGCGAGCCGTGATAGCGGGAGCGGTCGAGGATCGCGAAGAACATCGGCCAGATGCCATCGGAGGCCGCGAACACCGCTTTCCGAACACGCCCGAAGTAGTCGGTCTGTGGTGTCGGCTCGAAGATGTCGATGGCGCCACTGCCCGATCCGTGCAGGACGACGTCGCGCTTCGCGACCAGATAG
>VBEZ01000211.1 GCA_005882255.1 Chloroflexota bacterium | reverse complement strand
GTTCGAAGAGGCGCAGGCCGCGATCGCACCGATCTACGACGTGCGCGACATCTTCGCCGACCCGCAGTACGCGGCGCTCGGTACTGTCGCGTCGGTGGACGACGACGAGCTCGGCGGCATCAAGATGCAGAACCAGCTCTTTCGCATGAGCGAGACGCCTGGTCGCATCCGCTGGCCGGGTCGGCCACACGGTCACGACACCGCGGCAGTGCTCGCGGAGGTCGGCGTCGATGATGGCTCGCTCGCCGAGCTGCGCGCGCGCGGTGTGGCGTGAGCCCCGCGGCAGCGCCGCCCCTCACCTGGCTCTACGCCCCGGGCGATCGGCCCGAGCGCTTCGCGAAGGCGATCGCCAGCGAGGCCGACGTGGTCATTGTCGACCTCGAAGATGCGGTCGCCCCCGGCCACAAGGACGCCGCGCGCGAGAGCGCGCACGCGCTGCTGAGCCAGCCGACCCCGAAGCCGGTCGTCGTGCGCATCAACGACATCCGCTCGGCGTGGGGAGCGGCGGATCTCGCGAGGCTGCGTGACGCCCCGAGCCTGGCGGGCGTCCGCGTACCGAAGGTCGAGAGTGCCGAAGATGTCCGCGCGGTGCGGACCGCGCTCGGGTCGCGCGTGTTGCCGCTCACCTGCCTGATCGAGAGCGCCCGCGGCGTCGAGGCCGCGTTCGAGATCGCCAGCGCCGATCCGAATGTCGCGGGCATCGCCCTGGGGGAGGCCGATCTGCGGAGCGACCTCGGCGTGAATGACGAGGAAGGGCTTCTCTGGGCGAGGAGCCGCATCGTCGTGGCCGCCCGCGCCGCTGACCTACCGGCGCCGGCGATGTCGGTCTACACGAAGATCGATGACCTGGAGGGGCTCGCGGCGTCGTGCCGCCGTGGCCGCTCGCTCGGGTTCGTCGGTCGCGCCGCGATCCACCCGCGGCAGCTACCGGTCATCGCCGAGTGCTTCATGCCGACCGGGGCCGAGATCAGCGCGGCGCGCGAGCTGCTGGACGCTCTCGCGCAGGCAAATACGGCCGAGCACGGTGTCGTCGTCCTCGCGAGCGGACAATTCGTCGACCGCGCCATGATCAAAGGTGCGGAGCGCGTGGTCGCGCTGGCGGCTCGGCGCGCCGAGCGCGGCTGAGCAGGTGTATCTCACACGTACCGGTCGCACGTGTAGCACCACGTGAAGGAGCTCTTCGCTAGCGGCAGCGACTTGATCACGGGATGGCCCTCCCCGAGGGCGTGGCGGCGGCCATGCGACTGCTGCGACTCGCAGCACCCGACGTGGCCGCATTCGGTGCAGAGCCGAAGGCTGGACGTGGCGCCACACGCCTCGCAGAGCTGAGCGCGCGGAGCGGCGATCGCTTTCGGGATGTGGGCGCACGCAACCTGTGTCATTCGCGAGAACGTTAGCCCTACCGTCAACGGCGCCGAGGCGCGGCGGCGTTGGGGGCTCGTGATGGGAACGTCGCGTCGCGCGTTAGATCACTGCTATGCTTCGCGAGTCCCCGCGGGCCGAGAGAGCGGCCGGAAAGGTCAAACCTCCATGAGGTCAGGCGGCTTTCCCTGCCGATTCGGTGGTTGCGATGAGTGCTTCACGGTCTCCGATCAGACATCGATGCCCGCACTACTCGCCGCGAGCGCGCTCCGATCGCAGCATGAAGTGAGCGTCCACGGCTACACGCACGTGCAGCTCGAGGAGAATCGCCGCTCGCCGTACGCGCCGGCCCAGTCCAAGCGCCCCGCTCCCGCCCGCTAGAACTCGCCCCGCGCTCGTCCTCGCTATCGTCCCACCGTGACCGACGTTGTCCGGCTCGAGGTCGATGACCGTGGGATCACCTGGATCACGCTCGCGCGCCCGGACGTGCGCAACGCGTTCGACGCGGACCTCATCGCGCAGCTGAGCGACCTCCTCGGCCGCATCGATCCCACTTCGCGCGCCGTCGTCCTTCGCAGCGAGGGCGACGCCTTCTGCGCCGGCGCGGACCTCAACTGGATGCGCGGCATGGCCGATTTCAGCCTCGCCGAGAACGTCGCCGACTCCCGCGCGCTGGCGCAGATGTTCCGCGGGCTGGACGAGCTCCCGATGCCGCTGCTCGCGCGGGTGCAGGGAGCGGCGATCGGCGGTGGCTGCGGGCTCGTCGCGGTCGCGGACATCGCGGTCGCCTCGACCGAGGCGGTGTTCGCGTTCACCGAGGTGCGCCTCGGCATCCTGCCGGCGGTCGTGTCGCCGTACGTCGTGCGCAAGATCGGTTTCGCTCACGCGACCACGCTCTTCACGACCGGCATCCGATTCGATTCGCGACGCGCGTACGAGGTCGGTCTGGTCGAAGCGGTCGAGGAACCCGCGAAGCTCGACGGGAAGATCGATTTCTACCTCGATGCGATCGTCGCGGGCGGTCCGCACGCGGTGAACGCCGCGAAGCGACTGGTGCGCGAGGTCGCGGGGCGCCCGGTCGCCGAGGTGCGCGAGAAGACCGTCGAGCGCATCGCGGGCATCCGCGTGAGTGACGAAGGCCAGGAGGGCATGCGGTCGTTCCTCGAGCGCCGCAAGCCGAAGTGGTGACGACGCTCCTCGTCGCGAACCGCGGTGAGATCGCGCGCCGCATCTTCCGCACGGCGCGGCGCATGAACATGCGGACCGTCGCCGTGTACTCCGACGCCGACGCGAACGAGCCGTTCGTGCGCGAGGCCGACGTCGCACTTCGCATCGGTCCCCCACCCGCGGCCGAGTCGTACCTCGACATCGAGCGCGTGATCACCGCCGCGCGCGAGGCCGAAGCGGATCTCGTTCATCCGGGATACGGCTTCCTCGCGGAGTCGCCGAAGGCGCTCGCGCAGCGCGCGCGCGTGCCGGTCTTGCCCGGCTACATGGACGCGGACCAGCGCGACGAGGCCTTCATCGCCGCCGCGACGCGGATCGGGTACCCGGTGATGGTGAAGCCCGTCGCGGGTGGCGGCGGCATCGGCATGCTACGCGTGCGCGAACCGTCGGCGTTGCAGGACGCGCTCGCGAAGTCGCGGCGCATCGCGTCGGCGTCGTTCGGCGACGAACGGCTCATGCTCGAAAAGCTCGTCGAGCGGCCGCGGCACGTCGAGGTGCAGCTTCTCGCCGACACGCACGGTCAGATCTTCGCGCTCGGTGAGCGCGACTGCTCCACCCAGCGGCGTCACCAGAAGATCCTCGAGGAGACGCCCGCGCCGTCGCTCGAGGACGCGCAGCGCAAGGCGCTCGCGGAAGCAGCGATCGCGATCGCGCGCGAGGCGAAGTACACCAACGCCGGAACGGCCGAGTTCATCGTCGACGCGAAGGGCCGCTTCGCGTTCCTCGAGGTGAACGCGCGCCTCCAGGTCGAGCATCCCGTGACGGAGCTCGTGTGGGACATCGACCTGGTGGAGCAGCAGCTGCGTGTCGCAATGGGCGAGCGGCTGTCGCTGCGCGAGCCCGCACCGCGTGGGCACGCGATCGAGGTGCGTCTCTACGCCGAGGACGTCGAGGGTGGATTCCTGCCCGCGACGGGTCGCATCGCGCACATCCGCTGGCCCGAGGGGATCCGCGTCGATGCCGGATACGAGGAAGGCTCGACGGTCACGCGGCACTACGACCCGCTCATCGCGAAGCTCATCGCGCACGGTCCGCACCGCAAGCTGGCGCTCGCGAAGCTCTGCGAAGCGCTCGCGCAGATGGAGGTGCTCGGCGTGCGCACCAACCTGCGCTTCCTGCGCGCGCTCACCGCGCACGACGGGATCCAGAAGGGGAAGTCCGACACGGAATTCGTGAAGCGCTCGTTCGAGGAGCTCGTGCCGGAGCGTCCCGCCGCGCCCGACGAGGCGTACGTCCTCGCCGCGGCGACCGTCATCGCGGGCGCGCGCGACCCCCGCGATCCGTGGACCTCACTGGGGCCGTGGCGTCTCGGCGAGGGCTACGCGTCGACGGTGACGCTGCGCGAGGGCGACGCCGAGCGCATGGTGCGGCTCACCGGACGCGGGCCGTACGAGCTCAACGGGCACGTCGCGGTGCGCTCGCAGGCCGAGCCCCACGAATGGAACGTCGAGCTCACGATCGGCTCGGAGGTCGCGGCGCCGATGCCCGGCGTGGTCATCGCGCTGCAGACGAAGCCGGACCAGAAGGTGCGCCGCGGCGATCTCCTGTTCGTCGTCGAGGCGATGAAGATGGAGCTGCGCGTCGAGGCGCCGGCAGACGGCGTCGTGCGGAAAGTGCTCGCGTCGGTCGGGCAGCAGGTCGAGCGCGGCCAGCGGCTCGCGGAGTTCGAGCCGCAGAGCTAGATGCGCCAGCGTCTCGTCCCCGCGCTTCTCCGCCAGCGCGACTACCGCCTGCTCTGGACCGCGCACACCGGTTCGGTCGTCGGCGACGGCCTGCACTCGGTCGCGATCACCTGGCTCACGTACAGCACATTGGGCGCGGGAGCGCCGGGGCTGGCCGCGCTGGGCATCGCGCTCGTCATCCCCAACCTCGCGCTCGGGATCCTGTCGGGGACGCTGGTGGATCGCTGGGATCGCCGCCGCGTGATGGTGTATGCGGACCTCGCGCGCGCCGCCATCACCGGACTCCTCGCGCTGAGCGTGTTCGCGGGTGTCGTATCGCTACCCGTCGTGATCGCCGCCGGGATCGGCATGATCCTGGCGAGCCAGTTCTTCGGTCCGGCACAGGGCGCCGTGCTGCCCGCATACGTCGCGAGCGATCAGATCGTGCAGGCGAACGCGATGCTCTCGACGTCGCGGCAAGCCGCATCGCTGCTCACGCCGGGGATCGGCGCGCTGCTCTTCGCCGCGATCGGACCGACGGGACTCTTTCTCATCGACGGTGCGTCGTTCCTCTGGTCGGCCTTCCTCGTCGCTCGTCTCACGCCCGGTCCCGCGCTGCCCGGGCCCGCGCCGCGACGCCCGCTCCTGCAAGAGGCGGGCGACGGGCTGCGTTTCATCGCGAACCATCCGCCGAGCCGGCTCGTGACGCTCGTCGCCGCCGGCAATCAGCTCTTCGCGAGCGGTCCGTTCCGCACGATCATCCCGCTCTGGGTCAGCGTGCAGCTCGGCGGTGGCGTCGTCGAGTACGGCGTCATCATGAGCGGACTCGCCGCGGGCCTGCTCGTCGCGAACCTCACGATGAGCTTCGTGCGGACCCGTCTCCCGCTCGTCGCGATCGTCATCGGCTCTTCGCGCTTGGCGTCGCGAACGGTGTGCTAAACGCGGCGAACAGCGCGCGGCTGCAGCTCACCGTGCCGTCGGAGCTGCGCGGGCGCACCTTCGCGACGTTCTTCACGACGATGAATCTCACGACGCCGATCTCGCTGGCCGTGACTGGTACGCTCGCCACGCTCGTGAGCCCGGTCGCGATCATCGCGGGCTCGGGATTGGGGCTGATGGCCGTCGGCGCCGCGGGATTCGCGGCGGCGCTGCGGCAGATCCGTCAGGAACGCGAACCGACCAGAGTTTCCTAAGGAGACAGGTGATGAAGAACTACTCGGTCTTCGCGACTCTCCCCGTCACGGACTTCGCGCGGGCGCGGACCTTCTACAAGGACAAGCTCGGGCTCACGCCGTCCGAGCCTGACGGGGATGTCTTCCAGTGTGGTGGGGGCACGGCGTTCGTGATCGCGTCCATGAGCGTCAAACCCGCGGGCCACACGCAGATGTCATTCCTCGTCACCGACGTCGCGGCGGTCGTGAAGCAGCTCAAGGCGAAAGGCGTGGTCTTCGAGGAATACGACCTACCCACGCTGAAGACGGTGAACAGCATCGCCGAACGCCCTGACTTCAAAGGCGCCTGGTTCAAGGACAGCGAGGGCAACATGATCGGGGTCGCTCAGCGGATGTAGGACTATCCCGCGGAGACTCTGGCGCGCACCTCGCTCCCGCGCACAATTCGTGCGAGCGCGCGGATGAAGGCAGGCTGCGTGTTCGGCATCGCGACGCGACGGTAGCGCAGGCCCGCGGCGCGCGCCTCCTCCGCGGCGGCGATGTCGAGGTCGTACAGCACCTCGAGGTGGTCGGCGAGGAACTGCACCGGGACCACCAGGACCTCGCGCGCGCCGTTCGCGGCGAGCGACGGGAACAGCTCCTTGAGATCGGGACGCAGCCACTCCTCCTGTGTGTGCCCGGCGCTCTGGTACGCCCAGTGCCACCGCGCGCGCTCGAGGCCGGCGACATACGCGACGAGCTCCGCGGTCTCGCGGAGCTGGGCGATGTAGCCCGGCTCTGCGTCGTACACGCGGCGCGGGAGGCTGTGTGCGGTCAGCACGATGGCACTGTCCGTCGCCGCATCACGCAGCGCCTCGCGAACGCGCTCGGCTGCCGCGGCGATGAACGCCGGCTCGGTGTGCCACGCCGGGGCGATCGTCGCCGGAGCGCCGGCGCGCGACGCGGCGTCGGTGAGCGCGTCCGCATAGCCGCCCATGAGGCGCGGCGACCACTGCGGCGACATGCAGATGCCGACCAGTTGATCCGCGCCGCGCTCGACGAGACCGCGGACCGCGTCGCCGATCGACGGATCCGAGTAGCGCATGCCCGCGCCCGCGACATAGCCCTCACCGAGCTCCGCCTCGAGCGCCGCGGCCTGCGCGCGCGTGATGCGAATGAGAGGCGAACCGCCGATGAGCGCGTAGCGGCGTCGCATCTCGACGACAAGCTCGTCGGCGGGCTCGCGGCCGCCGCGCACCGCGGCCAAGTAACGCGGCAGGTCCGCGTCGCCCTGCGGCGCGCCGTAGGTCATGAGCACGACGCCGGTGGTCAGGCCGCCACCGCCGCAGTCTGCTCGCGCACGTACGACGCAAGGCGTGCGAGCGTGTCGGCGTCGGTGTCGGGCAGCACGCCGTGCCCCAGGTTGAAGACGTGCCCGGCACGGCCACCGGCGCGCCGCAGCACGTCGCGCGCCCGCGACCGCACGACGTCCCACGGCGCGAGGCAGACCGCGGGATCGAGGTTCCCCTGGATCGCGCGATCGCCGATTCGCTGCCACGCCTCGTCGAGCGGTAGTCGCCAGTCCACGCTCACCGCCTCACATTCGACCGAGCCGACGAGCGCGAGCAGCGCGGGATTGCCCGTCGCGAAGTGGATGCGCGGCACGCCCGGGCCGAGGGCCGCGAAGATGCGCTGCGTGTACGGCTGCACCGAGCGTTCGTAATCCTCAGGCGCGAGCGCGCCGGCCCACGAATCGAAGAGCTGCACGACGTCGGCCCCCGCGGCGACCTGCGCGCGCAGATACCGGGTCAGGACCTCGGTGATCATGTCCATGAGCCGGGCCCACAGCAGCGTGTCGCCGAGGAGCATCGCCTTGGTCAGTGCGTAATCGCGTGAAGGATGGCCCTCGATGAGGTACGACGCGAGCGTGAACGGCGCGCCGGCGAATCCGATGAGCGCGATCTCTGGCGGCAGATCGAGGCGGAGCGCCCGGATCGTCTCGAACAGATAGGGCGTGGCCACCTCGGCCGACACGACGCGCAGCACGGCGACGTCCTTCATCGAACGTACCGGGCGCTCGACGATCGGACCGAGGTCGGGCTGGATGTGAAAGGGCACGCCCATCCCGTCGAGCGGCAACATGATGTCGGCGTACAGGACCGCGGCGTCGACGCCGAGACGGTCGACCGGCATCCGCGTAACGCGCGCGCACAGCTCGGGCTCGCGCGCGATCTCCAGGATGCCATGCTTCTCCCGCAGCGCGCGGTATTCCGCGAGGCAACGTCCCGCTTGCCGCATATACCAGACCGGCGTGCGCTCGACGCGCTCGCGTCGGAGCGCCCGGACGAGGAGGGGCGCGGTCACGACACAGCCTCGCGCACGGTCGCGCCGTCGATCGCGTCCAGCGCGCGCTCGAGTGGCATCGCAGCGCCGACGAAGATCGGC
>VBEZ01000079.1 GCA_005882255.1 Chloroflexota bacterium | reverse complement strand
CATGCGCCCAGCCATCCCACACGTGCAAGCTCGCCGGCACGCCCTTGTCCTGCAGCGCCGTCGCCATACGGCGCGACTCCTCGACGTTGGGGTCGTCGCGTCCGCTGGCGATGACGATCTCCGTCGCCCGCAGCGGCTCGAGGTAGCGCTCGTCGTCCAGGCTCGGGAGGAACGTCAGCGGGTTCACGTAATACGCCTCACCCTCGCGCGAGCCGCCCAGCCAGCGGGCCGCGTCGTACGCGCCCGAGAGCCCGATCGCCTTGCGCGCGAGACCCGGGCGGCGCGTCGTGAACGCGAGCGCGTGGAACGCACCGAACGACGCACCGACGGCGATGAGGAAGTCGACCGGATTCTCGGCACGGATGTTCGGCAGGACCTCGTCCACAAGGTAGCGCTCGTACGCCAGATGGCGCTGGGCGCGCTCCTGCGGCGCCTTCTTCTTGTCGTAGAAGGACTCCGCATCGACGCTGTCGACGCACCAGAGCTGCAGCCAGCCGGCGTCGATCCGCTCCGCCATGTGGGCGACCATCCCGAAGTCCTCCCACTGGTAGAAGCGCCCCATCGAGGTCGGGAAGACGAGCACCGGCGTGCCGCCCTCGCCGAAAACGAGGAGCTCCATATCGCGCTCCAGCGCGGGACTATGCCACTTGCGGTAATCGCGCTTCAACGATCGGCTCCCCCTTCGCCCATCGGAGGATAGCCGTGCCTGGCTTTACCGGAACCAGGCCTCCTCGAGCACCCGCATCACATTGCCGCCGATGGCTTTGCCGATGTCGCCGTCCGAGTATTCGTGCTTCACCATCCAGCGCACGATGTTCGGGAACGCCTCCGCTGGGTTCTCGATCCCATCGACGTACTCGACCTCCTCGAACTGCTGCGCACCGTGGGCAGACTTGATCGAGAGCTGCTTCGCGAAATAGTGGTGAAGTCCGACATGATCGCCGAACAGGGTGTCGGGCCCGAACGCGACATGGTCGATCCCGACGAGATCGGCGCAGTACTCGAAGTGCTCCATGAAGCCTTCGATCGAGTGCTTCGGATGTTTCTGGGTCAGCGTCGTGTGCGGCGCCGCTTCGATGCCGATGACCCCGCCCTTCGCGGCCATCGCTTTCAGGACCTCATCGGGCTTCATCCGCTTCGTGTTCCAGAGCCCGCGCGCGCCGGCATGGGTAATGAAGATCGGTTTCTCGCTGGCCTCGATCGTGTCGAGGGACGTCTGGTCCCCTGAGTGCGAGATGTCAATAGCGATGCCGAGCTTGTTCATGCGACGCACCGCCTGGCGTCCGAACTCGGTGAGGCCGCCGTCCCTCGCTTCCTTCAGGCCACTGCCGAGTGTGTTCGCCTCGCTATAGGCGATGCCCGACGAGCGGATGCCGAGGCCATAGAGGATGTCGAGGCGATCGACTTCGTTCTCGATGGCCGTGGCGGCCTCGAGCGAGGCGATGAACGCGATCTGCCCGTTCTCCTTGGCGCGACGGATGTCGTCGAGTGTCTCTCCGCGCACGACGAAGTCCTGATGAAGGATGTCCGACAGGCGCATCCCGAGGTCGTAGACGATGTCGTCCCACTTCCAGCCGGCCTTGGACGTGATCGTGGCCGTGCCATCCATGAGGCAGTCGAACACCGCGTCGAGCCGGGACTCGGCCATGCCGGCGTAGCCGGTCCAGTCTCGTCCCTGGCGGCGGTATTCGGCTAGGTCGGCGAAGTCCACGGGAACGACAAAGCAGTGATCGTGGAGCGAGACCGCTGGGTATTCGTCCAGCACGCGCTGGACGCGCTCTTCCTGTGCGCTGCTGACCTCGACCTTGCGCGACGGCACGCGACCCAGCTCTTTCGCGAGCGCGAATTCGCGGTAGTCGGTCCCGGGCTCGAGGTATTGGAAGCTTCGGTAGCCGGAGAAGCGCGTGGTCTTGCCGACATCGGCTGTCTTCATCTCGTCCTCCCCTGGGTTAGGCCGCCGATACTAGCGACGGCGGCGGGGATCCAGCGCGTCACGCAGGCCGTCGCCGAGGAAGTTGAACGCGAGTACGACGACCGTGATCGCGAGGCCCGGGTACAGGGCGAGCACGGGCGCCGTGAAGACGTAGATCTGCGCGCGCTGCAGCATGTTGCCCCACGATGGGAATGGCGCCTGTACACCAAGTCCCAGGTAACTGAGGGCCGATTCCGTGAGGATCGCGGCCGCGACGCCCAGCGTCGCGGACACGACGAGCGAGGGGATCGCTTGCGGGAGGATGTGGCGGACGAGCAGGCGCGGCGCGGGCACGCCGAGCGAGATAGCGGCAACGACGAACTCGGCCGTCTTCCAGCGGAGTGTTTCCCCGTACACCACGCGCGCGACCGGCATCCACGACAGCGCGCCGATCACCAGGATGAGCGTCGCGATGCCGGAGCCGAGCACGGTGATCACGACGAGGATGAAGAAGAACGCGGGTACGGCGAGCATGCCGTCGGTGAAGCGCATAAGGAATGCGTCCGTCCAGCCACCGTTGAAGCCCGCGATGGCGCCCACGACGACGCCGATCAAGAGTGCCGCGAGCGTGGCGGCGACACCGACGAGCAGTGTCACGCGGCTACCGTGCATCAGGCGGCTCAGCACGTCACGGCCGAGCTCGTCGGTGCCGAGGGGATGCGCGGCGCTCGCGCCCGCGAGGCCCTGAGCTGGATTCGTCGCCTCGGGCGGTATCGTCCACAACAGAGGGCCGACGATCGCGACGAGCGCGATCGCAACGAGCACCGCCGCGGCCGCGAAACCGACACGCGTCATGCGAGTCGCACCCGCGGATCGATCCGCGTGTATGCGATGTCCACGATTACGGTCGTGGCGACCGCGATCATCGCACCGACCACTGTCAGGCCGATGACGAGCGGGTAGTCGCGCCCGACCGCGGCGTCGAGCGCGAGGCGGCCCATGCCCGGCAAGTTGAACACGGATTCAGTGACGACGGTGCCACCAAGAAGCCGCGGTACGAGCGCGCCGATCGCGCTCACCACGGGGATGAGCGCGTTCCGCAGCACATGTCGCGTCACAACTACGCGCGGCGCGAGACCCTTCGACTGGGCGGTGCGGATGAAGTCCTCTTGCAGTACCTCGATCGCAGCAGACCGCATGAAGCGGACGATCGTGGGAAGGATCGTCGTCGCGAGCACGACGGTCGGAAGGATCAGGTGCCGAATGCGCTCGAGGACCGTGTCGTCCCCGATCGCAGTCAGGCCTGCGGAGGGCAGGACGCGCAACGAGACGGCGAACACGAGGATCAGAACGATGCCCAACCAGAAGACCGGCACAGCCAGACCGATCGCGCTGAAGAAGCTCAGGAAGTGATCGAGGGCGCTCCCGCGGCGCAGGGCCTGGATCAGGCCGATCGGGATGCCGAGCGTTATCGACAGCAGAAGAGCGGCGCCGGCGAGGGTGAGCGTGTTCGGAAGTCTCTCGGAGATGCGCTGCGCCACCGGCTCGTCGGTAAGGAGCGAGGTGCCGAAGTCGCCGCGCACCGCGCCCGCGACCCACTCGACATACCGCTGGGTCACCGGCTTGTCGAGACCCATGCGCTTGATCAGAGCCTCGCGCTGTTCGGCCGTCACGTCGAAGCGCATGACCGAGGCGGGACCGCCCGGCGCGAGGTTGACGAAGAAGAAGGTGAGGGCGCTCGCGAAAACGATCACGAGCGCCCCCAACGCGATGCGCTGGAAAAGAAAGCGAACTACTTCTTGGCCAGCCACCATTCGCCGGCGTAATGCATAGCGTCGCGGAGACCCAGCTCCGGCACCCCCTGGAGCGACGTGCTCAGCACGTCGATCTCCTGCGGGTACCAGAGGAAGAGATACGGCAGCACCTCGGACGTGTACTGCTGAAGCTGCTTGTAGACGGCCTTGCGGGCTTCGAGATCGCTTGTGCTCTGCCCCTGCACGAGAAGGTCATCGAGCTTCGCGTCCTGGTAGCCAGGGATGTTGAAGCCCTTCCCGGCGGCGCTGGAGTGGTAGTACGGAAAGACGTCCGGGTCGCTCGGGTACGTCCACCAGTTCACGGTGGCGGTGTACTCGCGACGCACCACGTCTTTCTGGATGTACGAGTTCCACTCCATCGTGTTCAGGTCGACGACCACGCCGACCTTCTTCAGGTCCTGCTGGATCAGCGCGTTGACGGGCTCGAGAACCCCGCGCTGCCCGACGTCCATGGTGAACTGGAAGGGCTTGCCGTCCTTCTGAAGGACGCCGTTCGCGCCGGGCGTCCAGCCTGCCGCCTTGAGAAGCTCCGTCGCCTTCGCCGGGTCATACGGGTACTTCGACGCGAGCGACGGGTCGTAGTACGCCGCGAGAGCCGGCGTGATCGGGCTGTTGGCGATCGAGCCGTAGCCGAGCTCGACATTCTTGATGATCGCCGCGCGGTCGATCGCGTAAACGAATGCCTGGCGGACCCGCACGTCGGTGAATCGCGTGTCCGTCTGGTTCAGCGAGAGCCAGTAGTACTGCACGAGCGGACGTGCCACGACGGCGAGGCCCGCCGCGCTCTTGACCCGGTCGACCGCCGCCTTGTTGTCCAGGATCATGATCTGCAGGTCGCCCGAGAGCGCCTGCGCGACCTGGGTGTTCGGATCGGCGACCACGGTGAACACGAGCTTGTCGAGGTAGGGCTTGGGCCCGAAGTAATTCTCGTTGCGGACCAGCGACACGCTCTGACCGGAGGTGTACTTGTCGACCTTGAACGGGCCGGTGCTGACCGGGGTGCCCTTGTTGAACGTGGTGGTCTTCAGCGGGTCGGCCGTCAGCACGTGCTTAGGCAGGATGCCCGCGTTGTACGCGAGGAACGATGGGAGCGCCGCGAACTTCCGGGAGAGATCGAAGCGCACGGTGGTCGGGTCGACGACGGTGACGCTCTTGACCGCCGCGTAGCTGGCTCTGTTCTGCGCGCCGAGGTCCGGCTTGAGCACGACATCGTTGAAAGTGAATGCAACGTCGTCTGCGGTGAACGGCTGGCCGTCGCTCCACTTCACTCCGCTGCGGAGCTTGAACGTCCAGCTCAGTCCGTCGGCCGCGGTCGTCCAGCTCTCGGCGAGGTCCGGAGCCGGCGCGAGGTCCTTGCCGGGCTTCGTGATGCCGTCGAAGATCACGCGATTGATGAACAGGGACTCCACGAAGGCATTCGGGCTCCACGGATTGAGCGTGGGATCCGCGCCGATCGGGATCGTCACCGTCCCGCCGGACACCGGCCCGGCCGCCGCGGACGGGGCGGTCGATACTCCGGGCGCCGTCGGACTCGCACACGCGGACACCGCGAGCGCCGCGACGACAAACGCTGCCGTGGTGCGGAACAAGAACGAAGACAAGCCGAGCCTCATAGCACCCTCCCCGCGCCGTTGTTGGCCGGAGTTTAGGCCCACCACCTACTGGGTGGGCAGGGTCAGCAGACCTTTGCCGGGTGCGAACACGACGGTCACCTCGCCCTTGGGCGCCCTCTCGGCGAAGCGCGCCGCGAGCTCCGACGCCGTGCCGCGCACGAGCTCCTCGTGCAGCTTGGTCAGCTCGCGCGCGACGACGACCGCTGCGGTCGGCGCGACGGATGCGAGATCCGCGAGCAGATCCCCCACGCGATACGGACTCTCGTAGAGAACGACGGTGCGGCCCTCCGCGATCAGGCGCTCGAGCAGACGGCGCCGCGGCCCGGTCTTCTTCTCGACGAAGCCCACGAACGTGAACTCGCGCGTGGGCAAGCCCGACGCGACGAGCGCCGCGATGGCCGCGGCGGGACCCGGTATCGCCACGACCTCATGGCCCGCGGCCACGGCCGCGCGCACGAGCTGCTCGCCGGGATCTGAGAGCGCGGGTGTCCCGGCGTCCGAAACGAGCGCGACGTCCCAGCCGCGGTCGAGCTGGCCGACGAGCTCGGCGACCTTGCGCTTGTGGTTGAACTCCGTGTACGCGGTCAGGTGCTTCGCGCGGATGTCGTGCTTGCGCAGCAGGATCTGCGTGTGCCGGGTGTCCTCGCAGGCGACCATGTGCGCCTCCTGGAGGATGCGCAGCGCGCGCTGCGAGACGTCCTCGAGGTTGCCGATCGGGGTCGCGACGAGATAGAGCTTGCCCATCACACGCTGTCCGCGGTCGGACGAAGACTCTGCGCGATGAGGATCGCGACGATCACGATCGCGCCGCCGGCGATCTGCGGTGGCGTGAGCTGCTCGCCGAGCACGAGGAACGCCGCGATCGCCGCCACGACCGGCTCGATCGTGGCCGTCAGGCCGACGCGCGCGGCGGGGATGAGCTTCACGGCCGCGAGGGTCAGGCCGAAGGGGATGACGGTCGCGACGATGATCACGCCGAGCAGCAGCAGGTAGATGTCGGACGTCGTCGTGCTCCGCGGCAGCGTCCAGAGGGGCCGGAACACCGCCCACGCCAGAAGCGCGAAGCCGAAGCCATACACGAGGAGCGTCGGCGTCCCGTAGCGCTTCAGGATCCGCTCCGCGAGCGAGAAATAGAGCGCGAAGATGAAGGCGGACAGCACCGACAGCGCCACGCCATCCGTGTTGAGCTGGAACAGGGCGGCGTCGTACGCGCCCGCGGCGAAGAAGCAGCCGACGAGCGCGAGGGCCGCGGCGAGCCACAGCCGGCTACCGACCCTCCGTCCACGCAGCCGGGCCCAGATGAGCAACAGCACCGGCGCCGTGTATTGGATGACGACCGCGACGCCGACCGGAAGCCGCTGGATCGATTCGTAATACGACCACTGCACCCCTGCGAGGCCAACTACGCCAAAGAGAGCGAAGAGCGGCAGATCGCCTCGGCGAACGCGAAATGCGGCCGGCCGGATGACCGCGAAGATCGCCGCGTAGACGATGAAGCCGAACAAGATGCGCCACTCCGCGAGAAGCGACGGCGCGACGCCAGCGTTGAACGCCGCTTTCGCGATGATCCCGCCAACTCCAAAGCACGCGGCGGCCGAGAACGCCAAGGAGTACCCAAGAGCGAGACGAAGGGGCGGGGCTTCCTCAAGCGCGGAGCCGACCGAAACCCTCTCTACGCGCGAAACCCCGTCCCTCGTCGGGACGGGGACCCCTCGCGCGCGGGGGCCCTCGGTCGGCTCCGCGCCGACTCGCTGTGTTTCTTCTCCGGTCAGTCGGCTTCCCAATCTCTTGGATAGAGGAAGTCGTGTCCCACCGTCCGCAGACTCAATTTGGCGATCAGCGGCATCACTCGCTTGTAGTGCGAGCGGCGCACCTTCTCGCGGATGTTGTTCACGAGCGCCGCATCGAAACCGGCGGCGATCAGCTCGGACGGACGCAGGCGGCGATCGACGAGGTGATAGAGGATCAGGTCCGCCTGCGCGTAGGTGAATCCGAGCTCGCCTTCGTCGGTCTGGCCCTCCCACAGGTCCGCGCTCGGCGCTTTGCGCACGATGACCTCCGGCACACCGAGGATCACCGCCAGCTCGCGCAGCTGCGTCTTGTAGAGATCGCCGACGGGATTGAGGTCGCAGGCCATATCGCCATGCCGCGTCCCGTAGCCAAGCAGCAGCTCGGTCTTGTTGCTCGTTCCCAGGACGAGGCCGTCCGGCCACGCGCGGTCGTACTCGATCGACTTGCGTTCGCGCGCCATCTTGTTGCCGCGTCGGACGCGATCCACGTCGCCAAGGCGTCCGAGGTACGCGTCCACCTGCGGCGTGATGTCGATCTCCTCGAGCGCAACACCGAACGTCTTCGCGGCAAGGCGCGCGTGCTCGCGCGACGCAGGGTCCGACGTCCGGTACGGCAGGAACAGCGCGGTGACGTTCTCTGGACCGAAAGTCTCAGCGGCCAGGGCCGCGACCGCGGCGCTGTCGACGCCACCGGAGACGGCCACGACGACACGGCGGTGGCCTGACTTCTTCGTCTCCTCGCGGAGGAACGCGACGAGCATCTTGCGGACCAGCGCCTCGTCGATCCGCAGCGGCGACTGATCGCTGGGGTCGGGGCGGATCGCGCCGATCCGCTCCGCGACGCTCACGAGCGCTCCACCGCGACGTCGGGCCGGCGAACGAGACCGGTGCGCCTAGCCAGGTGGCTCTGCACGAGGTCCGGGCGCTCGTCGCGGATGAGCGGATTGCGATCGCGCTCGCGCGCCACGAGATCGGGGTCGATCTCCGCGACCAGCAGATGCTCCTCGAACTCCGGTGCGCGCGCGACGACCGTGCCGTCCGGCGCGACGACCTCCGAGCCGCCCCAGAACGCGATGCCGTCCTCGTGCCCGACGCGGTTCGCGAAGAGCACGTATAGCGTCAGGTACTGCGCGTAGAACCGATCCATGAGCCGGCACGACTCGGCGGTGCCGAGATCGCCGCCCTCGGCGACGCCGCGCCCGGGACTCGACGCCGGCGACAGCACGACGGTCGCACCGGTCGCGGCGTAGGTGTACGGGACCGAGACGTGCCACAGGTCCTCGCAGATCGCGAGGCCGCTCGGCCCGATCGCGCTCTCAAAGACGTCGAAGCGCTCGCCTGGACCGAAGTAGCGGCCGTCGTCGAAGATGCCATACGTCGGCAGATAGACCTTGCGGTGCACGTGCACGAGGCGGCCGCCTGACCAGTATCCCTGGGCGATGTGCAGCCGCGCGTCCGGCGCGCGCTCGACGAAGCCGGCGCACACGTCGATCCGGCGCGACGCGTCGGCGATCGGCCCGAGGCGTTCGTCATCCGCGGCGCACGCGATGTCGCCCGCGAGGTCCTTCAGGTAGTAGCCGGTGAGCGATAGCTCGGGGAACACCACCAGGCGCGCGCGGGCGCTCTGCGCGCGGCCGATCCATTCCTCGTGCATCGCGACGTTCCGTTTGAAGGCGCCGAGCGCCGGCGCGCATTGCGCGATCGCGATGCGGACGGTCAAGCCTCGGCCCGTAGCCGCTCGAGGCGGTCGGCGTACTCCTGCGCGAGGCTCCAGGCGCGCGCCTCGTCCTTGGCCTCGGCGTAGACGTTGAACAGCGGGCGGTCGCCGTCGGGCAGCACGAGCACCCATTCGCCGTCGTTCTGGTGCTTCACGCCGTCGATCTGGCGCGTGTGCTCGGTACGCGGATCCTGCGCGAGCACGCGCATCACGCGCCCCTTGCGCTCCCATTCGCAGGGGACCTGGAGCCGCGCGACGTTCGCCGGTGGCGTTTCGTCCATGACCTCCGACAGCGACTTGTCCGTCACCGCGAGGAGCTCCAGCAGGCGCACCGTCGCGAAGAGCCCGTCGTACGACGGATGGAAGCGCGGGAAGATGAAGCCGCCGACCCCATCGCCGACGACCAGCGGGTGCTCGCGCGCCGCGAGATTCATCTGCGCCTCGGCCGACGCACGAACGCGCTGCACCTTGCCGCCGAATTCGGCGACGGCGCCCTCGATGGCCGACGGCGCATACACGGGCACCGCGACGACGCCCGGCGTCACGCGCGCCGAGAGCGCGGCGAAAGCGGCGAGGAAATGCATGTCGTTGATGCTCCGGCCCTCGTCGTCGACGAAGAAGACCTTCTCGCCGCCTGCGTCGATGATCACGCCGGCCGACGCCTTGAGCGCGGCGACGATGGCCGCGAGCTCGCGCCGCTCGGTCTGGAACTCGTCGAACGAACGCGACCCGACGTTCTCCGATACGACGCCGTTGATGGCGATGAGCTCGATGCCAAGTGTGTTCAGCAGCGGCGGAAGGAACTGCGCGGCGGTCCCGTGCGAATAGTTCACGACGATCTTGAACTTCCGCTCGGCGATCTCGGCGCGGTGCGTGATCTCCGCGAGGAAGGCCTCGCTGTACGCCTCTCCGACACGCTCGGACTCGAAGATCCGACCGACGTCCGCGTATCCGACACGGCGGATGTCCTCGCGGAAGAAGACCGTTTCCACCTTGCGCTCCTGGGTCTTGTCCATGTCGAGCGCCTGGCGATCGAAGAACTTCACGTCGCAGACGCGGACGTCGAACGGCGACACGCGGACGTGCACGCCGCCGCCGGCACCGAGACGGCGCGTGTGGAACCGTCCGATCGGGAGCGGCGCCTGGAGGAGGTCGGCGACGTGGACGCCGGCGGAGACGATGCCGCCCATGAGCGCGCGCTTCAGCATGCGGCTGGAGCGGTACTGGTCGCGGTTCATCGTGACCGTGGTGCCTTCCGGCAGGGTCGAGGCGTACGCCGCGCCGAGGCGCGCGCAGAACTCCGGCGTGAGGTCGATGTTCACGAGGCCGGTGACACCGAATCGCCCGAACAGCGCGCGGCGCCCCTGCGAGCCCCAGATGAGGCTCGCGCCGACGACCGCACCGCTCTCGATCTGCTTGTCGGGCCAGATCTTCACCTGGCTGCGAACTCGCGCGTTCTCGTTGACGATGCAGTGGTCGCCGATGACGCTGCCCTCTTCGAGCGCCACGCGCGACTTCAGAGCGCATTGCCGGCCGACGATCGTTCCGTGCAGCTCGGCCCGCTCGCCGATGTAGCTGTTGCGCCACACGATCGAGCGGTCGACGACCGCGCCGACGTCGACGGTCACGTAGTCGCGTAGCACGGTCGGGCCGACGATCTCGACGTGCGGGCCGACCTTCACGCCGTTCCCCAGGAAGACCGGGCCGGTGATCTTCGCGGATTCGTCGATCTCGACATCGCCGCTCGTGAACACGCCGGGGAGGAGCTCGCGGCCGAGCGGCGCCGCCGTCAGACGGCCCTGGAGGAGATCCGCGTTCGCGCGCGCGTACTCGGAAATGGACCCGACGTCGGTCCAGTAGCCGGATGCGATGTAGCCGTAGAGCGGCTCACCCTCGGCGAGGAGGGCCGGGAAGAGATCCTTGCTGAAGTCGAACGCCTCGCCGGGCTTGTAGCGCTCGAGCACGCGCGGCTCGATCACGTAGATGCCGGTGTTGATCGTGTCGGAGAAGACCTCGCCCCACGACGGCTTCTCGAGGAACTTCGAGATGCGCCCGTCCTCGCCGGTGATCACGACGCCGTACTCGAGCGGATTCGCCACGTGATACAGCGTGAGCGTGACCGCGCCCTTGCGCTCGCGATGGAAGGCGATGACCTTCGTGAGATCGATGTCCGTCAGCGCGTCGCCGGAGATCACGATGAAGGTGTCGTCGAGAGCGTCGCCGATCTGACGGACGGATCCGCCGGTGCCGAGCGGCGATTCCTCGACGCTGTACTTCAGGCGCATGCCGATCGCGCCGCCGTCGCCGAAGCTGTCCTGGATCTGCGACGCGAG
>VBEZ01000206.1 GCA_005882255.1 Chloroflexota bacterium | reverse complement strand
TTCGCGGCCAGCGTCAGGAGCGTTTCGGCTGGCGTACTATGCTCCGTACGCGTATGGCGGACAGTACGGGGACCCTGCGTCCGGTCCCGGCGGTAGAGAAGACCGCGCGGGTCCTGCGCGCGCTCGCCGAGGGCGGACGGCCCCAGGGCATCTCGGAGCTCGCGCGAGCGCTCAAGGTCTCCAAGGGCACCCTGCGCGACATCCTCCTCACCCTCGACGCACATGGCTTCGTCATTCGCGACGCCGACACGCGCTTTCGTCTCGGTCCGCAGCTGCGGGCGCTGGCGGACGCGAGCTCTCCGGATCTGCGTAGCCTCGCGCAGCCGCAACTGGTGAGCCTCATGGAGACGTTCGGGGAGACCGCGATCCTCGGCGTGCCCCACGACGGCAAGCTCGAGATCGCCGCGCGCGCCGAGCCGACGTCGGGGTTGCACATGAGCGCTCCGCTCGGACGGCGGTTGCCGCTCGACGCCGGCGCGCACGGCAAGGTGCTGCTGCACGGCGAGGCCATCGGATACGACGACGAGCAGCTCTTCCGTGGCGTGCGCGCGGTCGCGGCCGCCGTGATCGATGCGCGCGGCCGGCGCGTCGCCGCCGTCATGGTCGTCGGGTTCAAGGAGCGCGTCGACCTCCGGACGCTGCGGCGCATCGGCGAGCGCTGCGCGAGCGCGGCCGCGGCGATCTCGCGGCGCATCGGCGCGCGCGGGGTCGACGAGGCGGTGAGCGCGTGACGAAATCGCTGATCGCGCTGCGCGTCAACGGCGAGGCGCACACCATCGCCGCCGAGCCCCACCACACCCTCCTCGAGGTGCTGCGGGAGGAACTCGGACTCACCGGGACCAAACACGGCTGCGAGCTCGGCGAGTGCGGCGCGTGCACCGTGCTCGTCGACGGCCTTCCGGTGCTCGCGTGCCTCACGTTGCCACAGCAGATCGGCATGGCCGACGTGACGACGGTCGAGGGTCTCGCGAATGGCCCGGAGCTGCATCCGCTCCAGACCGCGTTCGCCGAGGAGGGCGCCGCGCAGTGTGGCTATTGCACGCCCGGGATGCTCCTCTCCGCGAAGGCGCTGCTCGACGCGCATCCCCGCCCCACGCGCGAGCAGATGGCCGAGGCGATCAGTGGCAATCTCTGCCGCTGCACCGGGTACACGTCCATCTACGAAGCGATAAATAGCGCAGCCCTGAAGATGAGCTCAAGCAGGGTTGCAGGGGCGGAGCCCCTGCGAGAAGCAGGTTCTAGGCGAATGGCGGCGAAGCCGACATGAGTGAGCTCTCGGTCCTCGGTCGGCGTCTTCCAAAGGTGAACGCGTGGGCGCACCTGACCGGGACCGCGCGCTACGCGGACGACATCTTCCTGCCGCGCATGCTCTATGGACGCCTGCTGCGCTCCACCCAACCGCACGCGCGCATCAAGCGCCTCGACGTCTCGCGCGCCCTCGCCCATCCGGGCGTCGTCGCGATCGTCACCGGCGCCGACATGCCCGAGAAGATGGGGATCATGCCGTCGACGCAGGATGAGACCGCGCTCGCCGTGGACAAGGTGCGCTACATCGGCGAGCCCGTCGCAGCCGTCGCGGCGCTCGACGAGGACACCGCGTACGACGCGCTCTCGCTCATCGACGTCGACTACGAGCCGCTCGACGCGATCTTCACCATCGAGGAGGCGCTGGGTCGCGAAGACATCAGGATCCACGAGGACTCGCGGCGCGCGAACGTCTTCAAGGAGGTCCATCTCGCGTTCGGCGACCTCGAGGGTGGTTTCGCCGCGGCCGATCTCATCCGCGACGACTGGTCGTTCTTCGAGGGCAACACCCACGCGCCGATCGAGACGCACTCATGCGTCGCCTCGTACGACGGTGACGGGAAGCTCACGCTCTGGACGGCGACCCAGGTCCCCCACTACGTGCACCGCGAGCTCGAGAAGGTGCTCAAGCTTCCGCGCTCGCACATCCGCGTCATCGCGACGCCGAACGGTGGGGCCTTCGGCGGCAAGAGCGATCCGTTCGGTCACGAGTTCTCGGCGGCGCTCCTTTCGATGCGGACGAAGCGGCCGGTGAAGTTCACGCTCGACCGCGAGGAGGTCTTCTACGCGCATCGCGGCCGCCATCCGGTGAAGATGCATCTGCGCACCGGCGTGAAAAAGGACGGCGAGATCACCGCGGTGCATTTTCAGAGCTACCTGGACGGCGGCGCGTATGCGTCGTACGGCATCGCGACCACCTATTACACCGGCGCGCTCATGACGGTGACCTACCGGATCCCCGCGTACAAGTTCGACGGCGTGCGCGTGTACACGAACAAGCCGCCGTGCGGCCCGAAGCGTGGGCATGGCACCACGCAGCCGCGCTACGCGTTCGAGTGCCAGCTCGACAAGATCGCCACGGACCTCGGCCTCGACCCGATCGAGTACCGGCTGCGAGTCCTGCAGCCGGCGAACAGCCGCACCGTGAACGACCTGCGCATCACGACCATGGGCCTCGGCGAATGCCTGAAGGCGGTGCGCCAGGCGACCGGCTGGGACGCGAAGCGCGAGGGCCTGCCGAGAGGTAAGGGCATCGGCGTCGCCGGCAGCGCGTACATCTCGGGCGCGGGTCTGCCGATCTACTGGAACGACATGCCGCACTCCGGCGCGGAGATCCGCATCGACCGCGGCGGCGGCGTGACCGTGATGTGCGGCACGGCAGAGATCGGGCAGGGCTCCGACAACATGCTCGCGTCCGTCGCGGCCGAAGTGCTGGGTGTCCTGCCCGAGGACGTCCACGTCGTGTCCGGCGACACCTCGCTCGCGCCGGTCG
>VBEZ01000078.1 GCA_005882255.1 Chloroflexota bacterium | reverse complement strand
ACCATGCCGCCCATCTTCTCGATCTCGCCCAGGTAGCGGTCGAAGCCCTCCTCCATGACGTTCGTGAGGTGCTCGAGGTAGTACGAGCCGGCGAGGGGATCGGCGGTGTCTGCGACGCCCGACTCGTGCGCGATGACCTGCTGGGTCCGCAGCGCGAGCGTCACGGCTTCCTTCGTGGGCAACGCATAGGTCTCGTCCAGCGAGTTCGTGTGCAGCGACTGCGTGCCGCCGAGCACCGCCGCCAGCGCCTGCAGCGCGACGCGAATGACGTTGTTGTACGGCTGCTGCGCCGTGAGCGACACGCCGGCGGTCTGCGCGTGCGTGCGCAGCTGAAGCGCCCGCGGATTCGTCGGGTGATAGCGGCGCTCGATCTCGCGCGCCCAGATCCGCCGCGCCGCGCGGAACTTCGCGATCTCCTCGAAGAAGTCGTTGTGCACGTCGAAGAAGAACGACATCCGCGGCACGAAATCGCTCACATCGAGACCCGCGGCAACGCCCCACTTCACGTACTCGAGCCCGTCGATGAGCGTGAAGGCGAGCTCCTGGATCGCCGTCGAGCCCGCCTCACGGATGTGGTAGCCGGAGACCGAGATCGTGTTCCACTTCGGCACCTCGCGCGACCCGAAACGGAACGTGTCGATGACGAGGTCCATCGCCGGCCGCTCGGGCACGATCCACTCGCGCTGCGCGATGTACTCCTTGAGGGCGTCGTTCTGGATCGTCCCGCCTAGCGACGTGAGCGGGTAGCCGCGCTTCTCGGCGGCCGCGAGGTACATCGCCCAGATGATCGAGGCCGGACCGTTGATCGTCATCGAGGTCGTGACCTGATCGACCGGGATCCTATCGAAGAGGATCTCCATGTCGCGGATCGTGTCGACCGCGACACCCTCGCGCCCGACCTCGCCACGCGACAGCGGATCGTCGGAGTCGCGGCCCATCAGCGTCGGCATGTCGAAGGCGGTGGAGAGCCCGGTCACGCCGTGCGCAAGCAGGTAATGGAAGCGCTCGTTGGTGTCCTCCGCCGAGCCGAAGCCAGCGAACTGGCGCATCGTCCAGAGGCGCGAGCGGTACATCGTCGGATGGATGCCGCGCGTGTACGGGAACTCGCCCGGCGCCGCGAGCTCGCGCGCCGGATCGAAGCCCGCGAGGTCGTCTGCGGTGTAGAGCGGCTCGATCGGGACCTCCGAGAGCGTCGTGAACTTCTCCTTGCGCTCGGCGCGCTTTTTCACCGCCGGCCGGTACGACTCGTCCAGCCACCGCTCCTTCGGAGTCTTCGCCGTCTTGAGCGTCATGCCGCCACCAGCGAGCGCGCGATCACCATGCGCTGCACCTCGCTGGTTCCTTCGTACAGGGTCGTGACGCGAGCGTCGCGCGCGTATCGCTCGACCTCGTACTCCCGCATGTACCCGTAGCCTCCGAAGACCTGCAACGCCTGGTACGTCGCCCGCTGCGCCGCCTCGCTCGCGAACAGCTTCGCCATCGACGCTTCGCGGGTGAACGGGCAGCCGCGATCGCGCAGCCAGGCCGCGCGCAGCGCGAGCATCCGCGCCGCGTCGACCTCGGTCCGCGCCCGCGCGAGCGAGAACCGGATCGCCTCGAACTCGACGAGCGTCTTTCCGAACTGCCGCCGCTCGCGCGCGTATCGGACCGCGCGCTCGATCGCGGCGCGCGCGATCCCGATCGACTGCGCCGCGACGCCGATGCGTCCGCCATCGAGACCCGCGAGCGCGATGCCGAACCCGCGGCCGACCTCGCCGAGCACCGCGTCGGAGCCGACGCGCGCATCCTCGAGGACGAGCGCGCTCGTATCGGATGCGAGCAGGCCCATCTTGTGATCCGACGGACCGAGGCTCACGCCCGGGGCATCCGTCGGAACGATGAACGCGGTGATCCCCGCGTGTGCAGTGGGAGGGGCCCCTGGGCGCGTAGCGACGCCCTCCTCGGCCGCGCCGACGCGCGCGAAGGTGATCGCGAGTGGCGCGTACTTTGCGTTCGTGATGAAGTGCTTGCGTCCGTTCAGGACCCAGCCGTCGCCGTCCCGGCGCGCGGTCGCGCGGAGCGACGCGGCATCACTTCCGCTGCTCGCCTCGGTGAGCGCGAACGCGCCGAGCCCCGACCCATCCATGAGACGCGGCAGCCAGCGCGCGCGCTGCGCGGGCGTGCCGTGGCGCACGATCGAGCCGGCGACGATGCCGCTGTTCACCGACACGCCGATGGCGAGCGAGGGCCACGCGGCGCCGAGCTCCTCGAGCACGAGCGCGAAGACGACCGTCGACGCGCCGAGCCCGCCGTCCGACTCGGGCACGCCCATGCCGAGGACACCGAGCTCGCCAAGGTCGTGGATGACGTCGGCCGGCAGCGCGCCCTCGCTCTCCGAAGCGGCGATCCGCGGACCGGGGAGGGCGCGCGATGCCCAGTCGCGCACCGCGCCGGCCAGCTCGCGCTCCGTTTGCCCCGCCTCCGGCCGCATCAGGCTCCCGCCTTCGCCTTCTTCACGGCCTCGGTGAAGGCCGGCAGGAACTCGAAGAGGTCGCCCACGACACCGTAGTCCGCGATCTTGAAGATGTCCGCGTCGGGATCCTTGTTGACCGCGACGATCACCTTGCTCGACGTCATCCCCGCGAGGTGCTGGATCGCGCCGGAGATACCGAGCGCGATGTAGAGATCGGGTGTGACGGTCTTCCCCGTCTGACCGACCTGCTCCTCGTTCGGGCGCCAGCCGGCGTCCGTCACCGCGCGCGATGCGCCGGTCGCCGCGCCGAGCGCGTCGGCCAGGTCCTCGAGCATCTTCCAGTTCTCCGGGCCCTTGAGGCCGCGCCCGCCGGACACGATGACGCGCGCCTCGCTGAGCGAGACGCGCTTGCCGGAGGTCGCCGTCGGCTCGAAGCGAACGAACTTCAGCTTCTGCGCGCTCGCGTCCGCGGCGATCGGTGTCGGCTTCACAGCGTCCGTGCCAGCCGGCAGCGTCCACGCGCCGGGCCGGATCGAGAGGACCGCGGGCGCCGGCAGGCGGAGCGTCGCGCGGTCGGCCGCGTAGACCCAACCGAGCTTGGCCGCGACGCGGGCCGCGAGATCGCGCCCGTTCAGCGTCGCGCCGGTGAGCACGACGTCGGCGCCGCCCGACGTCGCGCGCGCCGCCACGGCGTTCGCATGCGCGACCGGGTGATAGCGATCGGTGCCCGTCACCTCGACGACCTCGGCGTCGCCGAACGACTTCGCCTTCGCGGCGATCTCCGCGGTGACCCGGCGCAGCTCGCCGTCCCTGCGCTCGGCGACGATCAGGATCTTCACAGGACCTTGGCCTCTTCGTGCAGCAGGCGCGCGAGCTCGGCCGCGAGCGCCTTCACGTCGCCATCGGCCTTCAGGATCTTTCCGCCGCCCCGCTGCGGCGGCGGCTCCATCGCGACGACCTCGGCCCGCGGCGCTCCGGGCGTGACGCCGAGCGCGGCGAGATCCTTTTCGGGGATCTCCTTCTTCTTCGCCTTCATGATCCCGGGCAGGCTCGGGTAGCGCGGCTCCTTCGCGCTCTTGTGCACGAGCCCGACGACCGGCGTCGGTGCGGTCCAAACCTCGTGTCCGCCCTCGATCTCGCGCCAGAGCTCGACGCCGTCGGCGACCGCGGCGATCTTCGTCAGCATGCCGACGTGCGGCCAGCCGAGCGCCTCGGCGAGCGCGGGCCCGACGAGGCCCTGGTCGTCGTCCGAGGCCTGCTTTCCGCAGAGCACGACGTCCGGCTTCGCTTCCTTCACGACCGCGGCGAGCGCCTTCGCGACGTCGAGGCCGCCGACCGTGTCGGCCGCGGTCACCAGCGTGGCGTCGTCGCAGCCCATCGCGAGCGCCTGCCGCAGCGCGTCGCGCGAGCGCGCGGGCCCGACGGTGACGACGCTCACCGTGGTCGACGGGTCGCCGTCCTTGTGCTCGAGCGCGAGCTCGATCGCGTACTCGTCATAAGGCGAGATCGACCAGGTGATGCCGTCGGTCGCGATGGACTTCCCATCCGCCGCCACCTTCACGCGCACCGTGGAGTCGGGCACCTGCTTCAGACACACCAGGAACTTCACGTTCAGCTCGTCTCCAAACGCGCGGCGACGAGCTCGAGCACGTCGACCGGCTTGATGGACTCCTGCACGCCTTTGGCCCCGACGCCCTCCTCGAGCATGATCAGGCAGTAGGGGCAACCGCTCGCCACCTTGGTGGCGCCCGACTTGGTCGCGAGCAGCTGATCGACGCGGCGGTGGTTCACGCGCTGGCCCATCTTCTCTTCCATCCACATGCGGCCGCCGCCCGCGCCGCAGCAGAACCCGCGCTCGCGGTTGTGCGGCGCGATCTCGGCCCGCGTCACTCCGGGGACCGCGTCGAGCACGTCGCGCGGCGCGTCGTAGATGCCGTTGTGCCGCCCGAGATAGCAGGGATCGTGATACGCGACGATCTCGGCCGCCGCGCCGCCCGTCAGCGTCAGCTTCTTCTCGGCGAGCAGCTTCTTCACGAGTGGCAGCGCATGCACGACCTCGTAATTGCCGCCGAGCTGCGGGTACTCGTTCGCGATCGTGTTGAAGCAGTGCGGGCAGGAGGTGATCACCTTCTTCACCGCGGCCGCGTTCAGCGTCTCGATGTTCTGCTGGGCTTGCAGCTGGAACAGGTACTCGTTGCCCATGCGCCGCGCGGGATCGCCGTTGCACGTTTCGGCCGCGCCGAGGATCGCGAACGAGACGCCGGCGGACTTCAGGATCGACGCGAGGGCGCGAGCGACGCGCTGATTGCGGCGGTCGTACGACGCCGCGCATCCGACGAAGTAGAGATATTCGGCGTCCGGCTTTTCGGCGAAGGTCGGTATCCCCAGACCCTCCGCCCAGTCGCCGCGCGTCGCGCGCGCCTCGCCCCAGGGATTCCCGGCGCGCTCGATATTCGTCATCGCGCGCTGCGCTTCGGGCGGCGCGGCGCCTTCCATCAGCGTGAGCGAGCGGCGCATGTCCACGATCTTGTCGATGTGCTCGATCGTTACCGGACACGCTTCGACGCACGCCGCGCAGGTGGTGCAGGCCCAGAGCTCGTCGGGCTTGGTCGCGACCCAGTGCGCTGGCGCGGTCGTCTCGGCCTTGGCGTCGGCGAGGAGCTTCGGGCCCTCGCGCAGCAGCTGATCGCGGATGTCGAGGACGATCTTCTGCGGATCGAGCGTCTTGCCCGTCGCGAGCGCGGGGCAGTTGTCGGAGCAGCGTCCGCACTCGGTGCAGGTGTACCCGTCGAGCAGCTGCTTCCACGAGAAGTCGCGGACGTTGGCCGCGCCGAAGGTCTCCTTGTTCTCGATGTCGTCGATCAGCTGCAGCGCGCCACGCGGCCGCGACGAGCGGAAGAACACGTTCGGCAGCGTCGTGACGATGTGCAGATGCTTCGTCCGCGGCAGGTAGACCGCGAAGGCGAGGATCGTCACGACGTGCGCCCACCAGGCACCGGCGAAGATCGCGGGGCCCGCGGCGGTCGAGATGAGCGGCGCGAGCGCCGCTGCGACGGGCGGGAACACGCGCAGCAGCTGCCCGAGCTCGTCCCTCGTCGCCGCGATCGCGGCCGACTCGAAGACCAGCAGCGTGAGCATCAGGAAGCCGATGAGGGTGAGGATGACGTAGCCCTCGGGCACACGATGCATGCGCGGCGGTCGCAGCACCGCCCGGCGGAATACCGCGACGACGACGGAGACCAGCACCGCGACGGCGAAGACATCGAGGATCCACGCATAGGCGGCCGTGTCGGTGAATGGCAGCTGCCAGCCGACGATGCCGCGGAGCAGCAGGTCGGCGCTGCCCCAGGTGATCACGAGGAAGCCCCAGAAAATGAGCGCGTGACCGACGCCGCGGATGTAGTACGGGCGCTTCAGCAGCTTGCGCTGTCCGAGGTAGACGACGATCTCGTCGCGCAGGCGCCGCCACGGTTGATCGACGCGCGATTCGTCGCGACCGAGTCGAAGCAGGCGGTAGAGACCGAGCACGCGGTAGCCGAACACGGCCGCCGCCGCGATCGTGAGGACCAGGAGCACGATCGCCCAGATGCCCTGGGTCGGAGGGCTCACTCCTTCAGGATCTCCTCGGCGATGACGAGATTCATGATCTCGCTCGTCCCCTCGTAGATCTCGGTGATCTTCGCGTCGCGGTAGTGACGCTCCGCCGGGAAGTCTGTGAGGTAGCCGTAACCGCCGAAGATCTGCACGCATTCGCGCGCCGCGCGGACCGCGACATCGCTCGCGAACAGCTTCGCCTGCGCCGCCGCGAGGATGTGGTCCTCGCCGCGGTCCTTCAGCGTCGCGGCGCGCCAGACGAGGAGGCGCGCGGCGTCGATCTCGGTGGCCATGTCGGCGAGCTTCCACTGGATCGCCTGGAACTCCACGATCTTCTTGCCGAAGGCCTCGCGCTCCTTCGCGTACGCGAGCGAGTCCTCGAGGCACGCGCGCGCGATGCCGACCGCTTGCGCCGCGATGCTGATGCGACCGCCGTCGAGCGTCGACAGCGCGATCTTGAAGCCCTCGCCCGCACCGCCCAGGAGATTCGCCGCGGGAACGCGGCAGTCCTGGAACAGGAGCTGCGCCGTGTCGGAACCCCGGATCCCGAGCTTGTGCTCGAGCTTGCCGACGCTGAATCCCGGCGTGCCCTTCTCGACGATGAACGCCGCGATGCCGCGGTGGCGCGCCTTCGCGCGCTCGCTTCCGCCGGTCGACCCGCCGTCGGGCTGCGTCTGCGCGAACACGACCGCGATATCGGCACTCGCCCCGTTGGTGATGAAGTTCTTCGTCCCGTTCAGCATCCACGCGTCGCCGTCGCGCCGCGCGGACGTCCGCATCGCCGCGGCGTCGCTGCCGGACGCGGGCTCGGAGAGCGCGAAGCACCCGAGCCTTTCGCCGGTGGCGAGCGCGCGCAGGAAGCGATCCTTCTGCGCGTCGCTGCCGTAATGCAGCAGCGGATCGACAACGAGCGACACGTGCGACGACATGACCACGCCGGTCGACGCGCACGCGCGGTTGATCTCCTCGCTGACGAGCGCGTAGCTCAGCGCGTCGAGCCCCGCACCGCCGTAGGTTTCGGGCACGTAGATCCCGAGGAAGCCGAGCGACGCCATCTCAGCGATGAGCTCGCGCGGCACCTTGCCCTGCTCGTCGATCTCGCGCGCCCGCGGTAGCACCTTCTCGCGCGCGAAGTCACGCGCGGTGCGCTGCGCGAGCTCCTGCTCCTCGGTCAGCGCGAGGTCGAAGCCGGTCGCGGCCTCAGTGGTCGTGGCCATGGCCGTGCTCCTCGTTCGCGTGGATGCCGACGTAGCGGCCGTCGGGGTCGCGCGCGAAGAAGTAGTCGCCGTGGAACTCGCCGATCGCCCACCCCGCGGCCTTGGCGCGCGCGTACGCCGTCGCGACGTCGTCGATACCGAACCACAGCACGAAGCCGCGCTGTCCGCGCACATCCGGCTCGGTCTGGCGGTCGTCGGGATCGTGCACGACGAGCTGCGCGTTCTCGGCCGCGAGCCAGGTCGCATCGGGCTCCGTCTCCGCCTTGAGACCGGCGATCTCGGTGTAGAAGCGCACGACCTCCGCCCGCTTCGCGGTGAACGCCATCACCGGGCCCAGCCCGGGCGCGTGCTCGTCGCTCATGTCGCCTCCACCGCGAGCGCGACGGCCTCGCCGCCGCCGAGACACAGCGAGACGATGCCTCGCCGCTTCCCCCGGGCGCGCAGGGCGTAGAGCAGCGTCACCAGCAGGCGCGCGCCGGACGCGCCGATCGGATGCCCGAGCGCGACCGCGCCGCCGTTCACGTTGAACCGCTCCTCGGGGATGCCGAGCTCGCGGCGCACGCCCTCGATCCCGCTGAACGCCTCGTTCACCTCGAACAGATCCACCGAGCCGATCGTCCACCCCGCGCGCTCCAGCACGCGCTTGATCGCGCCGCTCGGCGCGAGCAGGAACAACTCGGGCTCGCGAGCGTACTGGCCCTGCGCGATCAGGCGCGCCAGTGGCGCGGCGCGCAGCTCGCGCGCGCGCTCCGCCGACGCGACCACCAAAGCCGCGGCGCCGTCGTTCAGCTTCGACGCGTTCCCGGCGGTGACGGTGCCGCCGGGCTTGAAGGCGGGCGCGAGCTTCGCCAGCGCGTCGAGGCTCGTCTCGCGCGGCGTCTCGTCCTTCGCGACCGTTGTGACGACGCCCTTCCGCCCGGGAACGTCGACCGTCACGATCTCGTCGTCGAACGCGCCGCTCCGCTGCGCGGCGAGCGCTTTCTCGTAGCTGCGCACGGCGAAGCGATCCTGATCCTCGCGCGTGAGCGAGCAGCACTCCGCGGCCTTCTCTCCGCCGAGACCCATGTGCCCACCGCCGTACGCGTCGACGAGTCCGTCGACGAGATTCGCGTCCTCGATCACGTGCTCGCCGAGCGACAGACCGCTGCGCAGACCACGCGCGAGGTATGGCGCGTTCGACATCGACTCCATGCCACCCGCGACGATGCAGCGCGCTTCTCCGGCGAGGATCTGCGACGACGCGAGCATGACGCTCTTGAGGCCCGAGCCGCACACCTTGTTGACGGTGGTACAGGGAACGCTCGGCGGCAGCCCGGCACCGAGGGCGGCCTGGCGCGCGGGCGCCTGTCCGACGCCGGCCTGCACCACGTTACCCATATAGACCTCGTCGATCGTGTCGAGCGGGATGCCGGATCGTTCGAGGGCGGCGCGGATCGCGATGGCGCCGAGCTTCGGAGCGGCGAGCGGCGCGAGCCCGCCGAGGAACGCGCCGATCGGCGTGCGCGCCGCGCCCACGATCACGACCTCACTCATCGTCGTTCTCCAAAAGCCGCTGCGTCACGTGCTCGCGGTACGCGCGGATCTCGTCGCGGAGCGCGCCGAGCTCGCTCATGCGATCGCTCAGTGTGGCGAGGTGCGCATCGAGCAGCTCGATGAGGCGTGGCAGGACGTTGCGATTGGAACGATGCCGCTGATACATGCGCTCGAGCTCGAGCATCTCTTGCAGCGTGAGACCAAGCATCTTGAGCTTGCCGATGTACTTGAGGCGGCGAACGTCGTCGTCGGTGTAGACGCGCACGCCGCCGTCGAGACGCTTCACCGATTCGAGCAGACCAAGCTCCTCGTAGTAGCGGATCGTCCGCTCGGTCAGTCCCACCTTCGCCGCCAGCTCCCCGATGCGATATCGCCCGAGGGTCGTCGCCACGCCGCCTCCCCGCAGTCCGCCTTTGCCAGTTCACGTCAACTGGCGGCGAGCAGCATATAGCGCCCGACCTCCTCCGGCAGCGCCTACTGAGCGTCCAGCCGCGCCTGCAGCTGTTTGAGGTCGTTGACCCGAGCGGTCCAGCGCGCGAACAGAGCGTCGAACGCACTCTGGCTGGACGCGCTGGTCAGGCCCGCGAGCTGGGTCGCGATGTCTCCCGCCTCCCGGAAGTTGCGGACCAGGCCGTCGCGGTACCAGGTGTAGGCGGCGGGTGCCTGCGAGACCGCGAGCGTCCCCGCGGCTTGTCCGTAGAGCGACGCCACCTTGCGCATGTCGGTCGCGTCCTGAGCCGTCCACGGGCCCTCGCGATTCGCGACCTCGACGAAGAGCGTCGAGCCCTGGGTGTGGAAGGTCGCTGCCTTGGTGACAGCGGCGTCGAACGCACTCGACTGCGTCTCCTCGATCGCGACCCATCCGCCCGCGACGACACCGAGGCCGACGATCCCGACGAGCGCGAGCACCTGTTGACTGGTGCGGAGTTCGGCGGGGACAAGCACATAGGTCCGGAGAGCGCCCACGAGCCTCACGAGCCCGAAAAGGACCGCGCCCCACGCGATGATGTAGTTGCCGGGCAGCAACACGTATGTTCCGGCCGTGACGAGACAGCCGACTAGGAAAAGGAGCGCGCCGTTCCGTACATCGCGGAACGCCTGCGCCGCCGAGTCGGCGGGCGTCACGGGGATCACCGTCGTTCCCGCGAGCGTGGGCAGCGCTCCGTCGGCGCCCACCGCGGGCGGGTTTGGCAATGACGCGAGGAACGGCTCGCCGGCGCCCTTGAGCCAGATGTGCGTATCGGTGATCTTCGTCGCGCGCACGAGGCGGCCGCCGACAGCCGCATACAAGAGTCCGGCGACGCCGCCGATGAGGCCGACTGTCGCGAGCAGGGGAAGAGTGATGTCCGTCGCCCGCACCTGCGTGAAGACGATGAACGATGCGAGGATCACGGCGACGGAGCTGAGCGCCACCGTCACCGCACGGGAGCGACGGTGCCGCTCGCAGAGTCCGATATCGAGCTGCGCGCGTTTCGCGGAGAGGTACGCCCACGCGCCGAACATGAGCTCACGGCTCGTCGGTACGTACGACAGCTTCACCGTTCGCCGGTACCCATTTGCCGGCTCGTTGCACTTGATGCAGCGATCAGGCAGGACGGCGTTGCGGTCGAGGACGACGCGCTTCCCGTCCCGCCAGTACCCCGCGAATTGACCAGCGAACACGGGGTGAATGCTAGGCGCTCGTTATCACCCCGCGAGGCGGCGAAGCGCGAAGGCGAGCGCGTCGGAGGCGAGCGCCGCGTCGACGGTCGCCGCCGACTCGCGCGGCGTGTGACTGCCCCCGGTCGAGCGGATGAACAGCATGCCGGTCGGGACTCCCGCGAGGGCGGGGTTCTGGGCGTCGTGCCCCGCGCCGCTCGGGAGAACAGGCGCCTCGACGCCGACGCTGGCCGCCGCCCTGGCGAACAGGTCGCGCATGGTGGCGTCGAGGGGCGTCGGCGGGATCGCATTGAAGAGATCGACGGACGTCTCGAGTCCGCGCGCTTCGGACACGCGCTTCACGGCATCGCGAAAGTCCGCCATCACGGCATCGATGCGCGACTGCTCCGGAGCGCGCACGTCGATCGTGAAGACGCACTCGCCCGGCACCACGTTCTTCGCGCCCGGACGCACGCCGACCTCCCCCACCGTGCCCACTGTGTTCTCGCGGGATCGCGCGGCCGTCTCGAGCGCCAGGGCCATCTCAGCGGCACCGAGGAACGCGTCCGCACGCGCGGTCATGACCGTCGCGCCGGCGTGGTCGGCGCGGCCCTTCACCGTGACGCGGCCATGCACGATGCCCACGATGTCGCTCACCACGCCGAGAGGACGGTTGGCCTCAGCGAGCTTCGGACCCTGCTCGATATGGAGCTCGAGATATGCGGCGATCTCGCGCGGATCGCGTCGCGCGAGCGCGGGATCGCCCTGCTCGCCAAGCGCGCGCAGCGCAGCGGCGACGGAGACGCCGCTCCGATCCGCCCGCTCCGCCGCACGGGCCGGAAGCCGGTCGAACGCCGCCGCGGATCCGAAGAGGCCGATGCCGAATCGCGCTCCCTCCTCGTCGGCCCAGGCGACGACCTCGACCGGTCGCTGGAAACGCGTGCCCACGTCGAGCAGTGACTCGATCGCCTCGACGGCGCAGATCACGCCGAGCGCGCCGTCGAATCGACCACCCTCGGGCACCGAGTCGACATGCGAACCGACGAGCACCACCGGATCGCCTTCACGCTCGCCGGGAAAACGCGCGAACAGGTTTCCCGCCGCGTCGCGACGAACCTGCGCGCCGCGCGCGGCGCACCACGAGGCGACCAGATCGCGCGCGGCCTGTTCATCGGCGGTGAGCCCGAGGCGCGTGACCGCGCCGTCCCTCGCGCCGATCGCGGAGAGCTCGTCGATCCGTTTTTGCAGCCGGAAGAAGTCGCTCACCTGATGAGATGTCCCTCGAGCTCGTCCGGTGCAAACGGCAGGCCCGAGAACACCTCGGCTTCGAGCGCGTTCGCCGCGGGTAGGGCGCGCTCGATCTGCGCCGCGAAACCGGGATGCCGCTCGGCGGTGCCACGGGCGCGCACGGCGACGGACTCGACGCGCAGGCCCCCGCGACGGTCGGCCACGTACACGATCTTGTCGGCGAGCGTGGCTGGCGCGGTCGCGGGATCGAGCACGGTGTAGATCGCGTGCCGGCGCGCGGGCTCGACGGCGCCGGCCAGGCCCTCGGCGGCGAGGATCAGCGCCGACAGCTCGTTGTGCTCGCGCGCGTCGCCGGCCACGAGGGGACTCTTGCCGATGTCGTGGAGATATCCCGCAAGCGCGACATCGCGGGCCGCGCTGCCGACGTCATCGCGCGCGGCGACGAGCGTCTCGGCGATCCGACCGACCACCAGGCTGTGGGCGCGTAGCCAGTCGGGATACGCGTACCGGTCAAAGAACCGCTCGGCTTCTGTGGATATCTGCGTCAATTCGCTATTGACACCCTTTCGGAGCCTCACTACGGTCCGCCCCGGGGAGAGAGATGGACGGATCGGCGAGCGGCGAGCGCATCATCGCGCACCTTGCCTTCGCCCGGGCGGTCGCGGCGAGGTCGCTCGATCCGCGCTGCCGCGGGGCGGACCGCGAGGACCTGATCGCCTGGGGCGTCGTCGGCCTGGTGCAGGCCGCGCAGCGCTACCGCGGCGACCTCGGCGCTTCGTTCGGCGCCTACGCCGCCCGCCGCGTGCGGGGTCAGGTGCTCGACGCGCTGCGCGAACGCGACCCGCTCACCCGCTCCGCCCGGCGCGCGTACCGCGAAGCGCGGCGGATCGCGGAAGACCTCCCGCCGCCCTACGTCGAGATCTCGCTCGACCGGCTGGCCGAGCTGGGCGACGGCGGGATCGCTTCGCCGGACGCGATCCTCGCCGAAGGGACGCACCCCGATCCGCGCTGGGACGGAGTGGCGCGCGAGCTCCGCGCCTTAATGAAGCTGGAGCGCCGCGTGATCGTGCTGTCGTACGGACGCGGGTTGACCCTGCGCGAGATCGGCCTGCAGGTCGGGCTTTCGGAATCGGGCGTCTGTCGCGTCCGCGCTCGTGCGCTGCGGCGTCTTCGATCCGCGCTCGGTGAGGAGCAGGAGGCCGCCTAGCCCGACGGCTAGAGTCGCGAACGTGTCACACCTTCGCCGGGCCCGCTTCGCGCGACTGGTCGCGCGCGCGCTCGATGACCTCCCGGCGGAGTTCCGCGACCGTATGCGCAACATCGAGATCGTCGTCGAGGACGAGCCGTCGCCGGACCAGCGGCGCGACGGCGGTGAGCTCCTCGGTCTCTACGAAGGCGTCCCGCTCACCGACCGCGCTTCGATGGAGCCGTACCTGCCCGACCGCATCAGCATCTTCCGCGGGCCGATCGAGCGGATCAGCGCTTCGCCGCGACGGCAGGCCGATATCGTCCGCGACACCGTGGTGCACGAGATCGCGCACCACTTCGGCATCAGCGACGAGCGCCTCGGGGAGCTGGGTCTTGGCGACGAAGACTGATCCGCACGCGGCCCAGATGCAGTTCCTCCGCGACCGTTTTGGATCGGCAGCGCAGGTCGCGGTCATGCGGCCCGGGGAATGGTCCGCCGCGTATTCGGTGAAGACGGCCGATGCGGATCTCGTCGCGCGTTTCAGCGTGTACGACGAGGACTTCGAGAAGGACGCGTACGCCGCGCGGTACTCGTCGACAGCATTACCGATCCCCGAGATCAACGAGTGGGGTCCGGCGCTCGAGGGCTTCTATGCGGTCGCGCCGCGGATGCCCGGGCAGTACATCGATGGCCTTGACGACGCGCGGATGCGGCGCGTCCTCCCATCGCTGTTCGCCGCAATGGACGCAATGCGCGCCGTCGACCTGCCGGCGGCGTCGGGTTACGGCGGATGGCGGGCGGACGGCAGCACCACGCATCGGGGTTGGCGCGAGTGGCTGCTCGGTTTCGTCGACCAGCCGGCGACCCGCGGCGCGCCGGGATGGCGCGAACTGCTCGAAGATTCGCCGACCAGCCTCGCTGCATTCGAAGAGGGCTACGCGCGACTACGCGAGCGCGTCGATCATTGTCCAGAGGACCGACACCTCATTCACAACGACCTCATCAACCGCAACGTGCTCGTCGAGGGCAACCGCATCAGCGCGGTCCTGGATTGGGGCAGCTCGACGTACGGCGACTTCCTCTTTGAGGTCGCGAACCTGGTCTTCTATCAGCCGTGGTTCTCAGCATGGCGCAACATCGACTTCGCATCCGAGGCTCGCGCGCATTACGACGCGATCGGACTCGACGTGCCGCATTTCGACGAGCGCCTGTCGTGCTACACGCTACGGATCGGCCTCGATGACATGGCGTACAGCGCATTCCGTAAGCGGTGGGAGAAGGTCGCGGAGACGACGCGTCGCACGCTGGAGATCGCCCGCACCTGACCGCTCGCGCTAGCCCGGGCGGTGGATGGTTTGCTGGCTGAGCGTGAGGACGTGTCGACCGCTCGTGGTCCTCAGCCAGATCGTCACGTCGATGGCGTCCTCGAGACGCCAGTGAGGTCCGTCGCGAGCGGTCGATCGGATTCGCGCAGTCGTGCCGTCGTAGCTTTCCTCTATCCGTGAGGGAACCACGTCCCACTGCGCGTTCTGCTCCACAAGCCGCATACGCGTGCACTGGACCGAGGGGCTCGTGTGGCTAGGCGAGTCCGGAAGCTGCACATCGATCGTGGCCGTCATCCCCTCATCCGCGGCAGCCGGGACGCTGAGATCCGCCGCCACGCGCATGACGACTCCGTCGATCGTGACCTGCCCGTCAGTGACCGGAATGGCGCTTCCGGCGTCCGGGCAGCGAATGATCAGGTTTCCTTGGTCGCCGGCGGTGGAGATCGCGGTGATGCGGCCGGCTCCCGGCTAGCAGCCGAAGGGCGGCCGGGCCAAGTGGCACGACTCGCCTTCGCGATGCACCTCGTAGAGCGTCCAGTCCTTCACCGTCTCGCCTGCCGCGTCGCCCCACCACACGAGGTTCTTCACCCAGACCTCGAAGACCAGGCGGTGCTCCGCGCCGGCCTGATCGATCACGACGACGTGCATCCGCGCGAGACCCGCGTTCCGCTCGCCGTCCACGCGCCCGGGCTCGCAGCACGTTCGCCACCAATCGACGGATCGGATGGCGTAGCTGCGGCCGACGCGCAACGTGGTCAGCTCCCGCGTGAGGTCGGCACGCCGCGCGCGAAGCTCGTCGCTGATCAGGACGGTGGCGGGATACGGCACCCACGCATCGAGGGCGGCGCCCTCGTTTCCCGAGCTTGTCGCGGCGAGGTACGCCCCGACGCGGCGCTCCGGCGTGTCGAGCACGGGCCGGATGACGAAGGCCCACGCGGCGAGCGATACGACCGCGATGACGACGACCGCGACGGCGGATCTGCGGATCACGCCAGCGCGCGGAGCTTCTTCAGCGCGGCCTCGACGCCCTCGGGCGCTTCGAACACCGCCGACCCGGCGACGACGACGCTCGCGCCGGCTTCGACCACGCGGCGCACGTTATCGAGCTTCACGCCGCCGTCGACTTCCAGCTCGACCGCAAGGTGGCGTGCGTCGATCTCCCTTCGCAGGCGCTGGAGCTTGCTGATCGCGCTCTCGATGAACTTCTGCCCGCCGAATCCGGGATTGACGCTCATGACCAGCGCGAGATCGACCTCGGTGAGATACGGGAGGATCGCCTCGACCGGCGTAGCGGGGCTGAGCGTGATCCCCGCCTTGGCGCCACGGGTGCGGATGCGGGAGAGCGTCGCCGAGACGGCGCGGGCGGCCTCGACGTGCACGACGACGTACGCTGCGCCCGCGTCGACGTATCGGTCGACCCAGTCGTCGGGACGCTCGATCATCAGGTGGACGTCCAGCGGCAGGCGCGTGGCCCGGTGCAGGTCGGCCACCATCTTCGGCCCGAATGTGAGATTCGGCACGAAGTGGCCATCCATTACATCCACGTGGACCCAGTCCGCCCCGCCTCGTTCGAGCGCGCCTACGGCCTCCGCCAGGCGGGTGAAGTCGGCGCTCAGGATCGACGGAGCGAATTTCGGTTCAGAAATGCTCGCTTCTCTCCTTGTTACAAGACCGGTGGGCTGGCATCATTCGATGAGTCCACCTCCGCCTGTCAGGTTAGAGGGAGAGAACATGTACCGCCCCCAGAACCTCCGCATCCCAGGACCGACCGTGGTGCCGCAGGCCGTGCTCGCCGCATCGGCCCGACCGATGATCAATCACCGCGGCCCCGAGTTCGCCGCGCTGCTCGCCGCGCTCACGCGCGCGCTCCAGGACTTCCTGCGGACGCAGGGCGACGTGCTCACGCTCACCGCGTCCGGCTCGGGCGCGATGGAAGCCGCGATCGCGAACACCCTGTCGCGCGGCGACAAGGTCCTCGTGTTCATCAACGGCGCGTTCGGTGAGCGCTTCTACGCGATCTGCAAGGCGTATGGCGTCGATGCGCGCCGCATCGATGTGACGCTCGGCCGCGCGGTCGAGCCGGAGCTCGTGCGCGACGAGCTCGCGAAGGAAAAGGGTAAGGACGGCGCGAAGGCGGTCCTCATCCAGCACAACGAGACATCGACGGGCGTCCTCAATCCGATCAAGGAGATCAGCGAGGTCGTCCGCGAGTCCGGCAAGCTCTTCATCGTCGATAGCATCTCCGGCGCCGGTGCGGCCGAGCTCGAGATCGACGAGTGGGGCATCGACGTGTGCATGACCGCGTCGCAGAAGGCGTGGGGCGCGCCGCCCGGCGTGTCCATCGTCACGATGAGCGAGCGCGCCTGGAAGTTCTACGAGAAGTCCGACCTGCCGAAGTCGTACTTCGACCTCGCGGCAGCCAAGGCCGCGCTCGAGAAGGGCTCGACGCCCGCGACGCCGGCGGTGAGCGTGTACATCGCGCTGCAGGAGGCGCTCCGCCTCATGGCCGAGGAAGGGCTCGAGGCGATCCTCCGGCGTCACTCCAACCTCGCGCGCGCGACCCGTCGCGGCCTGCAGGCGCTCAACGTCACGCTGTTCGCCGACGAAGCGCACGCATCTCCAGCCGTCACCGCGTTCCGTCCCCCGACGCGCGTGGACGCGCGCAACCTCATCCGCGTCCTGCGGGACGACTACGACACGATCGTCGCCGGCGGGCAGGGCAAGCTCGACGGTCAGCTCGTCCGCGTGGGTCACCTCGGCTTCGTGACGCTGCAGGACATCCTGAACTTCTTCAGCGCCCTGGAGCTCGCGCTGCGCGACTTCAATCAGCCGGTCGAGCCGGGTCAGGCGATCGCCGCGGCGCTGCGTGCGTACGCGGAGAGCGCGCCGCAGCCGACGCGTTCCGGCGCCCGCGGCGGCGCCCGTCCGGACACCGTTGGGAGCCGTCGCTAGCGAGACCCGCGCGCACGACGTCCCGCGGCGCAGCCTGCCCATCGTTCACGTGGCCGATCCTCTCGCGGAGGACGGCCTCGTGCTGCTCCGCGAACGCTGCGAGGTCCGAACGACGACCGGTCTGTCCGAGGCCGATCTCGCAGCGCACCTCGCCGACGTCGACGCGCTGATCGTGCGCAGCGAGACGAAGGTCACCGCGAAGATCCTCGATGCCGCCCCGCGCCTTGCGGTGGTGGGGCGCGCCGGGGTGGGTGTCGACAACATCGACGTGCCCGCGGCCACCGCGCGCGGCGTGTACGTCGTGAACGCGCCGCTCGGGAACATCGTCGCCGCGGCCGAGCACGCGCTCGCGCTCGCGCTCACACTCCTCCGGCGTATCACCGATGCCGACCGCAGCGTCCGCGCCGGCGAGTGGACGCGATCGAAGTTCATCGGCCGCGAGCTGCGCGGCAAGACGCTGGGGCTCGTCGGCATCGGGCGGGTGGGTTCGGAGGTCGCGCGCCGCGCGGCCGCCTTCGAGATGCACGTCATCGCGCACGACCCGTTCGCGACGGAGGCGAGCGCCCGCGCCGCCGGCGCGCAGCTCGTCGAGCTCGACGAGCTGCTCCGCAGCGCGGACCTCGTCTCGCTGCACACGCCGCTCACCGAGAAAACGCGCAACCTCATCAACGCCGACGCGCTCGCGAAGATGAAGCCGACCGCAGTCATCGTGAACTGCGCGCGCGGCGAGGTCGTCGACCTGGCGGCGCTGGCGGCCGCGCTGGAGGCCGGAACGATCGCCGGCGCCGCGCTCGACGTCTACCCGAGCGAGCCGCTGCCGGCCGACTCCCCCATCCGCGGCGCGCCGCGCACCGTGCTCACGCCGCACATCGCGGGCTCGACCGCCGAAGCGCAGGTGAACGTCGCGGTCGACGTCGTGCGTCAGATCCTCGACGTGCTCGACGGACATCCCGCGCGCTTCGCGGTGAACGCGCCGCGGCCGCCCTCCGATGAGGCCGGTGGCAGCGCCTGGCTGCGTCTCGGCGAGCGCGTCGGCGCCCTCGTCGCGCAGCTGCTCGACGAGCGGCCGGCGAAGCTCCAGCTCGCGTACTCCGGGAAGCTGCTCGAGCTCGACGCCGAGCCGCTGCGCGCGGCCGTCGTGAGGGGCCTGCTGGAGACGTTCAGCGCCGAGCGGGTCAATCTCGTGAACGCGCTGGCGATCGCGCGTTCGCGCGGACTCGTGATCGAGG
>VBEZ01000210.1 GCA_005882255.1 Chloroflexota bacterium | reverse complement strand
GGATCTCACGCCGGATGACGCCATCCGCTATCGCACCGAGTATCGAGACATCTACGACCGCGAGATCATCCCGGCGACAAAGCTGTTCGAGGGGGCGCGCGAGACGCTGCACGCGTTCCACGAGTTTGGCCTGCTCCAGGCCACCGTCACGGGCAAGCGCGCCGCGGACTGCGAGCGCATCCTGCGGGGCCTCGGCATCGCGGGCGAGATCGATGTCTACCTCGGGGGCGACTCGGTCTCCCGACCGAAGCCCGCGCCGGACCTCGCGCAGCACGCGATGGAGCGCCTGCGTTGCTCGCCACAGGAGTGCGTCGTCGTCGGCGACGCGAACGCTGACATCGCCATGGGGAAGGCCGCGGGCGCGCGCACCATCCAGGTCCTCTGGGGCTTCGCGCGCGAGCGGATCGACGGTGCCGATGATGTGGTCGCGACGTGGGCCGCTCTGCGCGAGACCGTCTTCGCGCTCGCAGGCCCAGCCCAGCCCATACTTCGCGACCGTGGTGCTCTCGGACCGTGACATCCGCGCCGCGATCGCGTCGGGGCGGATCGGCATCGATCCCTTCGACCCATCTTGCGTCCAGCCAGCGAGCGTCGACATCCGCCTCGACCGTTTCTTCCGCGTCTTCCGTTCGAGCCGCCATGCGTACATCGATCTCGCGCGTCCGCTCGACGACATCACCGAGCTCGTCGAGGTCGCCGAGATCGAAGCGTTCATCCTGCACCCCGGCGAGTTCGTGCTGGGTTCGACGCGCGAGCGCATCCGCCTCTCCGACGACGTCGTCTCACGCGTCGAGGGGAAGAGCTCGCTCGGCCGGCTCGGACTCCTCATCCACAGCACCGCGGGCTTCATCGATCCGGCCTGGGACGGGCACATCACGCTCGAGCTCTCGAACGTGAACACCATCCCGATCACGCTGTATCCGGGCATGCGCGTCGGCCAGCTGTCGTTCTTTCCGCTCAGCAGCCCGGCCGAGCGCCCGTACGGATCCCCGGAGCTGGGCTCCAGCTATCAGGGGCAGGTCGGACCGACGCCATCACGCTACCGACTCGACGTCCCGCGGAAGCTCTAGCGATGTGCGGCTCGTGCCTCCTGCTCGTGTTCATCGAAGCGTTCGTCAATGTCCTCGCGCAGGCGCTGGTCCTCGCGATCTTCGTGCGCGTGATCATGTCGTGGGTCCCGATGCGCCTGCCGTTCGGTCTCAACGACCTGGTGTGGAACGTGACCGAGCCGGTGCTCGCGCCGATCCGCCGCTATCTGCCCATCGCGGGCGGGATGGACTTCTCACCGCTCATCGCGCTGCTGCTGATCCAGATCCTGGCCAGCGTCATCCTGCGACTCCTGCCTCCGGCGATCCCGAACCCGCCGTTCTGATGCTCGCGCTCCGCCGCGACGGCGAGCGCATCACCTTCACCATTCGCGTGACGCCGCGCGCGTCCGCGAACGCGGTCGCGGGCGAGCGCGACGGCGCGCTTCTGGTCCGCGTGAGCGCGCCACCGGTGGAGGGAAAGGCCAATGACGCGGTGGTGGCCGTGCTCGCGAAGGCGCTCGGCCTCCCGAACGGCGCCGTCCGCGTCGAGCGGGGCGGCGCGGCCCGCATGAAGCTCGTGAGCGTGCCGCGCCGCGCCGAGGCCGCCCTCCGACAGCTCGCGAAATGAGGGCCGCATCCGGCGCGTATGGACGGAGAATGACCACCCATGCGAGCCTGGCCGCGCTCTTTCCCGCCGCCTTCGTCAGCGCCGGCCGGGTGACCTTCGCCGAGGCCGTCCGTGACCATCAGGACGAGGTCTACGGAGTGGCGCTGCGCATCCTCGGCGACCGCGACGCTGCGCGCGAGGCCGCCAGCGTGGCGTTCCTGAAGGCCTACCGCAGCTGGGAGCGCTATGACCAAACTCGCCCGGTGCGGCATTGGCTCCTTCGCATCGCCGCCAACGAGGCGATCAGCATCGGCCGCTCGCGCACACGCGAGCGCGCGCGCACCACCAATGTGGACGACGCGGGCGGCGTGCCCGACCCGGCGCAGACGCCCGATCAGGCGCTAGTGGCGCGCGAGGAGCGCGAACGCGTACGCGCCGCGGTCGCCGGCCTTCCGGAGCTCTATCGCGTGCCGGTCGTGCTTCGGTATTTCAGCGAGCTGTCGCTGGAGGAGATCGCGGCGGTCACCGGACGACCCACCGCGACCGTCGGCGTTCAGCTGCTCCGTGCGCGCGCCCTGTTGCGTGCCTCGCTGGACGTACGCTCGTGACCGAAAGAAAGAGCGAGCCTCTCGACGAGACGACGCTGCGACGCGCGCTCCGCCTCGAGGCGGACGAGCGTCCGCCGCGCTTCGATCCCGCCGCCATCGCGGCGGCCGCCCGGGTTCGACCGCGGCTGGCCATCGTCAGCGCGGCCGTCGCCGTTGGCCTCGGCGCGGTGGGAGCGGTCGCGGTGTGGTCGGCGGTCGCGGTCCTTCTCCCGACCCTCGCCGCGGACCTCTTCGACTTCGCACTGGCTCTGTTCGCGATGGTCGCGGTGCCCGCGAGCGCTCCCATGTCAACGCGTCTTGAGCGGAGCAACACGAACAGAGTGGTCGCCGGGGTGTGCGGTGGCATCGCGGAATACCTGCAGGTCGATGCGACGCTGGTCCGCGTCTTCTTCGTGATCGGCTCGATCATCACCGGCGGCCTCGGTCTGCTCGGCTACATCATCCTCGTCGTCCTGCTGCCGCTCCCGGGTCAGCCCGCGCCGTTCGTGAAGACGTCCGGTGTCACGACCTCCACGCTGGAGGGCGCCGCGAGCAGCGACCCGACGGCGACCGCGCCGATCGCGTCGCCACCCGCCGATCCGGAAGCCGCTGAGCGCAGGCGTGCCGCGGTCGGTCTCTTCCTGATCGCGCTGGGGGCGATCTTCTTGTTCGGCAACGCCGGCGTGTTCCGCATCGTCCGCTGGGATCTGGTCTGGCCGCTGGTCATCATCGGGATCGGGGCGCTGCTCCTCGCGCAGCGCATGCGGCGATGAACGTGCGCCGCGGCCTGTTCTGGCCGCTCGTCCTGATCACGATCGGTCTGGTCTTCCTGCTCGTGAACTACGGACTCGTTCCGGGCGTGACCGCGCTTTCGCTCCTGAGCCTGTGGCCGCTCCTGCTCATCCTCGGCGGCGTCGACATCGCGATCGGCCGGCGGTGGCCGCTCGCCGCGCTCGGCATCGACGTGGCGGTGATCGCGCTGGGCCTGGTGCTGCTCTCGACCCAGCCGACGATCCTCGGGAGCCCGTTCCCCATCTTTGGCGGCAGCAGTGACGGCGAGCGCGACGTCTCGGTCGATCGGCAGAGCGTGACGGCCATGTCACTCGAGATCAACGGCGGCGCGGGGCGGTTCCGCGTTGTCGGCGGCAGCGCGACCCTCGTCGAGGCGCACAGCGCGAGCGCCGACCTGCGCCTGCGCCGGTCGGACGTCGGGCCCCAAACGTCCAGCACTCACGCCGACGTGCGCATCGACCAGATCGGGAACAAACGCGTGGGTGGCACGACGACTGACGTCGAGACGCGCATCGCGAGCGACGTCCCGACCGAGCTGTCGATCAATGGCGGCGCGGGTGAATTCTTCATCGATCTGAGCGACGTGAAGGTCACGAGCGCGGAGCTCAACGTGGGTGCGGCCTCGCTCACGCTCACGCTCCCGAAGCCGACCGGCACGGTGAACGTGGACGTGAACGCCGGCGCATCGAGCATCGTCATCGAGGTGCCGGAGGGGGTGGAGGCGCGCGTCACGACGACCGGACTGGTGCTGACGCTCCGCAGCTCGAACCCGCGCGTCACGGCGAGCGGTAACTCGGCCGAGACATCCGGCTACGGCACGGCGACCGCGCGCGTCACGGTGCACGTGACCGCGGGGGCGAGCTCGATCGCCATTCGCTAGCGCTCATAGAATCGCGGCGCATGTTCCGCCGCTGGCTCCAACCCGTGTTGGATGC
>VBEZ01000209.1 GCA_005882255.1 Chloroflexota bacterium | reverse complement strand
CCTCGAGCGGAACAGGGCGCATTTCCTGGAAGGCGGACGAGTCCGGTTCGACGGTGTCGATGAGGCGCTCCGCACGCTGCTGCTCGACCCGCAGACCTCGGGCGGGCTGCTCGTCGGCGTGCCCGCCGCGCACGCGGCGGCGTGGGAGACCGCGCGCTCCGTGCACAAGGTGTCGGCGACACGGATTGGCGAGGTGACAGCGGGTCAGGGCGTGATCGTCACCGCGTGAGCATCCAGCAGGTCGAGGAGGTCGAGGGAGAAGAGACACCGACCCCGAGCGCGCGAGCGGCGGAGCTCGCGCGTCTTTCACCGAGCCGCGCCGCGCTCGAGCTCGCGTGGCCCGGCATCATCGAGCAGTCGCTCAGCGCCGTCGGGACCGCGATCGTCTTCGCCTTCGTCGGGCATCTTGGAGCGACGGCGACAGCGGGCGTAGGCGCCGCGGGCAACTTCCTCTTTCTCATGTTCCCGGTGTGGCGATCGCTCGCGATCGGGACGATCGCGGTCGTGAGCCGACGCATGGGGGAGGGCCGCGCGACGGAGGCCGCGGATGCGACGCGGCAGTCGTTGCTGCTCGGCGCGAGCGCGGGCCTGCTGTTCGGCGTGTTCTTCGTCATCTTCTCCGCGCCGCTGCTCCGTCTGCTGGGCGCGGACGACGAGATCGTCGCGATCGGAGCGCCGTTCCTCGCGGTCATTGGCGCCGCGAACGGCTTCGCGACCGTGTGGCTCATCGGCACCTCCGCGATGCGCGCCGCGGGAGACACGCGGACGCCGATGTTCCTGTCGGGCGCCGGAGTCCTGGTGAGCGTGGCCCTCGCGTATCTGTTCATCGATGTCCTGCGCATCGGACCGATGGGATCGGCCTTCGCCTCGTCCATCAGCTGGACGCTTGGGATGTGTGCGATGCTCGCGCTGCTGTGGCGCGGCGTCGCCGGCCTCAGCATCGCTGGCGGACCGTGGCGACTCAGCCGTTCGACGATCCGCGTGCTCTTCTCGATCAGCCTCCCGTCCGCGGCCGAGAGCGCGACGTTCAGCTTCGGCATCCTCTTTCTGTCGGGTCTGGTCTTTCGACTCAGCACCGAGGACGTCGCGGCACACCAGATCATCGGCCAGATCGAGACGTTCTCGTTCTTCCCGTGCATCGGTTTCTCCGCGGCCGCGAGCGCGCTCGTCGGGCAGGCCCTCGGCATGGGCGATCCGGAGCGCGCGCGCCGCGCCGGCTGGGCAGCCGCGGGGATGGCGCTCGTGTGGGCGACCGCCGCGGGCATCACGTTCCTGGTCATCCCGAGCTTCCTGCTCGGCATCTTCACGATCTCCGGCGCGGTGGTGATGGCCGGCATCGGCGCTCTCGCGGTCGTCGGCATCGGTCAGCCCGCGCAGGCCCTGATCTTCGCGCTCGGCGGTGCCCTGCGCGGCGCCGGGGACACGCGCTACCCGCTTATGGTGTCGCTGGTGAACTGGTTCGTCGTCCGGTTGCCGCTTGCGTATGTGTTCGCGTTCGTCTTCGGACTCGGCCTGACCGGGATCTGGCTCGGGGTGACCATCGATTACTTCGTGCGCGCGGCGCTGCTCGCGGCGCGCTTCAGGAGCGGTGCGTGGGCGAGGGTGCGGGTGTGATCGGCGCGGCGTCTGTGCCCAGGGCGGGACTTGAACCCGCACGTCCTTTCGGACACGAGCCCCTCGAACTCGCGTGGCTGCCAATTACACCACCTGGGCGGGTGAGTCCTCATTTTAATCCACCGTCGAGTTCATGGCGCGCTGCGTAGGAATCCCAGATGACCCGCTTGCGATGGAGGCACGGAACGTCGAGTCCCGAATACAGCCATGGCAGGAGTCGAGACGACTCGTGGTTGGCGTATGCGAGCCGATGCATCGGATGGATCCGATTGTTCGCCTGGTGCGTGCCGATCGATCCCCAGATCCCCAGCTGCGACCGTAGACGTTCGCGGAGCCATTCGACGTGTGCGCGGCTCGCCGAGTTGAAGACCGTGCGGAGTGCTTCATACGTTCCGCTTGCTTTACCCGTTCCCTGGTACATGTAATTCAGGATCGATCCATCACCATCGAGTAGTCCTCGGACGAGGTGGGACACGTTCGAGTCGGGGACGTCGATGGCCCCGAGGACAAGACTCTTCCGTGGCATCAGACCGACGCTCCGGAACCACTCGTACAGGCGCGCATCGCCGAACTGGATGTGGTAAACGACGTTGCCGTCGCGGGTCAGCTCCACGCCGATCGTGTTCGTTCGTCCAAGCAGGGCCAAGTAACGCGACACGAGCTCGAAGTCTTCTGATTTGAAGTTGATCGAGCGGCGTCGACCAAAAGTGAGGCAGCCGTCGGTTGCGGTCAGCCCAACGACGTATGCCATCGGATCTGACCAGGCCAGGGGCAGCGTCGTTGCGGTACGAACACGCCACCCCAGTCTCTCCAACGGAGTTCGGCGGACATAGAGCTTTCCCCGATGCGCTTCAGCCATGCGTGCCACGCGCGCATCCGTCTTGGCTGTCAGGCCCTTGGCCCAGCCCTTTCCCATGTCGATATCTACGCACGGAATTGCCTATCTGTGTTGTCACACAAATGCGTGAATGGCCAGCTATTTCGTGCGACAAGACTTGCGCGACACCTTGCGCAGTCACGCTCCATGCGAGCGTTAGGAGGTCTTGGGCCGCGCGGGTCGGGAGCAGCTCCTTTACCGCCCACCGCGCCACACTGTCGGGACCGATGCGCATTTTCCGGTGCCCGCGCTGCCGCGCCGAAGATATCAGCGCCGACGCACATCCGACGCGCGTCCTCGACAACGGCGTCGAGCGTCCGGTCTTCGTCTGCCGCAACTGCTACCGCGCGGCCGAGCTCGAGTTCCGTATCGCGAGCCAGACCGGCGATGTCGGCTACGTTCCACTCGCTATCCGTGATGGACTACGGCAGCTCCGCGATTTCTATCGCGCGCGCCTTGCCGAGGACGATGACGAGCGCGTCCGCGCCGCACTCGCCGAGGTCGAGCGTCGTCTCGCCATCGATGTGGTCTGAAGGTCGACCTAGACTCGCGGTATGAACCCGATCCGTCCGGACCTGGGGCTGCTCTGGCCGTCGTTCACGTTCTTCCCTCTCGCCGCGCTCGCGGTCCTCGTCTTCGGCGCGGCCGGCAGCGACCCGGTCATGATCGTCATCGGGCTGCTCCTGCTCGCGGTGAACATCGCGATCGTCGCGAACCAGGCGTACTTCACGACGCTTGACATCGAGGGCGATGCGGTGGTCTTCCGCACGAATTTCGGCCTGCACGAGGAGCGCGTCCCGATCGGTGCGCTGCAGCGGATCGACGCCAAGCGATACCCGGGTGCGCACTCGGGCGTGTCGGCGCCGTTCTTCGTCGCGCGCGGACGTGACTCCACGGTGAAGGTCAACACGAAGCCATATCGGCTGCGGAGCTTCGCGCCGTTCATCGCGCTCCTGCGGCAGGCCAACTCGCATGTCGAGCTCGATCTGTTCTGGTCGCGCGTCGCCGCCGGCGAAGACGTGTCGAAGGAGATCAGCCTCACCCCGCGCAGCCGGTGGTGACCTAGCCGGAGCGCATTCGCCGGTGCTCGATCGCGGTGCACCGATCCCAGACGACGCCGATCCCGGCCGCTTCGGCGCGCCGCGCCGCTCCGATGTTGCCGAGGTCGAGCTGGAACCAGATGGCGGGGATCTTCGCGGCGATCGCGTCATCGACGACCGCGTCGAGGATTCACCGGGATGATGCGGAAGCCCTGACCACGCAGATAGCGCGATACCGAATTGCTCGGTCGTGAGGGATCGGTGGAGTAGCCGACGACGGCGATGGTCCGCTCGCCCGTGAGGACGTCATGGATGAGGGCGGCGTCGTTCATTATCTCACGTTGTCGTCGCGCGCGGAAGTCTTGAACGGCGCATCGTCCGCAGGATAATCGCGAGCGACATGCCACCACGCGCACCGGTCATCTGGTCGACGATCGCGGTCGGCGGCGAGCGCTTCCACAAGCGTCTCGACGAGCGACACCGCGAGCTCTCCGTGCAGGCGAAGCTCCGCGCGCGCACCTACCGGCGCTCGCGTGCGTTACCGACCAGCGAGGAGTCGATACGCCTGCGCGCGGATTTCCTGGCGGCACTCGGCCGGCTGTCGTCGTTCGAGACCGCGAGCCTTCGTCTATCGCGCTGCCGCTACACCGTGCAGCTGTCCGAGCGCGCGGACGACATCACGCGCGACTACTTCCAGCTCTGGCAGCTCATCGCGCGCCGCGGCGGTGAGGAGTGGCCTCTCGGAGAACGTGACTCGGAGCGCATGGATTTCTTCGCGACGCAGCTCGGCCGGCTCGAGGGCATCGCCGACGCGCTGGTGCTCGCGGGTCGGAACGTACGGCTCTTTCCCCTGCCGCCGATGCCGTGGCTCGCGGTCGAGCGCACCGCGCCGTCATACTCATGACGGGCGACTAGCTCAGCTGGTCAGAGCGTCTCCTTTACACGGAGAAGGTCCTCGGTTCGAGCCCGAGGTCGCCCACAGAGGTTTGCAGTGAGCTCGATCGGTCCCTTCTACGAGGGCTGGCGCAAGGCCAACCGCCGGCTGATCGACGGCGTGGCGAAGCTGTCGGATGATCAGCTCGCTCTGCGGGCAGGCAGCTACTGGCCGATCTGGGCGCTCGCCGGGCACCTCGCGGGTGCGCGGGTGTTCTGGCTCTGCGACGTGCTCAAAGAAGGGGGCGCGGAGACGACGCCGTTCACCGATCCGGCCCACGAGGGGTGGGAGGATCACCTCGAGCGGCCGCGAGGCGCGGCCGAGCTGGTCGGAGCGCTGGAGACCACCTGGAAGATCGCGGAGCGCTGTCTTGCCACATGGACGCCCGACATGCTCGCCGAGGGGTTCCCTCGCGAAGGCACAGCGCAGATCCACACACGGCAGTCCGTGCTCATGCGTCTCATCACTCATGACTCGTTTCACGCCGGCGAGATATCGCTGATCTTCGGCATGCATGGCCTGCCCGAGATCGACCTCTGGAGGCCGGACCCGCCTACGGTCTGACTTTCCGCCTGTCAGGTTCCGGGGCGAAGCACCATCAGCGCGATCAGCGTGATGAACAGCGCGTTCTCGGCGCGGCTCACGGCCACGTTCCGCGGGCTCCGCAGGAGCGCGTTCACGCGTGCTTCGTCGCCGGCGGCCATCGCACTGTCGATCTCTCGTCCGACGCGGCCCCAAAACAGGATGCCGGTCCCGACGATCATCACGTAGATCACGATCGCCGCGACGATCCACGGTGTCA
>VBEZ01000208.1 GCA_005882255.1 Chloroflexota bacterium | reverse complement strand
GGTGCGTCGTTCGGCGCGTTCCACGCGCTCGCGTTCACGACGCGCGGCCCGGGTCTCGCGCGCAAGGCGATCGGGCTCTCGGGCGCGTACGACGCGGCGCGCTGGCTGGGCGGCTCGCGCGAGGGTGAGGCGTATTACGTGAACCCGCTGACGTGCCTCCCGAGCCTGAACGACGAGCGCTACCTCGAGCCGCTGCGGGCGACGGAGATCGTCATCGCCAGCGGGCGCGACGACCCCAACGTCGAGGAGTCGCGCCGTATGGCGACGGCGCTGCAGGACAAGGGCGTGCCGGCGAGCTTGCACGTGTGGGATGGCTGGGCGCATGACTGGCCATATTGGAAAGAGATGGTGGACGTGTTCCTGTGAGCAAGATCGTCGGACTTCTCGTCGGGCGCGAGAACACCTTCCCTGGACCGTTCATCGAGACGGTGAACCGCAAGGGCGCGGCGCAAGGAGTGAGTGCGGAGCTCGCCGTGCTCGGTGGCACGCGCGAGCTCGAGCTGCCGCGCTACCGCGTCATCGTGGATCGCATCAGCCACGAGGTGCCGTACTACCGCGCGCATCTCAAGAGCGCGGCGCTCATGGGCACGGTGGTCGTGAACGATCCCTTCTGGTGGGAGGCCGACGAGAAGTTCTTCGAATGCACGCTCGCGCGGATGCTCGGCGTCGCGGTGCCGAAGACCGTCGTGCTGCCCAACAAGTCGTACATCTCGGACATCAACGATCAATCGCTGCGCAACCTCAAGTACCCGCTCGATTGGGACGACATCCTGTCGTACGTCGGGCTGCCCGCGATCCTCAAGCCGAACACCGGTGGCGGGTGGAAGGACGTGTATCGCGTCGACTCCAAGCAGGATCTGCTCTGGGCGTACGACCAGTCGGGCGGCCTGAGTCCGGGTCATCGCCCGAAGACGATGATCCTGCAGGAGTTCATCAAGTGGGAGGACTACATCCGCTGCATCTGCATCGGGCGCACGAACATCCTTCCGATCCGTTACGACCCGACGGCGCCATTCGCCGATCGGTACGTCGTGAGCCGACCCGTGGACGGCGAGCTGCGCGATCGCGCCGTGCACGACGCGCGCGCTCTCGTGGACGCGCTCGGCTATGACATGGACACGGTCGAGTTCGCGGTGCGCGACGGGACGCTCTACGCGATCGACTTCCTGAACCCCGCGCCGGACTTCGATTCGTTCTCCATCAAGGAGGACAACTTCAACTGGGTGCTCGAGAAGATGAGCGATCTCGTCATCGCCTACGCGAACGGAACCGCGCTTCCGCCGTGGCGCGGCGAGCACCGCTGGTGGAAGCACGTCCGCACGTGACCACCGAGCCGGGCTACGTCGTCGCGTACAACGCGCTCCTCTCGGACGCGGCGACGGCGGCGGAATGCGCCGAAACGCTGGCGGAGGGTCAGCGCGAAGGCGGCGCGATGTGGGGCGACCGGCCGCTGTGCGTCTCGCTGCGGCCGAATCTCGTCACGAAACGGCAGCACGCCGCGAACGCGGCGGCGTCCGAGTCGCTGTACGGCGCGCTCGCGCGACTCGAGCGCGCGCTTCTGGGTGATGAAGAGCTGCGTCGTGAGCTCGATCTGTCGCCCACGGAGGACCGTCTCGCGCTCGCGGATCCTGGTTTCTCGGCGGCGTCGCCGTCGTCGCGGCTCGATGGCTTCGTGTCAGACGGCGTGATCCGCTACGTGGAGTACAACGCTGAGTCGCCGGCGGGCATGGCCTACAACGACGTGCTGGTGCGGATCTTCGAACGTCTTCCGGCGATGCGGGCCTTCCGCAGGCGCTTTCGCGCACGTCCCCTCCGCGCGGCGAGCAAGCAGCTCACCGTGATGCGCCGCGCACACGGACGGAGGGTCGGCACCGTCGCGATCGTCGACTGGACCGGCTTGCCCACGCTCACGGAGTTCCGCATGTTCCAGCGCGCCTTCACCGAGTCCGGTGTGAAGACCATCATCTGCGCGCCGGAGGACCTGACCCATCGTGGCGGACGGCTCCGCGCGAAAGGCACCCCGATCGACGTCGTCTACCGGCGCGTGCTGTTGTCGGAGCTGCTCGCGAAGCCGGAGGTCGCCCGACCGCTCCTGCAGGCCTACCTCGCCGGCGACGTGACCGTGGTGAACAGCCTGCGCGCCAAGCTGCTGCACAAGAAGATGAGCCTCGCGCTGCTTTCGGACGATCGGTACGCGCGCCTGTACACGCCGGTGCAGCGACGCGCGATCGCGAAGCACGTGCCCTGGACGCGCAAGGTGCGCGAGGGTCACACGACCTACGGCAGTAAGGTGATCGATCTCACCGAGTTCGTCATGCGCAACCGCGAGCGGCTCGTGCTCAAGCCGAACGACGAGTACGGCGGCAAAGGCGTCGTGCTCGGCTGGACCGTCGACCGCCACGAGTGGGAGCAGACCCTCATCGGCGCGCTCACGACGTCGTTCGTGGTGCAGGAGAAGGTGGACGTGCCAAAAGAGGCGTTCCCGGTGCTGCTGGACCGCGTGCACTTCCTCGACCTCAGCGTCGACTGCGATCCGTACCTCTTCTGGGGCCGGGTCGGCGGCGTGCTGACCCGTCTCTCATCGAGCGCGCTGCTTAACGTGACCGCCGGCGCGGGCAGCGTCGTGCCGACCTACGTCGTGGACGGTGCGGCGTGAACGAGGGCTTGGAGCCTGGCGAGCGACTGATTTGGGAAGGCCGACCGAACGGTCTTCGCGGCTTCTTCCGCGGCCTGGACCTGTTCTTCGTGGCGTTCGCGTCGTTCGGTGCACTCTTCTTTGTCTCATCACTTGCCTCGAGCGCACGACAGAGTCCGCGCGACCCGTCGGAGTACATCGTGGCGGCCCTCTTCCCGTTCATCGTGTTCGGCCTGTTCCTGTTCCTGCCCCGTTTCATCAGCGTTTGGCGCGAAGCGAGTGGTGCTTCGTACGCGCTGACTGACCGACGCATCCTCTTG
>VBEZ01000207.1 GCA_005882255.1 Chloroflexota bacterium | reverse complement strand
CTCGAACCCGCGATAGTCGATCTGGATCGGCACGATGCGGCGCGCGGGCTTGTCCAGCAGCGTGCAGAGGCGCACCGAAGCCGGCTGCTTCGAATGGAGGTGCTCGATCACGTACGCGAGCGTGTGGCCGGTGTCGAGGATGTCCTCGACGACGACCACGTCACGGCCCGCGATGGGCTTCGCCAGGTCTTTGAGGATCCGCACGTCGCCGCTCGACTCGGTCGCCTCGCCGTACGACGAGACCTCGAGGAAGTCGAGCGCGAGCGGGATCGGCATCTGTCGCATCAGATCGGCGAGGAACGGTAGCGCGCCCTTGAGGATGCTTACGAGGACGAGATCCTTGCCGCGGTAGTCGTCGGCGATCGCAGCGCCGAGCGCGCGCACCTTCGCCGCGATCGCCTGCTCGTCGATGAGCACTTCGGCGATGTCGTCGGCGGGTGTGACGGCGCGGAGGATCGTCATCGGCCGTCCGATTGTCTCATTCGTCACACCGGAGCTGCCTTGCAGGACGCGCGCCTAGCGGCGACGGCGTATCAACGCGACGGCAATGACGGCGAGCACGGCGACACCAGCCGCGCCGAGGACGAACGCGCTGCTTGCGCCGTCGCTCGCGGCCGACTGTGGCGGCCCCGCGACGACGATCGCCGTTGCGATCGCGCCCGACGCGGCCGTCGTCGGCGCGGCTGTTGTTGGTGCGGCGCTCGCGGTGACCGTCGGAGACGGGCTGGTCGCGGTGATCGGCTCCGGCGTGGGCGCGAGCGTCGGTGCGACCGTGGGAGCAACTGTGGGTGCAACGGTGGGCGCGACGGTGGGCACGGGCGTAGCGATGGCTCGCACGATGACCGTCCCCATCATCGCCGCGCCGTGGATGCCGCAGACGTAGTTGAAAGTGCCCGCGACCGTGAACGTGAGCGACGCGCTCTTGCCGGTCGTGAGGATGGGAGTCTTCGGGCCGCCGTTCACGAACGCCGCGCTATGCGCGGCCTGGTCATGGTTCGTCCAGGTCACGGTCTCGCCGGCGTTGATCGTCACGGTGGCCGGATCGAAGGCGAAGTTCGCGATGTCGACGCTCGCGTTCGCCCCGGCCGCGGTGGACGCGAGCGCGATGAACAGGAGAAGACACGCCAGGGCCGCAAGCCGCGCGGCCCTGAGTCTCATCGGCGGCGGAGCAGGAAGCCGGCGCGCGCGAGCAGGTACAGGACCAGGGCGCCGATGCCGGCGTAGACGGCGGCCCGGCCGGCGTCGAGGCTCGTGTCGGTCGCGCCCGCGGGCAGCACCGGACCCTCGTCCGCGCCGCGTACGACGACGCCGGGGCTCGGGATCGGCGTGGGGGTCGGCGGCACGAAGGTCGGCGCGCCCCCCGCCACCGCGGCGATCGGGCCCTCGGCGGGATTCACGACCACCACGCCCGACATGCTCTGACCATGCAGGCCGCAGATGTACTTGTAGGTGCCGGGTGCGATGAAGCGCAGCGACGAGCTCTGACCCAGGCCGAAGCTCTCCGTCTGCCCGAGTCCGGTGAGGAAGACGATGCTGTGCTGCGCGCTGTCGCGGTTCGTCCAGGTCACGGTGTCGCCCGCGGTGATGAACAGCACGTCAGGCCGGAACGCGAAGCCCGAGATCTCGACGCTCTGCGTTGCCGCGGACGCGGTCGACGCGAGCGCGAAGAACAGCAGGGCGCATGCGAACACACCGAAGCGGGCCGCTCTCATCCGCACGCACGTACGATACCGGCGTGCCCGTCGCCTCGCCGCCGTTCGCCGCGCTCGCGGGCGAGGCGGCGCGGCTCGGCGTGACGCTGTCGTCCGAGCAGACGGCGGTCTGCGAGCGGCTTGCCAGCGAGCTCATCGAACGCAATACGTCTGTGAACCTCACGGCGATCACCGAGCCGCAGGACATCGCCCGCAAGCACTTCCTCGACTCGTTCACCGCGCTCGCCGTCCGGCGCTGGACCGGCCGCGAACGCGTGATCGACGTGGGCAGCGGTGCGGGCTTTCCTGGGCTCGCTCTGCGCATCGCTCTGCCCGATATCCGGCTCACGCTGGTGGAGTCGGTGGGAAAGAAAGCCCGCTTCCTGGAGGATGTGTGTGCGCTGCTCGGACTTACTGACATCGAGATCCGCAACGAGCGCGCGGAGGCCCTCGGCCGCGAGCGCCGCGATCGATACGACGTCGGCACCGCTCGCGCCGTGGGCACGCTCGGTCAGGTCGGCGAGTACATCTTCCCCTTCCTCCGCCTCGGCGGTGACGCGATCGTGTGGAAGGGACGGGTCGACGCGGAGCTGCCGGGCGCTCAGAAGGCCTGCGCGGCGCTCGGCGGCGAGATCGCCTCCATCGTGCCGACCGCTTCTCTCGGGGTCGGCGACGTGTTGCCTGGTCGCAACCTCGTTGTCATGCGCAAGACCCGCGCCACTCCGCTGCGTTACCCGCGCACGTCGGCCGAGGCGCGGCGCCGCCCGTGGTGATCGTCCCATCGGTGGATGTCCGTGGCGGGCAGGTCGCGTATCGCGGCGCTGTCGGCGCCGACGTCGCGCCGAGCGATCTCGCGTCGCGCTACGTCAGCGAGGGCGCGGACGAGCTGCATCTCGTGGACCTCGACGGCGCGGAGCGCGGCGACTACGCGAATGCGGATCTGCTCGCCGACATCGCGCGCACCGCAGGAGTCCCCTGCCGCCTCGCCGGCGGCATCTCTTCGCTCGCCAAGGCGGAGGACGCGATCGCGGCGGGGTTCGCCGGTGTGCTGTTCTCCAGCGCCGTGTTCGGCGACGACATCCTGCTCCGGCGCGTCGCTCGTCTCGGGGATCGCGCGATCGTGGAGATCGAGGCGGCCCGCGGGGTGCTCGCGCCGCGCGGCGGTGACGCCGATCTCGTGCGGCGCGCGT
>VBEZ01000077.1 GCA_005882255.1 Chloroflexota bacterium | reverse complement strand
GCATCGCCCTCGGCGCCGCGCAGCGTGTCGGTCTTGTTGAACACGATGAGGCTCTCGCGCGACGCGAGATCCAGCGACGCGAGCGTTTCGCGGACGACGATCATCCGCTCGTGCAGATTCGGATGACCGACGTCGACGACGTGCACGAGTAGGTCGGCGTCGTTCAGCTCCTCGAGCGTCGCGCGGAAGGCCGCGATGAGCGCCGGCGGCAGCTTGTTGATGAAGCCCACGGTGTCGGACACGAGCAGGGCACCGCCGCCGGGGAGCGCCATGCGCCGCGTCGTCGGATCGAGCGTGGCGAACGGCCGGTCCGCGACGAGCACGGTCGCGCCGGCGAGGGCGTTCAGCAGCGTCGACTTTCCGACGTTCGTGTAGCCGACCAGCGCGGCCAGGAAGAGACCGTCGCGGCTGCGTGACAGGCGGCTGCGCTCGCGCTGCCGCTGGACCTCGGCGAGGCGCGCCTTGAGGTCGATGAGGCGCCGCTCGATGACACGCCGATCCGTCTCGAGCAGCGACTCGCCAGGTCCGCGGGTGCCGATGCCGCCGCCCAGCCGGGACAGACCCTTCCAAATGCCGCGCAGCCGCGGGAGCTGGTACTCGAGCTGGGCCAGCTCGACCTGCACCCGCCCTTCCTTCGTCCGCGCGTGGCGAGCGAAGATGTCGAGGATCAGCGCGGAGCGATCGACGACGCGGCGGCCGGTGAGCTCCTCGAGCCCGCGCTGTTGCCGTGGCGCGAGCTCATCGTCGGCGACGACCAGCTCGGCGCCCAGCCGTGCGCATTCGGCCACGATCTCCGCGGCCTTCCCCTTCCCGACCCAGGTGTTCGGGTCGGGCGCGCGTCGTTGCTGCACCGCGCGACCCGCAACGACGCCACCGGCCGCTTCCACCAGCGACGCGAGCTCGTCGAGGGAATCGTCGGCGTCGAAACGCGCGCGCGGCTGGTCGAGCGCCACCAGATATGCGCGCTCGGGCGGTTCGGAGGTGTCCTTCACTCTGACAGTGTCGCAGGCAGTGGATCCTCCACGGTGGGGTCGATCCAGCGCGTCGCGCCGTCGCGGCGGAACCAGGTCATCTGCCGCCGCGAGTAGCGGCGCGTGTCGCGGACCGTCAATGCGATGGCGTCCTCGAGCGTGAGTGCGCCTCCAAGATGCCGCGCCCAGTGCACGTACCCGTGCCCGCTGAGGCTGGGCAGCGATGGATCGAGGCCGCGCGCGAGCAGGGCGCGCGTTTCCTCCAGAACGCCCCCGTCGACCATGCGCCGGACCCGTGCCTCGATCGCCGCGATGAGGATCTCGCGCGGCGGCGCGAGCCCGATCCTGCGCGAAGGGACCGCACCGTCGCGCCGCCAGCTCGCGGTGAGCCCGCCGGTGAGCAGCGCCGCCTCGACGTAGCGGACCACGCGGCGAACGTTGCGCGGATCCACACGCGCCGCGGCTTCGGGATCGAGCTCGCGCAGGCGCCGGTGAAGAACGTCGGCCCCGTCACGCTCGGCGTCAGCCTCGATCCGTGCGCGCAGGACCGGATCGGTAGGTATCGACGCGAGGTCGAGGCCGTCGAGCAGGGCGCGCACGTAGAGCCCGGTACCGCCGACCACCACCGCTGCGCGCCCGCGCGCCGTGATGGCGTCGAGCACGGCGCGCGCGTCACGCTGGTAGCGGAACACGTCGTAGCGATCGGCCGGATCGGCCACGTCGATGAGGTGGTGCGGCACGCGCGCGCGCTCATCCGGCGTCGGCTTCGCGGTGCCGATGTCCATCCCGCGATAGACCTGCCGCGAGTCGGCGGACACGATCTCGCCGCCGAGGGCCTCGGCGACACGCATCGCAAGCGCGCTCTTCCCGGAGGCCGTCGGACCGACGACGGCTATGACGCGCGTCGGGCGTCCTCCAACGCGCGCAGCGCGACGCGCGCATGGTCGAGCGTCGCGGCGTCGGGCGCGGCTTCGCCGTAGCGGAGCTCCTCGAACGCGTGCACGAGTGGATCGCCCGCGGACCAGCGCGCGTCCTGGCTTCGGATGCGCGCGAGATGCTCGGTCGGCGTCTCCTGCGGCTGCCGCCAGCCCAGGCCGGTGCGCTCGGCGAGGCTGAGGAACCGCCAGTACAGCAGGCGCAGCGCACCGCTGGGACTTCCGTCATCACGCGGCGCGTGACGCGAAACGCCGCGCTGACGTCGCAGGCGGCGGAGCATATCGCCAAGACCGAATCCCTCGGCCGCGCCCCGCTCCAAGGTCACGCCATCGGGCAGCTCGAGCCGCCGCTCGCGCAGCATGCGGTCGAACAGGAACAGCGCGACGAGCGCCGCGCCGAGCACGATGAACATCTCGACCGCGCCGAACACGATCGGTCGGGTCTGCTCGATCTGGCGCAGCATCTCTTCGTCGTCGGCGGGAGTGCGGACCTGCTGGATCGTCGGCATCTGAGCGAACCTTCCGAGGCGGATCAGCGCGGCGACGAGCTCGACGAAGAACGCAGCCAGGTATCCGAGCGGCAACAGGATGAGGTACACGATCCGCGTGAATGTCGGCTCGATCGCGGTCCCGAACGCGGACAGCGCGTCCTGGACGACGGGGACGAACGCGGCCGCGAGGATCGCGACGATGCCGACGACGAAGCTCACGCCGGTCGCGGATGAGGTACGCGCGGCGCCGCGCGTGCCGCGGGCGAGAGCGAGCTCCTCCGTCGTGCGCGCGAGCGAGAGCGCGAGCCCGGACAACGCGACCACCAGCAGCGCGAGGACCGCGAGCGGTCCGTGGTCGATCGGTCCGGACGCGAGCGCCGCGAGCCCGACGCACGTGCCGGCGAAGAGCAGCGCATTGCGTGAATCGCTCCAGCGCACGGCGCCGCGCGCGATCGACAGGTTGCGCCACAGGAATCCCTCGGCGATGAGGCCGAACGCCACCATCCGCGAGAGGACCGCGAGCCCGTCCGGATCGCGCGCGGGCAGCGCGAGACCCCACACCACGCCCGCGGCGAGCGTGACGACGAGGATCGTCGTCCCGCGTCGCTCGCTTCTCACCTCGCGCTGGATCGTCACGAGGAGGATGCCGACGCCGAACAGCACGAGCGTCCACGGCACGACCGGCAGGGGCAGGATGCCCGTCGTGGCGACGTGTGCCAGCGCGGCGATCATCGTGAACGCGACCGCTTCGACGAAGCAGCGCGCGCCGATGAGGATCGCGACCGCGGCGCTAGCCCGCACGGCGGAGCTCCGCGGGATGAAGCACGTCGAGGACGACGCCGCGCGCGCGAAGATGCGCGGCCATGGCGCTGTCCGCGGGCGCGACGCTGACGCCCAGGACCCGGTGGTGCGCACGACGGAGCGCGAGCATCGCGCTCGCGAGGCCGGTGGTGATCTTCGGCGTGACGACGACGAGCGTCGCGCCCCAGGGCAGACGGCCGCGCTCGCCGAGGAAGACCGCCTCGGGCGAATTCGTCGCATAGGGACCGAGGCGCGCGAGGATCTCGAGGGCGCGCGTGAGCGAATGCGGACCGCGCCCGAGCGACGAGCGCGGTCGCTCGTGCGTGAGGTTGTCCAGGCCGTTGGTCACGAGGCCGACCTGGCGTCCGGCGTTCGCGGCGATGCGCACCATGTCCGCCGCGGCCGACACGACGAGCTCGACCGCTTCGGGATCGGCCTGGATCCAGTACTGCTCGTACGAAGCGACGTTGACGAGGAACACCGCGTCGAGGCTCGTCGCGGGCTCGTACAGCTTCGTCTGGAGCTCGCGCAGCCGCGCCGAGGCCTTCCAGTGGATCTCTTTACGCGGATCGCCGCTCCGGTGCTCGCGCACGCCGCGAAAGCGCAGCGGATCGGGCAGTAGACCACGGCGCACGGCGAGCTCGGCCAGCGGGCGTAGCGACGGCAGCTGCCGGTCGCGGACGGCGAGCGGCGCCGGGTAGGCGACGACCTGCGTCGCGACCGGGTCCGTCCGCTCGGTCACGGTGAACCCGAGCCAGTCGCCGCCGCGCAGCCGGATCGGACCGACGGCGTACGCGCCGCGCTGCGCCACGACGAGCGGGAACCGCAGGACGAGCCGCTCGTGGCCGCGCGGCGCGAAGCCCGCGTTGACCCACCCGCGCGCGAGCCCAGGCGTCGGCTCGGGCGTCTCGATGCCCTCCGGCAGGAACAGCCGCAGGTCGAGCCACGGCAGCGGCAGCGGCTTGCGGTTGATGATCGTCACGGTCGCGACGAGCGGCTCGCCGGCGATGAGGCGATCCGGTGCGATGGCGAGCTGCGTCTCGAGGCCAACGAGGGCCAGGCGTCCGGTCAGCCACACGACGAGCCACACGACCAGGCCGCCGGCACCCAGCACGATGAGCGCGGGCGAACGCGAGATGGCCGCGATGAGAACGATCGCGATGACGATCGGCCACTCGAAGCGGCCGGACCGGGTCATCTCAGCCGGCCGCGCGCGCCGCGTCCTCGGCGGGCACCGGCGTCCGCGCGAGCACATCGGCGACGACCGCCGCGCCGGTGCGTCCGCGCATCTGCGCGTCGGCGATGAGGAAGAGACGATGCCGGAGCACCGCGGTGGCCTGCGCCTTCACGTCGTCGGGGAGCACGTACGCGCGACCGCGGATCGCGGCGTGCGCCTGCGCCGAGCGATACAGGGCGAGCGCGGCGCGCGGACTCGCACCGAGCTCCACCCCTTCGGCCGTTCGCGTCGCGCGCACCAGATCAGCGACGTAGCGGCGCACCGCCTCGCTGACGCGCACCGCGCGAACCTCGTCGCGGAGCGACGCGAGCGCGGCGGCATCGAGGACTGGCCGGAGATCGTCGGTCGACACGGTGCCCGCACCGTGGACGCGGAGGATGTCGTCCTCCTCGTCGGCGCTCGGGTAGCCGAGCTGCAGCATGAGCAGGAAGCGGTCCAGCTGGGCCTCGGGCAGCGGGAACGTTCCCTCCAGCTCGATCGGGTTCTGCGTCGCGATGACGCAGAACGGCTCGGGCAGCGTATGCGTCGCCTCGTCGACCGTGACCTGGCGCTCCTGCATCGCCTCGAGCAGGCTCGACTGCGCGCGCGGCGTGGCGCGGTTGATCTCGTCGACCAGCACGATGTTCGCCATCAGTGGGCCGGGTCGGTACTCGAACTTCTGTGTCCGTTGATCGAAGACCGAGACACCGGTGATGTCAGACGGCACGAGGTCCGGGGTGCACTGGATCCGGCTGAACGAGAGCGCGAACGATCGCGCGACCGCGCGCGCGAGCGTGGTCTTCCCCACTCCCGGCACGTCGTCGAGCAGTACGTGCCCTTCGACGAGAAGCGCCGCGAGGAGCTGCTCGGTCGCGGCACGCTTTCCGATGACGACGCCGCCGACCTGCTCCACCAGGCGGTTCGCGGCCTCCTTGACCGTCGTCACGCGGGATCAGGCCGCTTCGAGGGAGGCGACGCCGCCTTCGGCGTTCGCGCGCCGGCCGCGGATCGCGCTCGCGCACGCGAGCGCCAGAGCGAGGGCCACGAACGCCGCGAGCTCATGGAGCACCAGCGCGAGCGGATCGACGACGCGGAGCGCGAACGGACTGAAGGCACGTTCGATCACGAAGAGGAGCGCGGTCGCGAGGAGGAGACGCAATGCGAGTATGCCGCCATGCACGGCGCGCGCGGCGACGGTGAGCACCACGACCGCGAAGAGATAGACGAGCCAGCCGGAGGCGTCACCGGAGAGTCCCCAATCTCGTCCGCCCGGCGCGAAGCCGGAGACGAGGCCGTCCGCCACGAGGACCGCGGCGAGCACGATCGTGATGATGCCCAGCATCCAGGCCGTCTTCTGCGGCAGCCCCGGTGCGACCGGGCGGGGCGTCGGATAGTCCACATCGCTGGGCGGAACGGGCATCGGTGACGAGCTCTGGAGGCCGAAAAGGCTGTCCATTTCGGCGTCTCCGACCGAGTGTCCGAGACGCCAGACACGCACCGCGGACACGAGGATCACGAGCTCCACCAGCGCCGTCGCGAGGTGCACGACGACGGCGGGAAGCTCCTTCGGACCGAGGATGAACGCCGTGAGCGGACGCTCGATCAGGAAGAACGCCGAGAGTCCGATACGCGCCATGAGGCTGCGCTCGCTTCCGCGGGCCACGAGGTACGCGACCGCGGTATTCACGATCGCGAAGATGTACGCGATCTCGGCGAGGTTGTTGTACCTGCCGGTGAACCACGCGGGTCCGCCCGGATAGACCCCGTCCAAGATGCCGTCGAGCACGAACAGGACCGACGCGAGGAGCATGAGGAGAACGACGGGTCGCAGCGCGCCGGCCATCAGCTCTCCCCTTCCACAGCCGGTGGAATGGTACCGCTCACCTCCTCGCTTGGTGGGTCTCGAGCGAGGCAACGCTTTCCGGCGGCACGAAAACGCCTCCGAGGTCGGCGCCGTGCTCACCGCGGCCATGGAAATCGCTGCCACCGGTGGCCACGAGCTCGTAGCGCACGCTCAGACGCAGACACTCCGCGGTGAACGCCGGCGTGTGCGAGGGGTAGTAGCACTCGATGCCGACGAGACCAGCCCGGACGAGCTGCGGCAGCAGGCGTTCAAGACCCTCGACGGTGCCGGGATGCGCGAGCGACGGGACGCCGCCGTGCTCGCGCACGAGCGCGACCGCTTCGAGCGGTGCGAGCCCGACGCGCGAGACGTACGCGGGAGAATCCTTGCTGATGAGCGTCTCGAACGCGCGGTCGTAGGTCGGGACGTGGCCGGCCTCGAACAGCGCCTGCGCCAGATGGGGCCTCCCGAGTGCCCCACCTTGCGCGATCTCGCGCACCCGATCGATCGAGACCGCGTACCCGAGGCCGTTCAGCTTCTCCACCATCAGCTCGAGTCGGCGTCCGCGGTTCTCGCGCAGCCAGCGGAGCCGTACCTCGAGCGCGTCGTCCTTCGGATCGACGAAATACGCGAGTACGTGGACGTCTCCCCACTCGGATTCGGTGTTCAACTCGGTCGCGGGGATCACGCGAACGCCGCGGCGCTCGCCCTCCGCGACCGCCTCCACCACGCCGAGCAGCGTGTCGTGGTCCGAGAGGGCCTGGATGCGGACGCCACGGGCCGCGGCGCGAACGATGAGCTCTGTCGGTGTGAGCGCGCCGTCGGATGCGATCGAGTGCGTGTGCAGATCGATCGGGTAACCGGTGCTCACCCCCGGCTGTTGATCGAGTACACGTGACCGTCGGGTCCGAAGAAGTGTGACCACGCGCTGGGGCCACCCTTCGCGCGATGTATCGGCCCGATGAAGAGGACGCCCTTCGCCTCCATCTCCGCGCGCGCGGCGACGATGTCGTCGACACGAAAGCCGGCGAGTGGCTCCTTCATGAACTCGTGCTGGTCCGCGATCGCCCGGGGTCCGAAGATCTCGAAGGTGTCGCCGTCCTCTAGCTCGAAGACCGCGAAGTCCTGCTGCTCGATGCGCGGCGTCAATCCCAAGACATCCTTCGCGAACATGAGCATGTCGTCGTACCGATCGGTCGGGCTCCCGAGCCACACGACGCCCTTGACTTTCACCTCACTCCTCCCCGATGACCTGGTCGAGCCGTTCGATCGAGCGCGCGCGGCCGGTCGACTCGTCCACGTCGATCACGACGCTGTTGAACTGGACCGGCCCGCCGGCGACCTCGAAGCGCCGTGGCATACCGTCGCGGAAACGCGCGACGATGATGTCCTTGTCGACACCGAGCACGGAATCGCGCGGACCGACCATGCCGGTGTCCGAAACGTGCGCCGTGCCCTGCGGAAGGACGCGTGGGTCGGCTGTCGGCACGTGCGTATGCGAGCCGACCACCGCGGAGAAGCGGCCGTCGAGATGCCAGCCCATCGCGACCTTCTCGCTCGTCGCTTCAGCGTGCCAGTCGAGGACGCGCACGCGAGGCGCATCGCGCCCGAGCTGCTCGAGAAGCGCGTCGATGGCGCGGAACGGGTCGTCCGCCGGCGCCATGAAGGTGCGACCGATGGCGTTCACGACCAGGACATCCTTGATCACGACCCAGCCGCGCCCCGGATTGCCGGGCGCGAGATTGATCGGTCGTATCGCGAACGCGAGGAGCTCGATGTCGTTGAGGAACTGCCGCTGATCCCAGACGTGGTTCCCGTTCGTGACGACGTCCGCGCCGTTCGCGTTGAGCTCGCGCGCGATGTCGGCGGTCAGTCCCGCGCCGCCCGCGGCGTTCTCGCCGTTCACGATCGCGAAGTCGATCTCGCGCTCCGCGCGGATCTTCGGCAGGAGTGTCGCTACCGCGTTCCTACCTGGTCGCCCGACGACATCCCCGACAAAAAGGATTCTCACGGTCTAACGAGGCGCAGAGCGCTGACGAGGACGACAACGAAGAGAGTGGAGGTGAGGGTGAGCGGGTGCGCGACCGAGGGCCCCCGCGCGCGGGGGGTCCCCATCCCGAAGGGATGGGGTTCCGCGCGTAGAGAGAGTTTCGGTCGCGCCACGCGAACCCTCACGGCAGCAGGACCTACTTGGCGTACTCGACCGCGCGCGTCTCGCGTATGACCGTCACTTTGATTTGGCCAGGGTATTGAAGTGACTCTTGAATTTTTTGCGCGATGTCGCGCGAGAGCCGCGCGGTCGAGAGGTCATCGATCTGCTCGGGCTTCACGATGACGCGGATCTCGCGACCCGCCTGGATCGCGAACGACTTCTCGACGCCCTGGAAGCTGTTCGCGACGCTCTCGAGCTCCTGCAGACGCTGCAGGTAGTTCGAGACGATCTCGCTGCGGGCGCCGGGCCGTGCCGCGCTGATCGCGTCGGCCGCGGAGATGAGCGTGCCCACCATCGTCACAGGCTCGACGTCGCCGTGATGACCGACGACCCCATCGATCACGTTCTGCGGGAATCCGTAGCGCTTCAAAAGCTCGCCGCCGATGATCGTGTGCGGCCCCTCGACCTCGTGATCGATGGCTTTGCCGATGTCGTGCAGCAGACCGGCGCGCTTCATCGTCTGTGGGTCGTAGCCGGTCTCGGAGGCGAGCATGCCGGCGACGTGCGCCACCTCGACCGAATGCCGCAGGACGTTCTGGCCGTATGAGGTGCGGAAGTGCAGGCGGCCCAACAGGCGCACGAGGTCGGGGTGCAGACCGGCGAGGCCGACCTCGTAGATCGCCGACTCGGCGGCCTCCTTCATGACCTGATCGATCTCGGTCTTGGCCTTCGCGACCATCTCCTCGATACGCGCGGGGTGAATGCGACCGTCGACCAGGAGCCGCTCGAGGGCGCGCTTCGCCACCTCGCGGCGGATCGGATCGAAGCCGGAAACGACGACCGCTTCGGGCGTGTCGTCGATGATGAGGTCGACGCCGGTGAGCGTTTCGAGGGTCCGGATGTTGCGACCCTCGCGGCCGATGATGCGGCCCTTCATGTCGTCGCTGGGCAGCGCCACGACCGTCACGGTGTGCTCCGCGGTGTGCTCCGCCGCGTAACGCTGCAGCGCCATGGTGATGATCTCGCGAGCGCGAACGTCGGCGGTCTCGCGGGCCTCCGCCTCGAGGTCGTGCACCTTGCGGTTCGTGATGTCGCGCATCTCGTCCTCGACGCGCTTTAGCAGGAGGCCGCGCGCCTCGTCCATCGACAGGCCCGCGACCCGAGCGAGCTCGGTCCGCTGCTCGCCCTGTAGCTGAACGACCTTCTCGCGGTCGGCCTCGAGCTCGAGCTCCTTCTCGACCAGCCGCCGCTCGCGCTGATCGACCGCTGCCAGCCTTCCCTCGAGCTGTTCGTCCTTCTTGTCCAGCCGGGTCTCGTAGCGCTGCAGCTCGGCGCGGCGCTCCCGGTTCTCGGTCTCGGCGGTCTTGGCCAGCGTGATGGCCTCGTCCTTGGCCTCGAGGAGGATCTCCTTCTGCTTCGCGCGGGCCTCCGCGACCAGGCGCTCGCCGTTGGCACGGGCGGCCGTCTCGCTCCCGAGCGCGAGGGAACGGCGAAGCAGCAGGGCCACGACGAAGCCGACGAGGCCTCCGACGAGGGCCACCAGGCCCACGACGAGGGGGTCGGGCATCTCAAGTTCCTTTCCGTGTGGCGCGAACGCGAGGACGCTCGCCGTGCTGGGGCGGACGCCCCTTTGATCGCGTAAGCGGCCGACGGAACGGCGTGCCCCGCCGGCCGGGGTTCACAAGTTCTAAGTGGATCGAGGATAACGCCGCTCACCCCGCGTACGCAATGCGGACGGCGCTAGCCTGACTCCGATGCGTGACTACGCCCCGCCCGGCACGCGTTTGCTGCTCGCCAGCTCGTTCGTCTCGACCGTGCCGATGGGCTACCTGCTCGTGGTCCTGCCGCTCTACCTCGACCGCGCCGGCATCGAGCCGGCTTTCATCGGACTGCTCTACACCGTCTCCGGCCTCGTGACCTCGTTCATCGTCGCGTTCTCCGGCGTATTCGCCGACCGGTGGGGGCCGGCGGCGTTTCCTCGTCGCCGGCACGCTCATCCCGGTCCCCAGCTACCTCGTGTTCGCGCTCACGACCGATCCCGTGTGGCTCATCGCCGCGAGCGTCCTCGGCGGAGTCGGCCTCGCGAACGGCGCAGCCGGGGCGCTCACCGTGTCGAGCTTCGACGCGCTCCTGGCGGAGAAGGCGAGCGAGGCGCAGCGAACGCGCGTGTTCGCGGCGAGTCAGGCGTTCTGGAGCCTCGCGCTGGCCGTCGGCTCGCTCGCGGCGGCGGTGCCGACGCTGCTGCGGACGAGCTTCGGTGTGAGCGATCTCGAGAGTTACCGACTTCCCTACCTCGCGATGGCCATGGTCACGGTCGCCGCGGCTGCGCTGCTCGCACCGCTGCGAGAGGACGTCACCGTGCGCGCGGCACGCGTGGCCGCTGGCTGGTTGCCGCGCCGATCGCGGCCGGCGATCGCGACGTACGCGCTCGGCATCGGTTTTCTTGGATTTGGCCTGGG
>VBEZ01000058.1 GCA_005882255.1 Chloroflexota bacterium | reverse complement strand
TGGAGCACCGCTTCACGCTCGCCGAGGCGAAGGCCGCGTGCGCGTAGGGCTGCTGTCCGACATCCACGCGAACCTCGTCGCTCTCGAAGCGGTGCTCGCTTCGCTCGGGAAGGTCGATGCCCTGTGGGTGACGGGTGACACCGTCGGATACGGGCCGGACCCCGGCGACACGCTTGCGCTGCTGCGCGAGCGAGGCGCCCTGCTCGTGCAGGGCAATCACGACCGCGCCGTCGCGACCGGCGAGGGCCTCGAGTTCTTCCACGACCGCGCGGCGGAGGCCGCGCTGCTCCATCAAAAGTGGCTCTCGTCTGAAGATCGCGACGCGCTCGCCGCGCTCCCGACCGTCGCGACGGCCGACCGCTTCACCTTATGCCACGGCAGTCTCCGCGATCCGCTCTGGGAATACGTGACGACGACGCGCGCGGCGACCGCGACACTCCAGCTCGCGGCGACCGATCACTGCTGCAACGGACACACACACATCCCGGCGTTCTTTCATCTCACCGTGACCGGCGCGAAGGCCTCGCATGTCGCGGAAGGAACGGCCTACGGCCTCGAAGAACGCACGCTGGTCAACGCCGGCAGCGTCGGGCAGCCACGCGACGGCGACCCGCGCGCGGCCTACGCCGTGCTCGACACCGACGCGCGGACCGTCACCTTCTATCGTTCGCCATATCAGGTGGCTGAGACGCAACGACGTATCCACGCACGCGGGCTCCCGGAGATGTTCGCCGATCGCCTCGCGTTCGGCGTCTAGTGCCACGCTTGCGCTCGTCCTGCTCGCGTCGTGTGGCGGCCCCGCCGGCAGCGGCAGTGCGGTGAGCCCGTCGCCAGCGTCGCGTTCCGTCGCGTTCACCGAGGTCGCGACGACCGCGCAGGCGCGGGACGATTCCGGCCCGACGCTCATCGTTGGTACGAGCGACGCGTCGCAGGCTGCAATCGTGCGCCTCGTGGCGGGCGTGGCCACATCGGCCGGCCGCGTCATGGTCGCGGTGTTCCAGGGTCCGCAGAACACCGGTGGCTATTCGGTCCACATCAGCGCGATCGAGCGCCGCGGCGATCAACTCGTCGTCCACGCGACCTTCGCGCGGCCCGGTCCCGGCGCGATCGTGACGCAGGTGCTCACGGCTCCCGCACACGTCGTTTCGATCGCCACCGTCGACGCGGTCGGCCTCCGCGAAGCGATCCTCGTCGATGACCGGGGCTCCGAGATCGCGCGCATCGCCATCACCTAAACAACTTCTCAACAGGCTCGCGTCCCTAGACTCGGCGCTGTTGAGGGACGCTTGAGCGACGACCGCGATCCGACGTCCGACTCAGGGCAAACGAGTCTGGAACGGCGCGAGGAGCGGCGAGGACAGCGGCCCGGCGATCGCGTCGTGCGGATCGTTCGCCCGCGCGAGTTCAAGCGCACCACCGGCGGCTTCGTCGCCACCGACGCCGCGCTCGAGCCGCAGGCCGGCCTCGGTCGCGCGTGGACGAGCGTCCGCCGCGTGCTCATCGGCCGGCGGCTGGCCACGGCCGAGGAACACAGCGAACACGTCTCGAAGAAGATCGGTCTCGCGATCTTCGCCTCGGACAACATCTCCTCGTCCGCATACGCGACCGAGGAGGCGATGCGGATCCTCGCGCTGGCGGGCATCGGCGCCGTCGCCGCGCTCACGCTGCCGCTCACCGTCGCGATCGTCGTCGTCCTGGCCATCGTGGTCCTGTCGTACGTGCAGGTCATCAAGGCGTACCCAAGCGGCGGTGGCAGCTACGTCGTCGCGAAGGAGAACCTCGGCGTCATCGCCGGCCTCATCGCCGCGAGCGCGCTCCTCGTGGACTACTTCCTCACCGTCGCGGTGTCGGTCGCCGCTGGCGTCGCGGCGATCACGAGCGCGGTCCCCGGCCTGCACGACACACGCGTCCTCATCTCGATCGCCCTCGTCGCATTCCTGACGGTCGGCAACCTCCGTGGGATCCGCGAAGCGGGGCTCATCTTCGCCGCGCCGACGTACCTCTACGTGCTGTCGGTCCTCGGTCTTCTCGCCGTAGGCCTGTGGCGTGTCGCGAGCGGCTCGATCCCCGAGCCGGTGCAGCCGCTGCAGGCGTTCGCGCCGGAGGGCCTCCAGCCGCTCACCCTCCTGCTCGTGCTCCGCGCGTTCGCGTCGGGCTCCGTCGCGCTCACCGGTACCGAGGCGGTCTCGAACGGCGTGCAGGCCTTCAAGGAGCCGCCCGAGCGCAACGCGAGCATCGTCCTCGTGACGATGGGCTCGCTCTTCGCGACGCTCTTCATCGTCATCAGCTACCTCGCGACGACGATCGGCATCACGCCCGACGCGAGCGAGACCGAGACCGTCCTCAGCCTGCTGGCGCGCTCGCTGGTCGGGACCTCCTGGTATTTCTATCTCGTTCAGGCGACGACTGCGGTCATCCTCATCCTCGCGGCGAACACCGCCTTTAACGGATTCCCGCGGCTCGCGTCGATCATGGCCACGGACCGGTTCATGCCACGCCAGTTCGCGCAGCGCGGCGATCGGCTCGCCTTCAGCACCGGGATCGTCGCCCTTGCCATCGTGTCCTCGCTCCTCATCCTGGTGTACGACGCGAGCGTCACGAATCTCATTCCGCTGTACACGGTCGGCGTCTTCATCGCGTTCACGCTGTCGCAGGCCGGCATGGTGCGGCGCTGGTTCGGCCTCCGGTCGCGCGGCTGGGTCGTGAGCGCCGCGATCAACGCCCTGGGCGCGGTCGCGACGGGCGTGGTCGCGATCGTCGTGGGCATCAGCAAGTTCGAGCTCGGCGCGTGGATGGTCGTGGCGATCATCCCCGTGCTGGTCGCGATGCTGTACGGGATCAACCGGCATTACCGCGTGGTCGGCGACCGCCTGCTCATCAGCGCAACGGCCCCGATCACGCTCCAGCCCTCGCTGCCGCGTGTCATCGTGCCGATCAGCCGCATCGACCGGGCGTCACTGCGGGCGCTCTCCATCGCCAAGGGCCTCGGCGGCGACACCTATGCGGTGCACATCTCCTTCGACGCCGAGGGCGCCCGCGCCTTCAAGAAGCGCTGGGCGCAGGTGGTCGGCGACGCGATCCCTCTCGAATCGATCATCTCGCCCTACCGCGCCCTTTTGCCCCCGCTCCTGCGCTACCTCGACGCCATTGACCACTCCGAGCCCGGAAGGCCCATCATCGTCGTGTTGGCCGAGTTCGTACCGAGGCACTGGTGGGAAACGCTGCTGCACAACCAGACCGCATTGCTGCTGAAGCTGCGGCTGTTCGGGCGGCGCAACACATCCGTCCTGGATGTGCCCTACCACCTCGACGACGCCGGCGACGACGATGACCGACGACCGTGACGCGGAGGGACCGCCGAGCCTAGAGGAGCGCG
>VBEZ01000057.1 GCA_005882255.1 Chloroflexota bacterium | reverse complement strand
GTCATGTTTAACAACCTGATCGGGACCGACGCGAACGGCGCCGCCGCGGTCCCCAACACCGATGGCATCGTGGTCGGTGGCAACAACAACACCATCGGCGGCGCGCTCGGCGGTCGGAACGTCGTTTCCGGCAACGCGTGGGGCATTCTCGTGACGCTCCCCACCGGCGCGCCGACGGGCACAGTGATCCAGGGAAATTACATCGGCACGAACGCCGGGGGCACGGCGGCGATCCCGAACAGTCAGGCGGGAATCAATGCGACTAGGGACACGACCATCGGGGGCTCGACGCCGGGGGCGCGCAACCTGATCTCCGGGAACCAGACCGGGATCCTTCTCAGCAGAACAAATCCGCCGAGCACCTCACCGGCCGGTGGAAACTCCGTGCTCGGGAACCTCATCGGCACGACGGCATCCGGACTGGGGCCACTGCCAAACGCGGGCTTCGGCATCGAGATCCAATCCCCGCAGAACACGATCGGCGGGTCCTCGTCCAACGATCGAAACGTGATCTCGGGCAACGGTCTCAACGGCGTCCAGATCGACGCGAGCGCGGACGGCAACACCGTGCAGGGCAACTTCATCGGACTCGGCTCCGATGGCCGCGCCGACGTGGCGAACCACATCAGCGGGCTCCAGATCGAGTCCTCGAACAACGTCGTTCGAGGCAACGTGATCTCGGGCAACAACGGCACGAGCCCCTCGAATCCCTCCGACGACGGCGTGATCCTGAGCGGAACAGGCGCGTCGGGCAATGTCATCGCCGGCAACCTGATCGGCCCGGCGGCGGATGGCACGGCCGGCTTCCCGAATGCGGGCGACGGCGTGTTCATCGCTCTCGGCGCGTCGAACAACACCATCGGCGGCAGCACGGCGACCGACCGGAACATCATCTCCGTCAACAGCCGCAGCGGGATCGCGTTGGGCGGCGTGTCGGGCAACGTGATCCAGGGCAACTACATCGGCGTAGCCTCGGACGGGCAGACGGCGCTCGCGAACGGCCAGAACGGCATCACGTTCTCCCCGGCCTCCGGAGCGCCCGTCGGCGTCAATACCTTCCAGGGCAACGTCATCGCGGCGAACGCCGGCGCCGGCATCTCGATCCAGAATGCGGCCGCCGCGCACGTGATCCGGTCGAACATCGTCGGCCTGGCAGCCGACGGCAGCACGCCGCGGCCGAACGCCGGCACCGGTATCTACATCTTCCTCGGCGAGACCCCGCAGACCGCGGCGATGGATATCAGCGCGAATACGGTCTCGGGCAACACGGTCCACGGCATGTACGTGTACGGCGTCGACAGCGCAACGATCGCCCGCAACCGGATCGGTTACGCCACAGACGGAACGACCGTCGTCGGGAACGGTAGCGACGGCATCGCGATGCTCAACAGCTCAAACGTGACGATCGACGGGAACTTCGTCGCGGGCAACGCCGAAGGCATCGTCCTCGGAGCCAACGACGTCTCCAACCGCTTGCAGAACAACGTCGTTCTGAACAACGGCACCACGGGAATGCTCGTGAACGGAACCGGATCCACCGGCAACCTGATCCAGGCGCAGAGCGTCAGCGGCCACTCGGGCAAGGGCATCGCGCTCACGAATGGCGCGAACGGCGGCGTCGTTCCGCCCGCGATCACGCGGATGGTCTTCGGGTCGACCTTCACCGTGTCGGGCACCTCGACGCCGAACGCGATAGTGCAGATCTACGCGGATCCCGACGATGAAGGACTCGAATTCCTCGCTTCGACGACCGCGACCCCGAACGGCACCTGGACGAACAGCACGTGGTCGGCGCCGGACACGACGGCGTTGCAAGCCGCGATCAGGGCGGGGGCGCGCAAGCTGCACGCGACGCAAACGCATGCGTTCGGCACGTCCGAATTCTCCGCCGCGCCGGTGCCGCCGACGACGGTCGCGTACGTCTACACGACGGACACCGCGGCCCGCGACGCCTTCGCGTCGCTGCTGACCACACGCGGTTACCAGGTCACGTCCCTCACGGTCGCCGCGGCCGAGACGGCGGATCTCAGCTCCTACAACCTGATCGTCATCGGCCATGAGACCGGAACCCTCTCCACGTGGGGCACCGACGCCGCCCTCACCCACATCAGGAGCGCGAACCTGCCGACCGTCGGTCTTGGCGAAGGCGGGTACGCGTACTTCGGCCGACTCGGTCTTGATATCGGCTGGGGTAACGGGTGGCACGGCAGCGGGGAGACGGGCGTCACCGTCGTCGACGCGGCAGACACGATCTGGTCGACGCCGAACGCGGTCCCGGCGACGACGGGCGCCACGACGGCGCTGTACTCCAGCGGCAGCACGTACGTCGCGATCAACGCGCCCGGCACGGTCGCCAGCGTCGATCGCATCGGCCGACAGGTCGGCGACGCGTCGCATTACGAGCTCATCGCGCAAGGCGGCTGCTTCGCGCTCTGGGGCTTCGACGCGACGCCCACGACGATGCCGACCGCCGGGACGGATCTCTTCGAGAACTTCGTCGCGCGCGACGCGAGCCTTTGCGGCGCTGCGTCGATCACCGGCACCGTGCGAAACACGTCCTCGGCTGGGTTGGCCGGCGCGACGGTGAACGCATTCGATCAGCGCGGCGTGCTCCGCACCACCGCCACGTCGGCCGCCGACGGCACGTTCACGATCCAGGTCCCATCCGGGCCGCTTCGCTTCAGCGCGTCGCTCACGGGCTATCAGACCGAGTGGTGGTTCGGGAAGCTCAACTTTGGCAGCGCGGACACGCTCGACGTCTCGACCGCGATCGAGTTCCCAGGGCTGCAGTTCGTTCTCTCGTCCCTCGTCAACGTGAGCGGCACGGAGACCTGCGGCGGCAAGCCGGTCGGCGGCGGGACCGTCAAGCTGTACACGGGCACGACGTTCCTGGCGCAGACGACCTCGAGCGCTGACGCCGCGACGTTCGGCGCCTTCAGCTTCACCGCCCTCGGCCCGGGCGCGTACGCGCTCAAGTACCTGCTCGCCAGCGGCACCGTCTGTGGCGGCGCGACGCTGACCGTCAATACCGACGGCACCTTCAGTCTCGTCAACTCGGCGAACAACCTGATCACGCTCAACAACTACAACTGGATGACCGCGTACGAGCTCACGCTCGCGGCTGATCCAGCGCCCGCCAAGACGCTCTCGAAGAGCATTCAAGAGCACATCGACCTGCTCGGACGCGCGGCGTGGTTCAAGGTCAAGCTCCCTGCGGGCAGCACCGTTCTCGTGAACGCGGGC
>VBEZ01000056.1 GCA_005882255.1 Chloroflexota bacterium | reverse complement strand
TGATCGACACGAGCGCCCAGCTGCCGATGCCTTTGGGCGTGACGTTCTTCCACGTCTTCCCGTCATCACGCGAGACGTGCACGAGGCCGTCGTCCGATCCCGCCCACAGCACGCCGCGCGCGACCGGCGACTCCGCGAACGCGAAGACCGTGCAGTAGTACTCGGCGCCGGTGTTGTCTTTCGTGATCGGGCCGCCCGAGGCGCCGAGGCGTTTCGGGTCGTTGCGCGTGAGGTCGGGGCTGATGGCCTCCCACGACTCGCCCTCGTTGCGTGTGCGGAAGATCCGGTTGCCGCAGTGGTAGAGCACGTTCGGGTCGTGTGGCGACAGCGCGATCGGCGCCGTCCACTGGAACCGGTACCGTAGGTCGCCCGCGCCTTCGCCGGAGCTCGACTCGGGCCACACGCTGATGAGCCGTGTCTGCCTCGTGCGGCGGTCGTGTCGCGTGATGATCCCCTGATACTCGCCGGCGTAGATGATGTCGGGATCGTCGGGACGTACCGCGATGTGCCCGGCCTCGCCACCGCCCACCGCGAAGTTGTCCGCAGCCGTGACGCCCGCGATGGGCGCGCGGCTGGGGATGCTCATCGAGGTGTTGTCCTGCTGGCAGCCGTAGATCCGGTACGGCGTGCTCATGTCCGTGGTCACGTGATAGAACTCCGCGGTCGGCTGGTTGTACACGCCGCTCCAGCTCTCGCCACCGTTGAACGTCACCACGCCGCCGCCGTCGTTGCCCTCGATCATGCGGTTCGGGTCGTCGGGATCGATCCAGAGATCGTGGTGGTCGCCGTGCGGGATCGACATCTGCACGAACGTCTTGCCGCCGTCGTTCGATCGCCAGGCGTCGACGTTCAGCACCCACGCCGTTTCGGGATCCTTCGGATCCGCGTAGATGTGGTTGTAGTACCAGGCGCGCTGGCGCAGGTTGCGGTCCTCGCTGCCGCGCTCCCAGTTGTCGCCGCCGTCGTCGGAGCGGAACACCGCGCCGTCGTCCGCCTCGACGATCGCGAACACGCGGCCGCTCTTCGCCGCCGAGGCGGCGATGCCGATCTTGCCCAGGATGCCCTTCGGCAGACCGCGGGCGTGGCTGATGTCGGTCCAGGTGTCGCCGGCATCGTTCGAGCGGAAGATGCCGCTCCCCGGCCCGCCCGAGACGAGCTCGTACGGACGTCGCACGGCTTCCCAGATCGTCGCATAGAGGTTCCGCGGATTGTTCGCGTCCATCGAGATGTCGATCGCGCCCGCGCGCTCGCCCCGATACAGCACGCGCTTCCACGTCTTCCCGCCATCGCGCGAGCGGAACACGCCACGCTCGGGGTTGGTGCCATGCGCGTGCCCGAGCGCCGCGACGTACACGGTGTCGGGATCCTCGGGATGGACGCGGAGCTTCCCGATGTTGCGCGTGCGCTCGAGCCCGAGGTGCGTCCAGGTCTTGCCCGCGTCGGTCGAGCGATACACGCCGTCGCCGTGTGAGACGTTGCCGCGGATGCAGCTCTCGCCCATGCCGGCGTAGATCACGTTCGGGTCGGAGCGCGACACTGCGATCGCGCCCACCGACGCGCGCTTGAAGAAGCCGTCGGACATGTTCTCCCAGTAGAGGCCGCCGTCGCCCGTCTTCCACACGCCGCCGCCGGTCGAGCCGAAGTAGAAGGTGTTGCGATCGCGCGGATCGCCGGCGACCGCGCCGACTCGACCGCCGCGGAAGGGGCCGGCGTTACGCCATTCGAGCTTGTCGAGGAAGTTCGGGATGATCCCGGTGCGGGGCGCGGTGGTGCGTCGGCGAGCAGGCATGTCAGGTCCTCCCCACGAAGAGCGTCGGGCCGAGCCTACGCGTTTGCGAACGTGAAGGTCGCGAAGCGGGTAGCCTCTTGCGAGCAAGCGGGTAGGCGCACATCGCGCGGGAGGGATCCGGTGGACTGGATCGAGCAGGTCTTCGGCATCGACCCCGACTTTGGTAGCGGAGCGCTCGAGATGCTCATCGCCGGCGCGGTCGTTCTGGTCGTCGTCGGCCTCGTGCTCTCGCGGCGCCGGGCAACGCGTCGCGACACGACCGTTCGCTGAGCCGGCCGGTGGGCGGATGCTGCCGCCCCGGCGACTACGACAAGCTCT
>VBEZ01000076.1 GCA_005882255.1 Chloroflexota bacterium | reverse complement strand
TTGTCGTTGTCGGCGCCACCGTCGAGCGTGGTGATCGAGCTGTTGTCATCGACCGCGAAGTAGTCGTTGCCGCCGAGCCCGTAGACCTTCAGGCGGCCGTTGATCGCGGTGTCGTAGTTGACGCGCTCGACCATGAACGCCGTCGTCGGCAGGGTCGTCGTGCCGGACGGCGCGGCGACCGCGAGCGTCGTGTGAAGCAGCGCGACGAAGGCTGAGCGGTCGGCCGTCTCGTTCTGCGTCTGGTCCGGCGAGCCGATGTACGACGTGCGGCGGAGCAGGAACAGGTCGTCGCCGTCGGTCGAGGTGGCGGGGGGCGCGAGACGGACCGCGGCGTCGCAGTCCTGGCCCGCGGCGACAGCCGCGCCGGTGTTGGTGTCGGCGCCGCAGATGGTCAGGTAGTCGACGCCGTCCTGCGGCTGGCCGGTGTCGAGCACGTTGATGACGTAGTCGCGCGCGTTGCCGCGGCTGCCAGACGTGTAGATGTAATAGGTGTCGTTGGCTTCCTGACCGTCGAGGGTCAGCGTGTGGCCCGCGCCGACGTTCATGGTCTGCAGCTGCTTCACGTAGAAGAAGTCGTCGCAGGTACGGCCACCCAGGCAGAGCGGCGCGATGGCGGAGTAGCCCGGCGGCGCGACGAACGGCGTCGGGCTGTTGCTGCCGTACACGCGCGTCCGTCCACCGAGATATGTCTGCTCGAAGTCGAACGTGTCGGCGTCGCGGTTACCGAAGATGCGCGTGTAGTCGCACGAGCGAGCCGTGCCCACGGTGTTGATCGCGTCGGCGCACGGGACCGTGAGCGTGCCGGGGGTGATCTCACCGCGCAGCGTCATGACCGTGCCATAGCCGGCGTCGAGCTCGTCCGAGGGCGCGCCGAAGTCGCCGAAGATGTCGATCCACTTGCCCGCGAGCACCTGCGTGATCGCCTGCGCGGCCGCCTGTGACGTCGCCGTCGGCGCGCCGCTGCCGAAGTTCACGTCGTCGCCGGCACGCAGGAGGTCCCAACCAGCGGCCGTGATGAGGCCGTGCGCGACGACGCGCGGGGCGTTCTGGACGACGAGGATCATCGTGCTCGGGTAGAGCAGGTTGAGGTCCTCGCCCTGCGCCGCGCTCTCGCGGACCGTGAGGCGGATGTCGGCCGTCTCGGCGCGCGCCAGGACGAGGTTCAGCGCGCCGGTGATCTCGGTCAGGTAGACGCTGCTCGTGGCCTCGGCGGCGACCTGGCTCGCCACGAGGTTGCCCGAGTCGATCTTCAGGTCGTTGCCCGTCGCGTCCGGCGTGAGCGTCGAGCCGGAGCCGATGCCGCCGCCGTTCGCGTCGAGCCAGACGTTGTTCGCCACGACGTTCGCCGGCGCGAGCGCGGTGTTGTCGCCGGCGCCAGCCGCGCGGCCGTCGGTGATCGACCCGCCGAGCGTGACGAGCATCGCGTCGCCGTTCGTGAGGATGCGGTCCAGGTTCATCGCGCCGGCGGTGTCGACCAGGAACACGCCGTACGTCGCGCCGACGGCCGTGTCGGGCAGCGGCAGCGGGCTGAGCGCGAAGGCCGCACGCGACGACTCCGTGTCGGTGACGTTGAGGACGCCGAACGCGCTGGATGCGACGTTGATCTCGAGCGCGTTGCGCGGCGTGCCCACGCCACCGCGGCCGCCGATGCCGCCGGGCAGCGTGTTGTTGCCGGCCTGCATGGTGATGTTGCGGCCGCTCACGTCCGCCGCCGTGTCGTTCACGCCGGCGAGGGCAGTGTCCGCGACCGCGTCGACGATCGCCTTCGGCGAGTAGAGGAAGACATCGCGCAGCGTCGATGTGATCGTGCCGACCTGCAGGTCGTCCGTCTTCTCCTTCACGGTGACGTCGCCGTTCGTGGTCACGTCGATGTGGCCCGAGCCGAGGATCTCGGTGATGGCGAAGACGTGGATGAACGTCGTCGCCGGAGAGACCCAGGTCAGGATGATGTTGTTGCCCGCGATGAGGCCCGGCAGGATGCGCGCGCCGGTCGTGTCGAGCGCGCGGAAGTCGTACGTGACGTCGACCGGCACGTCGCCGCTGCCGTACACGCCCGCATCGCGAGCCGGGCACGGCGAGAGGTCGGAGCTGAACCGGCGGCAATACGGGTTCGGATCCGCCGAGAGCGGATATGTGACGTTGATGCCGCCGGAGAGGCCGGACGAGGTGTCCTGGCCACCGCGGCGCAGTGCGATGTCGATCGTCGCGTCGGTCTGGACGGCGTCGATGATCACGCGGTAGTCGCTGAGCGGCGGGTCGAAGACCGTGAACGGCGGCGTGCCGCGCTCGCGACCCTGGACGTCCAGGAAGATGTCCTGCGAGGGTCGGCACGCGCTGACGCACGTGCGACCGACCGTGAAGCGCTGCACTGGCGTGATCGAGTGCAGCGCGGTGGCGCCGATCGCCGGGTTGAGTGGGATGGCCGTGCCGCCGCGCGTCTCGGACAGCTTGATGCCGATGCCCGAGGCGAGCTGCGACACGTAGTAGTAGCTGTCCTGCGTCAGCCCGCCGAGCGCGGTGCCGGTGCTGCTGTGGTAAAGCACCTGCTCGCCCTCGAAGAACTGGTGACGGCCCAGGAACAGCTCGTTCGTCAGCGCTGAGACGTCGAGCGCGCGGAACGTCGTCGGGGTCGGACGGCCGTTGGCGTCGACGATGTCGACGTTCACGCGCGACAGCGACGTGCCGACGCCGGTCGGCACGTCGATACGCAGGATGTTCGTGCGGATGATCTGCGTCGGACGTCCGGCGAGCGAGTACACGCCGCCGCCGGTGTTGACGATGTTCGTCGTGCCGATCGGGTTCTCGATGAGGCCACCCAGGTTCACGCTGCCCGTGCCGACGTTGTTGACGTCGACGAGCGACGGCACCGAGACGCGGTTGATGTTGAACGTGATCGGGTGATCGCTGGCCGCGAGGTGCACGTGCGGCGGGGTCAGCCCGCGGTACACGACGTCGATCCCGGCGAGCTGGAGGATCAGGTTCGACAGGTTGGTGATGCGGACCTGCGGCAGCGTGTCGCGGAACTCCCAGGTCCCGTAGTTCGTCGCATCGCTCTTGATGTGGTTCGACGTGACCAGGACCTGACCCGGGCCGGGGTTGACGATGTCGCCGACGCTGATGACGCCGCCGCCGATGGACAGCGTCGGGATCTCGACCCGCACGGCGACGCTGCCGTCGGCCGCGATGACGAGCGTCGGGATGCGGCCCGAGTTGATGATCACGTCGGAGCTGAAGTCGACCGTGGACTCCGGGGTCAGGTTGCCGCCGTGCTCGCGCCCACCACCCGCCGCTAGCGAACGCCTGCGGACGTGGCCGTTCGCCCCCGCCGAGCCGGTCGCGAGCGGCGCGTCGATGCGGAAGGCGAGGCGCGTGAACGTTCCGTCGTCAGGCGCGAGGTTCGCATCAGCCGGCGCCCGCGGGCCGGCGATGACCAGGCCGTGGTCGCCGGCGCTCGTGAACGCCTCGCCGAGCACGTTGATGGTCAGGTTCGTGTTGTTCGTCGCGTCCGCGGACACGTAGCCGAAGAGGCCCGTCGACCGGGCGAACGAGTCGGCGTAGGTGTCGACGCCCGCGTAGCTCGACATGAAGTCGACGCCTTCGAGGCCGTACACCGTCGCGCCCCTGCGCAGGTCGATGCGGTTCTCGGCGTCGATCTGCGCCTCGGCCTCGTCGATGCCCTCGCTGTAGAAGCCGGCGCCCTTCGATTCGCTGTTCGCGTGGACGTACATCTGCGGCACGAAGGCGCCGAGCTTCACGCTGTTGCCGGTGATGCGCGATCCGGTCTGCAGCTCGGTCTGCGTCTTCGCGTCGCGCGTCTGCGCATCGTGGTCGTGGCCAACCCAGCTGAAGGCATCCGAGTGGGCGTCCGCGCCGAAGCCGAGACCGTTCGCGTCGGAGTCGGTCGTGATGTTCACGCTGCTCGATGACGTCACCGCCACGGCGCCGGTCGCGAAGATCTCGGCGCCGGTCTGCAGCTGCGCGGTCGTCGTGTACGCGACGTCGATCGTCGTCGACTCGGCGTTCGCCACGCCGATGCCGCCGCCGCCGCGCGCCGTCGTCGACGCGAAGCCGTTGCTCGAGTTCGTCGCGTTCATCGTGAAGCTCGCGCCGGTGACGATGCGCGCGTTGCCCGCGATGTAGACGCTGCTCGTGTTCGTCTGCGTGATCGTCGTGTCGGCGTGGCCAATGCCGACGATGCCGCCGGTCGCGTTCTTCGAGCTCGTCGCCATGTTCGTCGTGCCCGAGCTCGTGATCGACACGTTGCCTCCGGCGACGACGAGCGACGACGCACCGACATACGCCGACACGCTCTGCGTGTTCGTGACGTTCGCCCTGTTCGCGCCGACGCCGATCGCGCCGCCGCCCGAGCCGGACGATGTCGCGGACGTCGTGCCGTCACCGGCCGGCGGGATCAAGACGCCGAGCGGGATGCCACCTGGGCCGAGGATCTGCTGCAGGCCCGCGGGCAGTGCGCCCGTGAGGTCGATGCGCAGCGTCTGCAGCGTGTCGGCCGTCGTCGTCGTGTCGATGTTCGCCGCCGGGCTGGTGATGTCGGCGACGGGCGTGAACGAGTGCTGCAGCGCGCCAGCGCCGCCCAGACCGGATGTGTCGAATGTGAACGCCGGGCCTGTCGAGTTGCCGATGGTGATGTCCGAGCCCGAGACGGTCTTCACGTAGTACGTCCGCCCGTCGACGAGCGCGCCGCCGCCGCTGATGTTGATCGGCAGATCGGCCGTGCGGATCAGGCTGTGGATGTCGAGTGACGCGTTGTGGCCGGCGGGCTGTGGGGCAGGCGGCGGGTCGACCTTCGTCGGACCCAGGTTGAGCACGTCCTCATCAAAGGTCTTGAAGAGCGGCAGCCGCTCCGCGGTCTTGCCCGAGATCGTCGTCGGCGCGGAGTCGGCGGCGCCGAAGTGGCCGTTCGATGACAGCGTCGCGACGGTCCCGCTGTACGACGAGACGTCGAACGTGCCGTTGAACGAGCCTGAGCCGCTGACGATGAGGTCAAGCGACGCGGTGAATGCGTCCGTCGTCCAGGCACGTCCGTCGTTGCGCGTGATCTGGTCGTTGTGCGCGCCGCTGCCGGTCGTCGACGGCGTGAACGTGAGGCTGACGCCCGGCACGCGCGTCGCGGCGAAGCCGTTGGTCTGCGTGACCGTCAGCGTCGAGGCGGAAGCTGCCGAGATCGTGTAGGTGCCGTTGTTCGGGCCGGAACCGGTGACGATGACCTGCTCGCCGAAGCCGGCGTCGAGGCCGAAACCGTCGTCGAGCCAGCTGCCGGAGGTGCGAATGATCTGATCGCCGCTCCCGCTGTTCACGAAGTGCACGTCCGTGCTGATCGCACTGTTGCGCTTCAGCTGGATCGTGTACGTGGTCGCGTTCACGACGCGATACGTGCGGCCGCTGTGCAGCGGCGCGAGCTCGACCGCCCCGAACGCGTCTCCGCTCGCGACGGTGTAGCGCAGGTCGTCGCCGTTCGAGAAGCCGTGCGCCATCGGGTGGCCATCCTCGTCGATGAAGTAGATGTTGTTGGCGCCCGGCGTGTCGGTGAAGGACTGCACGAACAGCACGCCGTCGATCGTCGTGAAGACCGGTGTGACGTCGGCCTGCTTGTTCGAGAACGTCTTTGGCTGTGGCGCGTGGTAGGTCACGGTCTGACCGGGCGTGAGCGGGCTGCCGCTCACGGTGATCGTCGTGCCGCCGCTGATGTTGTCGGCGTCGAACTGGCGCGCGAAGCCGACCGCATTCGGGTCCTGGCCTGCGACGAGGCGGATGCTCTGGTCGGTGACGACGATCACGTAGTAGAGGCCGCCGAGCGACAGGCCGCCGACCGACGTCGCGGCGCCGGCCGGGTCGTAGCGGACCTGATCGCCGGTCTTGAACGAGTGGCGACCGTCGAACGAGATCGTGTCGGTGCTCGTGTTCACCTGCGTGGCGCCGTTGAACGTGCTGCCGAAGCCGAGCTCGTCCGCCTGCACGAGGTAGGTGCCGTCGCGCGGGTTGCCGTACGAGATGCCGCCGCCGCCCTTGCGGTAGATCGACAGCACGTCGTACTGGCGGCGCACGATGATCGTGTCGGTGCCATCGGTGTCGGTCGTCGCGCCGCCCAGGCCACCGATCGCCGTGGCGCCGCCGCTTGCGTTGTCGTACTCGACGGTGTCGCCGTTCTGCAGGCCGTGGCTGACGACGGTCACGGTGTCGTCGCCCGCGTTGACGCCCGTGATGTGGTAGTCGGGTGCGCTGGCGGTGTTCGACAGCGCGCGCGCGAAGAGCGTGACGGTGCCGCCGGTGTGGACGTTCGCACTCGAGCCGATGTACGCGCCGACGGTCGGTGAGACCGTGACGTACGACTCCGAGCCGCTGATCGACAGGCCGCCGACCGCCGTGCCGCGTGTGTTCGCGTCGGCTTCCGGATCGTCGTCGGCGGTGATGTCGATGTTGTTCGTGAGGTCGACGCTCGCGCCGTCCCCGATGTAGCCGTGCACGTTCGCGCCGACCTGCGCGTTGGAGTTGTTCACCGTGCCCGCGTAGAGGCCGCCACCTGACGCGACCGACTGCGCGCTGGCGGTGTCGTGCGATTCGGCGACGATCGTGATGCTGCCGCCGGTGACCGTCGCACGTCCGGCAACCGTATTCGCGCTATCGACATACGCGTCCGTCGTGCCGTGCGCGTTCGCGACGCCGTGCGTCGCACCGATGCCGGCGAACAGCCCGGCGCCGGAGCCGCGCGAGTTCGCGAACGCGGTCGTGTTGGACGTGGCGCGCAGCTCGAGGGTCCCGCCGGGCACGTGCACGGTCGACGACTGGCCGATGTAGGCCGCGGTCGTCGGATGCGCGTCGGCGGTCGCGGTGCTGCCGGTCACGCCCGCGCCGAAGAGGCCGAGGCTGCCGGCGGTCATCGTCGCCGACGCGCCGGAGCCGGTGAAGAGCGCGCGGAACGTCGCGTTGCCGACGTCGATCGTGTTGTGACCGACCGTGTACGCCTTCGCCTGCGCATCGATCGTCGCGTTGACGTTCGACGACGAGATCGCGGCGAAGCCGCTGCCGCTGAAGCTCGAGCCAGAGGCGTTGACGCCCGCGTTCACCGTCGCCTCGACGAGCAGCGTGGCAGTGCCGGTGTCGACCTTGGCCTGATCGCCGAGGTACGCGAGCGCCTTCGCGCTCGACGTGGCGTTCATCGTGCTGCCGCCGACGTCGGCGAAGAGGCTGAGGCTCAGGGTCTCGAGCGTCATCATCACGGTCGAGTTGCCGGTCGCCGCGAGATGGACGCCGCCCACGCCGGTCGTCGTGACGGTCGTGCGGTCGCCCGAATCGCCGAGCGCCGGGTCGGCCGGGCCGATGTACGCAGCGGTCGTGCTCGTGTCGGTACCGGCGAGCGTCACACCCGCGCCGCCGAAGAAGAAGCTGCCGCTGATCGAGCCGTAGATGACCTGCGGCGTGCTCGTCCCGGTGGCGGTGAGCGTGAGGCTCGCGACGTTGACGTCGGCCTTGTTGTCGACGAACGCGCGCGTTTGCGTCGTCGAGGTGGCCGTGAGGTCGTAGATGCCGACCTTGATCGTGCTGAGCGAGACCGTGTGCGTATCGACGTGCGGCGTGGTGTTCGACATGGCGGTGAAGGCGGCGCCGCCGGTGAGGCTCAGCGAGGACTTCTGGCCGACGAACGCGTCGGTCGTGCGCGCCGCCTGCGCCGTGCCGTGGACCAGGGTGACCGACAAGAGGAAGGAGATCGACGCGACATCGGCGTGCGCATTCGAGTTGGACGTCGAGTCCGCGGTCGCGCTGAGGCTCGAGCCCGTGACCGACGTCTCGGGTCCGACGTACGCCCGCGTCGCGCCGTTCACCGACGCGGTCGGGAAGAGCAGGCTCACGTCCGCCGCCGCGAGCGTGTCGCCCGTGGCCGTCGCGTTCGCGGTGTTCGTGCCGCCGGCGGTGAGCGTGGCCGGGCCGGCCAGCGTCACGGTCACGAAGACGCTGTTCGGCGTGGCGTCCGCGTTCTTGCCAAGATAGGCGTCGGTCTTCGTGGAGACCGTGGCCGTCGCGAACGCGCCGTTGAGACCGCCGAGCGTGACACTCACGGACTTCGTCGTCGCGCCGGCGGTCGCGTTGCCGTTCGCGTTGATGACGAGCGATCCGGCCTGGACGTCGGTGCCGTCGCCCGCGTACGCGCGCGTCGTGCCGCCGACGGTCGCGGTCGCGTTCTGGAGGTTCGCTTCCATCGCGCCGGCCTGCGTGCCGCGCGCCTCGGCGGTCGCGCCGAGCGTCGACCACGCCTCGGCGGTGAGCGTGCCCGAGACGTCCACGAGCGAGTCCGAGCCGTTGACGCCGGTGATGCCGGCGGGCGCGCCGAGGAACGCCTCGATGGTGCCCGTCGTGTGCGCCGTCGGCACGACGCCGCCCCCGCCCGCGAGGCCGATGCTGAAGGTGAACGCCGTCGAGGTGGCCTGGTAGTACGTGCGATCGCCCGAGGTGCCGGCGGAGAGCGTGAGGGTGCCGGCATCGATGTCGACGTTGTCGCGGACGTACGCGCTCGTCCGGCCGCTCACGTTCGCGTCCGGCTTCATGTCAGTGATCGTCACGATGCCGCCGCTGAAGCCATGCGTTTCGGCCGTCGAGCTCATGCTCGCGTCGGCGGTGAGCGTGATCGTGCCGCCACCCGCGTTCACCGTCGTGAGGGCGGACGAGGCCGAGGTCGAGCGCTGGCCGATGTAGGCCTCGACGACCCCTCCGGCGTCCGCGTCGGTCTCGAGGAAGCCGCCGCTGATCGCGCCGATGCCGCCGGCCTTCGCGATCGCGGTCGCGGACGTCGTCGCGTGCGCCGCGATCGTGACTCCACCGGTCGCGTGCAGGTCGGCGCCCTGGCCGGCGAAGGCGCGGGTCTCGCCGTACGCATGCGCGGTCGGCTTCATCGTGGCCACCGAGATGGCGCCGGCGTTGACGCCGTCCGTCGTCGCGCTCGCGTTGTCGTCCGAGGTCGCAGTGATCGAGACGCTGCCCGAGCCGACGTGCGCCGGGCCGGTCGCGCCCGCGTTCGTGTCGGCCGTGTCCTCGATCGCCGCCAGCGCCTTCGCGGTCTGGCCCGAGAACGCGAAGCCGATGTCGATGACCTCGGACGTGGCCGTCGCGTGGTTGTTGCTCGTCGCGCCGACGGTCAGGCCGCCGCCGGTGACGGCGTTTCCGGCGAAGTTCGCGATCGTCGCACCGCTCACCTTCGCGGTCGGCAGGTTCGTGCCCCCGGAGACGACGCCGCCGCCGGCGCCATCGGAGCTCGCGGTGGCGTGGTTGACGCTGCCGGCGGTCACGCTGATGGTCGACGTCGGGTGGACTTCGGCGGAGCCGCCGACCGTGGCGTTCACGTTCGCCTCGCTCGTGATCTGCGCGATCGCGGCGGAGCCTGAGAGAGCGACGACGCCGATGCCGGTGAAGAAGGTGTCGGCGATCGTCGTGTTCGCGCCACCCGCGATGACCGTGATCGTCGACGAGCCGGTCACGTCACCGGACAGGTCCGCACTGACGCCGCCGCCGATCTTCGCCGATGCGACGAACTCGCCAGCGCTGATCGTGCCGCCGCTGCCGCCATGCGACCACGCCTTCGCGTAGTTCTTGTTGCCGTCACCGTCGGCGACGAGCTGCGCGTCCACGGTGATGCCACCGGTCGTCTTGATGCTCGCGGCCGCGCCGACGAACGCGTCGACAGCGGCCTCGTTCGTGACCTCGGCTGACGCGACCGCACCGGTCGCGGTCGCGAGCGCCCCGACCGCGAGCACGCTCGCCTCGGCGTACGCCTTGTTGCGGCCGCGGGCCTGGACGGTCAGCGATGCGGCATCGACGGCGACGTCAGGCATCGTCCCGTCGAACGACGCGGTCACGCCGCCGCGGACCTTCGCGGTCGGGGTGACGATGCTCACGTTGATCGTGCCGCCACCGCTGCTCGAGCCGGTCGCGGTCGCGGTGTTGCCGCCGGTCGCAAGGACCTGCACCGCGCCGGACGGGACGGTGAGCGTCGCGCTCGACGCCACCGACGCGTTCACATCGGCTGCGCTCGCGATCTCCGCGAGCGAGTTGATGCCACTCGCGCTCCCGAAGATCCCGATGGACACCACGGCGGACGTCGCGGTCGCGGTGTTGCCGCCGGTCGCTTGGACCGTGACGCCACTCGCGTGCGTCACGTCGGCCGACAGCGACGCGCTGACCGCACCATTGATCTGCGCGCGCGGCAAGTTGACGCCGGCCGCGACGACACCACCGGCACCACCGTCGGACGACGCGCTCGCGGTGTTGCCGCCGGTCGCGGTGAGCGTCACGACGCCGGTCGAGCTGATGCTGTTCGTCGTCGACGGTGCGGACGCGGTGACGTCGGCGCCGCTGCTGATCGTCGCCTCGGCGCCAGAGCCAGAGAGCGACACGACACCGATGCCGATGAACTCCGTGTCGGCCTGCGCGTAACCGCCGCCGCCCGCGGTGATGTCGACGGAGCCCGACGTGAGCACGGGGCCCGAGAGCCTCGCTGTCACCGCGCCGCCCATCGTTGCGGTGGCCTGGAAGTCGCCGCCGCTGATCGTGCCGCCGGAACCGCCGTGCGCGCGCGCCTTCGCGTAGTCCTTGCGACCGAAGCCGTCCGCAACGAGGCCGGCGTCCACGGTGACCGCGCCGCTCGTTGCGACCTGTGCGCCGGACCCGACGAGCGCCTCGACATCGGCGTCGCTCGTGACGAGCGCGGTCGCGGTCGCTCCGGCCGCGCTCGCGAGCGCGCCGACCGCGACGATGTTCGCGTCGGACGTCGCGACGTTGCGACCGCGCGCCTGCACGAGGAGCGATGCGGCATCGGTCGCGACGTCAGGCATGTCCGCGTCGAAGGACGCCTTCACCGCGCCGCGGACTTTCGCGATCGGCGTGACGATCGAAACGTTGATCGTGCCGCCGCCGGTGCTCGAGCCGGTCGCGGTCGCCAGGTTGGCGCCGGTCGCGAGGACCTGCACCGCGCCGGTCGACGCCGCGGTCGACGCGGGCACGAGGGCCTCGACGTCCGCGTTCGTCGTGATGTCGGCGAGCGAGTTGATGCCGCTGGCGCTACCGAGGATGCCCACCGACACGACGACCGAGCCGGCGGTCGCGGTGTTGCCGCCGGTCGCCTGCACCGTGATGCCAGTCGAGCTGCTGACGCTGCCGGCGAGCGTCGCGCGGACGGCGCCGTCGATCGTCGCCTGCGGCTTGTTCGTGCCCGCGGCGACCGCGCCGCCGGTGCCGCCGTCGGAGTTCGCCGTCGCGGTGTTGCCGCCGGTCGCGCTCACCGAGACGACGCCCGTCGAGGCGATCGTCGTTCCGACGTCGGTCGACGCGGTCACGTCGGCGCCGAGCTGGACCGCGGCCTCGGCGCCCGAGCCCGAGAGCCCGACGAGGCCGATGCCGACGAACTCGGTGTCCGCGAGGACGGTGTTGCCGCCGCCGGCCGTCACGTCGACACCACCCGACGAGCTCGCGTCACCGGCGAACGACGCCGTGACGACGCCGCCGATCTTCGCCGTCGCCTGGAAGTCGCCGCCGGTGATCGAGCCGCCAGATCCGCCGTGCGCGCGCGCCTTCGCGTAGTTCTTGCGCCCGAAGCCGTCGGCGACGAGCGCCGAGTCGACGGTGATGACGCCGCTCGTCGCGATCTGCGACGTCGACGTGACGAGCGCCTGGACGTCCGCCTCGCTCGTGACGAGCGACGTCGCGATGCCGCCTCCGAGCGATGCGAGCAGGCCGATCGAGAAGATGTTCGCGTCGGTCGTCGCGACGTTGCGCCCGCGCGCCCGCACGGTGAGCGACGCCGCATCGGTCGCGACGTCCGGCATGTCCGCGTTGAAGGACGCGAGCACGTCGCCGCGCACCGTCGCGCTCGGCTTGACCACCGAGACGCTGATCGATCCACCGCCGACCATCGAGCCGGTCGCCGTCGCGAGGTTCGCACCGGTCGCGAGTACCTGTACCGCGCCGGTCGACGCGATCGTCGTCGTGTTGACGATCGCCTCGACGTCGGCGCTCGACGTGATCTCGGACGCCGCGATGACGCCGTTCGCCGCGCCGAAGATGCCGACGGACACGACGGCGGACGCGGCCGTCGCCGTGTTGCCACCCGTCGCCTGCACCGTGACGCCGGTCGAGCTCGAGACCGGCGCGGCC
>VBEZ01000150.1 GCA_005882255.1 Chloroflexota bacterium | reverse complement strand
GTGCTGATCCCCGACTTCGTGGGGCGTCCGGAATCGCTGGACGCCGTGCTCGCCGCGCGGCCCGAGATCCTGAACCACAACGTCGAGACCGTCCCGCGCCTGTACCCGCGCGTTCGCCCGCAGGCGAGGTACGAGCGTTCGCTCGAGGTGCTCCGCCGCACGAAGCAGCGCGCTCCCGATCTCGTCTGCAAGAGCGGGATCATGGTCGGCCTCGGCGAAACACGCGACGAGGTCGTCGCGACGATGCGCGACATCGCCTCGCAGGGCACGGACATCCTCACCGTCGGTCAGTACCTGCGACCCTCGCCGGTGCATCTACCGATCGAGCGTTACTGGGCGCCGTCGGAGTTCGACGACCTACGCGACGCCGGAATGACGATGGGCTTCCGGCACGTCGAAGCCGGTCCACTGGTGCGCTCCTCGTATCACGCCGAGCGTCATGTCCGCCGCTAGCCCGCTGCGGTCGACCTGGCTCGGGCGCGTCGACTACCTCGATGGCTGGCGTCTTCAGGAAGCGGTCGCCGCGCGAGTGCGCGCGGGCGCCGACGAGCGGCTGCTGCTCCTCGAGCACGATGCCGTGTATACGATCGGACGACGTGGCACCACCGACCATCTGCTCGCCGGATTCGGCGAGCTCCGTCGCGCCGGAGCGTCGGTGTACCGCGTCGATCGCGGCGGCGACATTACCTATCACGGGCCCGGTCAGCTCGTCGGTTATCCGGTGGTGCGCCTCGGCGACACGCCCGATCTCGTGCGCTACGTGCGCTCCCTCGAGGGCGCGCTCGTCGACGTGCTCGCTTCGTACGGGATCGGCGCGAGGACCGAACGCGGCAAGACCGGTGTGTGGGTCGACCTGCCGGGCTCTGGCCTGGCGGCGAAGGTCGCGGCGATCGGAGTCCGGGTCTCGCGCGGCGTGACGACGCACGGCTTCGCGCTCAATGTGAGCACCGATCTCGCCGCCTTCGACCGGATGGTCCCGTGCGGTTTCGCGCACGAGGTCGCTTCGCTCGAGCGGGTCGGGGTCGCGGCCGCCGTACAAGACGTCGCCGACCGCGCCGCCGTGGCGCTGGCGGATCGTCTTGGCCGGCAACTGACCTGGTCCGACGTTGCGAGCGCGCGTGACGACGAGATCGCGGGGGACGCGCCGGTGCGGTCCGCGATCGACCTGGCCCGGGAGGCTCTCGCCGTCTAGCCCGCGCTACGTCCCTTGGGCTTGGTCGCGAGCCCGCGGATGAACGTTTCCACCGGGATCGCGGTCAACGTCTCGATCTGGACCGTGCCGCGTGCGCCCAGCGCGACGGAAAGGCGCGCGATCGTCTCGTTGTCCTTGGCCTCGACGATGTTCACGAAGTCGTAGCGGCCCAGCGTGGCGTACTGCGCGACCACCCGGGCGCCCAGCGCCTCGACATCCTTGTTGACTTCCTTGATGCGGCGCGGATTCGACTGCAGCGTCTTGACCCCGGCTGCGGTGACCTTCGTGAGCAGTACGTACGTCGCCATCGCGTCCCTCCTGGGCGATACTCGCGCGTGAGCATATGCCGACGTACACACGCACCCAGGCGGAGGCCCTGCTGCCCAAGATCCGACCCCTCCTCGAGGATCTTCAGCGACGCGTGAACGCGTACCGGAGGCGACCGTCGGACCCTGTCGCTCAGGAGATCAACGCGCTCCTCAAGGACATCGCCGAGCTCGGCGTCGAGGTGAAGGATCCGGACCGCGGCCTGATCGACGTCCGCACGAAGCTCCGGGGGCGTGAGGTCTATCTCTGCTGGCAGCTGGGCGAAGGCAGCCACATCAGCTACTGGCACGACCTCGAGGCCGGATTCGCCGGAAGGAAACTCATCGAAGACTGAACGCGGTACCTCGAAATAGCAGACCCCGTCGCATGAACGTGTGACGGGCGAGGGACAGACACGACCCCTGCCGATGTGTTCTTTACTCGTGCATGGACCGGCATGAGCTTGCATGGGCAGCGGGGTTCTTCGACGGCGAGGGCTGGGCGGGCAAGAGCAAGCGCGGCATTCAGGCTCGGGTCAATCAGGCCGACATCAGCGGTGTGCCGGAGGTGCTGACGCGACTCCAGCGGGCCCTGGGTGGGCTTGGCAACGTTGGTGGTCCCGACGTTAAGCCTGACCGACGTCCTCTGTATCGCTGGACTGTCTCGAGCAGAAGTGATGTGGGGCTTCTGCTAGACCTGCTTAAGCCTTGGCTTGGCTCCGTAAAGCTCCTGCAGCTCTCGCAGGCCGTCAATCTGTCGACGCCGATCGCGAAACCAGCCATGCCGAGCGATGAGTGGCGACCATGGGCCGCTGGGTTGTACGACGGCGAGGGCAGCAGCTCCCTTCTCCAACACCGCACACATGTCGGTTACTTGACGGGTGAACTCAGTGTCACGCAGTCCGCTTTGGTCGGTGCGCCAGAGGTCCTTTCGCGATTCCTCGTCATTGTCCGCGCCGGGCACATCGGCGGACCGTACATCCAACGGAACACAACGATGGATGTGTACCGGTGGAAGGCTGCCGCGCGAGGCGACGTCGAGCGCGTAGTCGCCGAGCTATGGCCATGGCTGGGGTGCGTCAAGCGGCAACAAGCCCAGCGGATGCTCGATGTGCTTCGGGCGCAGCCCGACCTTCCGCGCGGCAATCCTGCGTGGGGCAACAACAAGACGCACTGCGTTAAGGGGCACGAATACGCGACAGCGCGGATACGCCCGTACTCGGCGCGCGGGGTTGGCAAACCACGCCGTGACAACCAACAGTGCCTTGTATGCCTCAGGGACTACGCGAGAAACCAGCGTCGTCAAAGTAAATGATCGGCGGTTGGTCATGACCGCCGATCGGTCTCAGAACCTGCGCCGACTATTTGTTGAAGTAGTTCTTGTTGATCTCGGTGTAGTTCTTCCATTTGTCGGGGACAGCGTCCTCGGGGAAGATCGCGCTCACCGGACATACCGACTCGCAGGCGCCGCAGTCGATGCACTCATCCGGATGGATGAAGTACATGTTGTCTGCATCAGTCGTATAGATACAGTCCACGGGACAAACGTCCAAGCAGCTCGCATCCTTCACATCGATGCATGGTTGAGTGATCACGTACGCCATATCGAGTCGGTTCCTCCACAGCGGCGGTCGCGTCGGCGAAATGAAATGTATCATCGCGAACGCCTATGAGCGAAATCGCCGAGTTCCCCTTGCCCAGTGACGTAACCGACGAAGAGCGAGCCACTGCGAAGCGGGAGATCGGGAAGTACGCCAAGATCGTGAGCGAGACCGACAAGGTCGTTCGTTTCAACGGCGAGCTCATCGGCCAGACAGGGCCGGTCTGGCACCTCCAATACACGCGGATGTACAAACTGCCCAAGGGCTATCTCGCCGCCGGCCACGACCTTCATGAAGGCATCAAGGTCGCGTACGCCGACCAAGCGGAAGGGCTCCCGAAAGCCTTCGAGAACCCACTCGTGCGCGAGTTCCTCGAAG
>VBEZ01000149.1 GCA_005882255.1 Chloroflexota bacterium | reverse complement strand
CCACGACGCCCCGCTGCTGGAGCTCGCTGCGGTCGTACATCGCTCGGTTGGCCAGCACCCGCGCGAGCGGCGCGCCCGTCGCGAGATCATCACGCAGGCCGGCGCTGACGCGACGAATGAGGATGAGGGCGAGCACGATGAGGCCCGCGACGACGGTCGGTGTCATGCCCTCCTGTTCCCAGATGACGGCCGGAAAGATCGCGAACGAGAGCAGACTCGAGAGAGGGAGCAACCGAGTCGGCCGCGGACGGACCAGCCGGACGGCGAGCAAGCTCAGGTAGAGCGGCACGCCCATGATCAGCGCGGCGATGGGGTCCGCGGCGAGCGCGAAGCCCCAGCCCGTCGCGTTCGCACGCCCGCCGTCGAACTGATGGAACACCGGCCACATCTGCCCCACGAGGGCCGCGATGCCACAGGCGAGCTGCACTTCGAGCTCGAGACCAACGGCGCGCGCCACGATGATCGCCAGGAAGCCCTTCGCGCCGTCGAGCGTCCCGCCGACGATGCCCTGAGGGAGCCCGACGCTCTTGGCGAGATTGCCAGCGCCGAGCTTGCGCTCGCCCACCGCGCGCAGGTCCACGCCGTAGGCGCGCGCGAACCAGTACGGAAAGGAAACGGAGGCGAGCAGGTAGGTCACGATCACGGCAGCTATCGGCACGTAGGTATTCTCTTGGCTGCGTGGACGACTGCCTGTTCTGTCGCATCGTGGCGGGGAAGATCCCCGCGACGGTCGTCTATGAGGACGACGACGTGATGGCCATCAACGACGTCTTTCCCCGGGCGCCCTTTCACGTCCTGGTCGTGCCGCGGAAGCATGTCGAGCGGCTCTCGGATCTCGAGGACGAGCCGCTGGGCGGTCGGCTGCTGCAGGCCGTCCGCAAGGTCGCGCGCCAGGGCGGGGTCGGCGACAACTTCCGGCTGGTCGTGAACAACGGCGACAATGCGGGCCAGAACGTCCTACACCTGCATCTTCACGTCCTCGGCGGCCGGGAATTTGCGTGGCCGCCTGGTTAAAAGCGCGTAACTTTACCGCATCAGTTTGGAGGCGGGGACGGCTATCATGACCCTCGGTCGGCCTCTTGGGGAGGCCGGCATTCTGTCTCTGGCGACCAGTCTCATAAGACCGAAGGGCGGGTGATCCATAGATCGTTGTCTGAAGTGATCGTCGGTGATGGCGAGTCCTTCGAGGCCGCCCTTCGCCGTTTCAACAAGAAGATCCAGCAAGCTGGGATCCTCGCCGAGGCCCGCCGCCGCGAGTTCTACGAGCGCCCTGCCGCACGTCGCAAGCGCAAGGAAGCAAAGCGGCGCAAGCGCTAGTTCGGAGAGCCCCGCCGTCGCGTCCCCTCTGAAACAAAGGCTCGAGAGCGATCTTCGGGCCGCCATGAAGTCAGGCGACACCTTTCGCCGTGACACGCTGCGTTTCCTGCTGGCCGGGATCCAGCGCGAGGGTGTCGACCGCCTTCAAGGGACCATCGAGCGACTGGTCGCGGAGGGAAAGGACGAGGCGTCGCGTCAGTCGTACATCGCCGAGCACCATCCATCCGACCTCGATGACATCGCGGTGCTTGAGGTACTGCAAAAGCAGGCGAAGATGCGCCGCGACTCCACCGAGGCCTTCCGCAAGGGTGACCGGCCGGAGCTGGCGGCGAAGGAGGAGCGGGAGCTCGGCGTCATCCAGAGCTATCTGCCGACGCAGATGTCGGATGCGGAGCTGCGCGCGATCGTCGAGCGCGTCGTCGCCGAGACGGGCGCCGCGGGCCCGCGCGACATGGGCAAGGTGATGCCGAAGGTGCTGGCGCAGACGAAGGACCGCGCCGATGGCAAGACGGTCGCGGGCCTCGTCGGTGCGATGTTGAAGGAGAAATCGCCGTCATGAGCGTTCCGGCGCAGATCACGATCCTCATCCCGGATCCGGACGAGATGATGTTCGTCACCGGCAACAACGACGCGAACATCGATCGCATCGAGCGGGAGTTCGCGGTGAAGATCGTGTCGCGCGGCGCGGAGCTGCGCATCATGGGCGATCCCGCGAATGTCGCACGCGTCGGCGAGCTGGTGAGCGCGATGCGAACGCTCTCCGACCGCGACGACAACCTGCGGAAGCCCGCACTCGAGCGCCTCATCGACGAAGCGAAGGACGCTCCGGTGGGCGCGCCCGAGCAGCTGCGCGAGGTCGTCGCGACGACGGTGCGCGGCAAGCGCATCACGCCGCAGTCCGCCGGTGTTGCCGCACTTCGCGATCGCAAGGTCGCGCGTCTCATCCTCACGCGTCCCGCCGTCGAGGCGGGAGAGCGGCTCGGGTTCCTGCCGGGCGATCTCACCGAGAAGATCGACCCATACCTCCGTCCGCTGTACGACGCGCTCTACGAGCTCATGCCTCCGGAGCGCTTCACGCGCGCGATGGAACGCGGCGAGATCGAGGTCGCGCCGCTGGCATTCATGCGGGGAAGGAGCCTTAACGAAGCGTTCATCATCCTCGACGAGGCGCAGAACGCGACGCCAGCCCAAATGAAGATGTTCCTCACACGTCTCGGGTACGGCGCTCAAGCGGTCGTCAACGGTGATATCACCCAGGTAGACCTCGAAAAGGACCAGCGCTCTGGACTGGTCGTCGCCCGCGAGATTCTGAAGGACGTCGAGGGCATCGCCTTCGTCGACTTCAACGAGCGCGACGTCGTGCGACACGAGCTCGTTGCGCGGATAGTCCGGGCGTACGATCGGTACGAAAAGAAGTGATCCGACTCCCTGCTGGACGGCGGCTCGACCAGCTGCCCGCCGCGCTCCGCACGATGCTTGGGGCGACGACGCTGCGGATGTACGTCTTCGTCATCGCGACCGGCCTGCTCACCGCGCTCGCCCTCCTCCTCTCGCCCCCGGCGACGGTCAGTTACGACGTCGGGACGCTCGCCGACCGCACGGTGAAGGCGCCACGCTCGGTCGCGTTCGTCTCCGAAACGCTCACCGAGGCGGAGCGCGAGCGTGCCGCGGCCGCGGTGGCGAAGGTGTACACGCGCGATCCGGCCGTCGTCGCGAGCTCGCGCGACCGGCTCGCGCAGGCCGTCGCCGCGATCGGCCGCGTGCGCGCCGATGTCGCGCAGACGCGCGACCAGCGCATCACGTCGATCAGCCGTCTCACCGAAGTCGCGATCAGCCCCCAGCTCGCTCCGCTCGTCGTCGATATGACCACTGCCGAGTGGGACGCGGTGTCCAAAGAGGTAGACAACGCGCTGCGCACGCTCTACCAGCCGGGCATCCGACCCGAGCAGCTGGATACCGCGCGAGCCGCCGCGGCGACGTCGCTGCCACCGGCCTGGACCGACCGGCAGAAAGCCGTCGGAGCGGAGCTGGTGCGGCAGTTCCTCGAGGCGGACGTCGCGCTCGACGCGACCGGGACCTCGAGCGCGCAGCAAGCTGCGCGGAGCGGCGTGCCGCCGGTGCAGGTGCAGGTGCTCGCGGGCGAGGTCGTCGTGCGCGAGAGCACCGTCGTGAGCTCGCTCGACGTGGAGAAGCTCCGCGCGCTCGGTCTGGTGAACACCGGGATCGACTGGCCGGGCGCGATCGGCCTCACGATCTGGGCGGTCCTCATCGCGGCGGTGCTCGCGCTCTTCGTCGAGCGCTACGCGACCGAGGCCTGGAACGACGACCGCAAGATGATCCTCGTCATCCTGTCGCTCCTCGCGGTCACCGTGACGGCACGCGCGCTCGTGCCAGGCCACACCCTCCTCGTCTACTTCATCCCGTTCGCCGCGGTGGCGATGATCATCACGGTGCTCGTCGGCGGGCGCACGGCGCTCGCGACGCAGATCGCGGGCGCGCTACACGTCGGGATCATGTGGCGCGCCACGACCGCGCGCGAGTTCGCGACCGGAGCGTTGTCGGTCGCCGTCGGTAACCTCGGCGTCGTCGTCTCGTTCTCGCTGGTCGGACAGTCCACCGATCCGGTCGGCGCGGCGCAGCTCGCGGTCGCGGCGCTCCTGAGCGGTGCGGGCTCGGGCCTGCTCGCCTTCGCGGGCATGGCCATCTTCGGGCACGTATTCCGCATCACGACAGTATTCGAGCTACGCGAGCTCGCGGATCCGAACCACCCGCTGCTTCGTCAGCTCCTGCTCCGTACCCCGGGCACCTATCACCACTCCCTGCTCGTCGCGAACCTCGCGGAGCGCGCGGCGGAGGTGATCGGCGCTGATCCGCTCGTCGCGCGCGTGGGCGCCTACTACCACGACATCGGCAAGATGCGGAATCCGTCGGCGTTCATCGAGAACCAGACCGGAACGAATCCACACGACGAGCTCGACCCGATGGTCTCGGCCGGCATCGTCGCGGCGCACGTTCGCGACGGACTGTCGCTCGCGGACCGCTACCACCTGCCGGCGATGATCCGCGAGATGATCCCGGCGCATCACGGCACCAGCGTCGTGAAGTACTTCTACCAGCTCGCGCAGCAGCGCGGCCAGAATCCTGACGACGCGTCCTTCCATTACCCCGGCCCCCGGCCGCGCACGAAGGAAGCCGGCATCGTGATGCTCGCCGACGGCACCGAGGCTTCGGTGCGCTCGCTCGCGGAGAAGAAACCCGACGCGATCCGCGTGATGGTCGAGCGGATCGTCAGCGACCGCCTTGCGGAGGGTCAGCTGGACGAATGCGACCTCACGCTGCGCGACCTCCAGCAGATCAAGAACGCGTTCTGCGAGCTCCTCCTCGGCGTCTACCACGAGCGGATTCCGTATCCGGAAGACCGCATCGCGCGCATTCCCCCGGCATCACAGGCGGCGTCCGACCGCTGAAGATCGCGGTCCGTGGCGAGGCCCCGTGTGACCTCGCGCCCGCGCGCCGCGCTGTACGCGCCGCTCTTCGCCCCTACGGCGTCACGCAGGATGCCGAGCTCGTGCTCGCCTTCGTCGACGATGCGGCGATGCGCGAGCTTAGTCGCCGTTACCGCCGGAAGGACCGGACCACCGACGTGCTCTCCTTCGGGCAGTCGCTCCGACCCGGCACCAAGGGCCTGGGCGCGGCGGCGTCACTGAAACGCGAGGCTGACGGGACGCTCGAGCTCGGCGATGTCGTCATCAGCGCCGCGCAGGCGGCGCGCCAGGCGAAACGCCGCCGCTGGCCCCTCGCCACCGAGGTCGCTTTCCTGGCCGCTCACGGGGCGCTCCACCTGCTGGGATACGAGGACGACACCGTCGCCGGGTACCGCGAGATGGTCCGACTGGGCCGCGCGGCGCTGAAAGGTTAACGAACCGAAAAGCGTGAAACACCTCCGCCGACCGCGCGTTACTTGAGGGCGATGAGAGGGAGCGCCGTCGTCCTGGCGGTGGCCCTGGCCCTGACGGGGCTGATCCCCGGCGCCCCCGCCGCGGCGAGCACCGCGGAGCTCGTTCAGCACCTGGACCAGCTCGTGGGCAGCTTCCCGGGCGGCGCCGGGCTCTGGATCGCCGACCCGAACGCGAGCAAACCGCTCTACTCGCACGACGCCGACGAGCCGATCATCACCGCCTCCCTCTACAAGCTCGCCGTGCTCGCGGAGGCAGAACGGCGCGTCGATGCGGGTCAGCTCCACTACAGCGACATCATCACGATCGAGAACGAGGACATCACCGAGGATGGCTCGTTCGAAGTCGCGGGCACCGAGCTCACGCTCGACCAGGCGCTCGAAGCGATGGTCACGATCTCCGACAACGGCGCGGCCCTGGCTCTGTGGCACGTGCTCGGCGCGGACAACATCAACGCGACGCTGCGCAACGTGGGCATCAACGACTTTCACGTGTTCGTGGCGTACGGCGAGGACGACAACATCGCGACGCCGCGCGCGATCGGCACGCTGCTCACGCTCCTCGCGAAGCGCCAGCTGATCTCGGCCGCGGCGTCGGACCGGATGCTGGCGCGGCTCGAGCGCCAGCAGATCAACGACCGCCTTCCCGCGGAGCTTCCGGAGGGCGTCGTCGTCGCGCACAAGACCGGGAACCTCCCGGGCCTCACGCACGACGCCGGCATCATCTACACCCCCTCCGGTCCACGGGTCGTCGTGGCGATGACGTGGGATGCCTATGAGGCGGATGCGTACGCGTTCATCGCGAATGTCGGGTCGATCGTCTACAGCACCATCCTCGAGCCGCCCGCGAACGCGCGCTATGAGGTGCCGCGCACGACCCTCAGCGTGGATGTCGGATCGTCGCCGCGCATCACGATCCCGATCACCAACGCCGGGAGCGACGCGTGGAACGGAAGCGGCGCGGGATCGTACCGCCTCATCTGGGAGATGCGCGACAGCAAGAACACGCTCGTCGCGACGTCGCCCGCGCCCATCGCTCTCCCCGGCCTCGGACCCGGGAAGAGCGCGAACGTCGGCGTGGTGATCGAGGTGCCGCAGACGCCGGGCGATTACAAGGTGACGCTCGGGCTCGCCGACGCGAACGGCAACGGACTCGCGAAGCTCGGCGCCACGACGGCGTCGTTCCAGGTACGCGCGCACCAGCCATACATCGTGAACGCCGCGACGGGGGTGCCGAGCATCCTGCACCGTGGAGAGGCGTCGCTTGTCGTGACGAACTACACGGCGCTGCCAACGGCGGGCACGACCTCCCACGCGCTCACGTTGACCTGGCGGCTGATCGACACGAAGACCAGCCGCTCCGTCGCGCAGGGGACCATTCCCCTCGGAGCCCTCGAGCCCGGCGCGACCGGCAACTTCTTCGCGCCGCTCGTCGCCCCCGCGGTGCTCGGCTCCTACCGTCTCGCGTACGAGGTGCGCGAGAAGAACATCGCGGCGACCGAAACGTTCACCACGAACGTTACGATCGTCGGGCCACGGACGTACCCCGACGATGAGGGTGGTCGCACACCGCCGACGATCACGGTCACGCCGCCTTCCACCGCCACGCCGTCGCCCACGCGAATGCACTTCGCGTCACCGACGCCCGGCATCGTGCCGAGTCCACAGTTGCCGGCGCTACCACGCGGACGCCCGACGCCGACGGCGACTCCCTAGCGTCGGCAGGGCGCCGGCACTTATTGGCGTCGGCAGGGCGCCGGCACTCTCGGCGTCGGCAGGGCGCCGGCACTCCTCTCGCTCGCTGCTGGCTACGCCGGCCCGCTATTTCACCGGGCGCGCGCCGTTCGGGCCGGCTGGGCGCAGACGCTCGCTCGAGGAAGCGCCGGCGCTCTGCCGACGCCTCGTCTAGTGCTGGGCTAGATGAGTTCTGCGTGTGCCACAGAGGCCTAGGTGCGCGTTCGGACGCCCGTCCACGACGGCGACTCCCTGAGCGAATAGGCATCGACAGCGGACGCGGCGCTCCTCGAGCGAGCGTCTGCGCCCAGCCGGCCCG
>VBEZ01000060.1 GCA_005882255.1 Chloroflexota bacterium | reverse complement strand
TCGCGCTCAACGATTGCGGCGACTCGCGCTCGAAGATCGTTCACGCGAGGGACAAGAGATGCGCGACGGACTCGCGGACGTCGGCGCCGAGCGCGTACGCCGGACCGACGCAGGACGGACAGCCGGATCCGCAGCCACATGATTCGAGGTGCTCGCGCGCGCGCTCGATGAGCGCGTCGTACGACTTGAAGAGACGCTCCGAGAAACCGATGCCGCCAGGCGTCATGTCGTACAGGTAGATCGTCGGGCGCTCGGTGTGCGGCGACCGCACCTCGACGGCCATGCCGAGGTCGTGTGGATCGCACATGAGGAACAGCGGCGCGAGTCCGTGGAGCAGATTGCCGAGACCGGCGAGCGCGATCTCGATCTTCTCCCTCGGCCAACCGGCGACGGCGCGCTCGGGGACCGCGCACCAGAACGACGTCGTCTGCAGCTCCTGCTCGGGGATGTGGATCTTGCCCCAGCCGACGTTCTCGTTCGTGAACAGCGTCAGCTTCTTGTAGATCGTCGCGATCGCGCTCACGAGGACCTCGCCGTGCGCGCGATCGAAGCCGCGAGACTCGTGCGCCGCCTTGTGGTCGAACTCGTCGAGGACGCGGATGCGCACCGCGACGCCGGCCTGGGTGTAGTACTCGACCTTCACCTCACGCACGTACGCCTTCTGGTTCTCCCAATCGAGGCGCTCGACCTGGAACTGCTTCGCCTCGTGGAGGTAGATCGCCTGCTCGTAGAGGATCTCGGGCGCGCCGAAGCGGTCGACCTCACCGATGACGTGATGCTTGCCGTCGGTCTGATCGATGATCACGACGTTGTCGCTCGTCGCGGTGCGCAGCGACATCCCTTCGGCGGGGAACGACTGCGCCGCCCAGTGATAGCGGCCATCGGCCTCGTGGAGGATGCCCTGCTCGTCGAGATAGGAGAGGACGCCGGGCGTGTCCTCCGTCCCGAAGCGCTCCTTTCGGTCGAACGGGATCTCGAACGCACCGCACTTCAGGTGCTGGACGAGCACGTGAAGGTTGTCCGGATTCACCAGACCCGCCTCGGGCGAGCGCTCGAGCACGTACTCGGGGTGTTGCACGACGTACTGATCCGTCGGTTGCGAGGTCGCGACGAGGAACGCGACCGACAGATCCTCGCGTCGCCCGGCGCGGCCCATCTGCTGCCAGGTCGACGCGACCGTTCCCGGGTAGCCGATGAGCACCGCGGCCTGGAGCGCCCCGATGTCGATCCCGAGCTCGAGCGCGTTCGTCGACACGACGCCGCGGATCGAGCCATCACGGAGGCCGCGCTCGACCGCTCGCCGCTCGCTCGGGAGGTAGCCGCTGCGGTAGCCGCGGACGAGACCCGGCGGCCACTGCGGCGTTGGGAAGCGCTGACGGAGGTAGGTGAGCAGGAGCTCGGTCTGGATGCGCGAGCGCGTGAACGCGATCGTCTGAACGCCGGACGCGAGCATCGTTGCCGCGATGTCGCGCCCGGTCCCGAGCGCGCTCCGGCGCACGCCAAGCGAGCGATGCGTGACGGGTGGATTCACGAAGACGAGGACCTTCTCGCCGCGCGGCGCGCCGGACTCGTCGATGACGACGACCTCGCCCTCGACGTGCCGCTGCGCGAGCTCGCCCGGGTTCGCGATCGTCGCCGAGGTGCAGATGAACACCGGGTGGGACCCGTAGAACTCGCAGATGCGGCGCAGGCGGCGCATCACGTTCGCGACGTGGCTGCCGAAGACGCCGCGGTAGGTGTGAAGCTCGTCAAGCACGACGTAGTTGAGGTTCTCGAAGAGCTTCACCCACTTCGTGTGATGGGGAAGGATCGCGGTGTGGAGCATGTCGGGGTTGGAGATCACGACGTGTCCCGCGCTGCGGACCGCCGCGCGGATCTGCGGCGGCGTGTCGCCGTCGTACGTGTACGTCTTCAGATCGATGTCGATGTCGCCCGAGAGGCTCTCGAGCTCCGCGAGCTGGTCCTGCGCGAGCGCCTTCGTCGGGAAGAGATAGAGAGCGCGCGCCGACGGATCCTTCGCGATCGCGTCGATGACCGGCAGGTCGTAGCAGAGCGTCTTGCCGGACGCCGTCGGCGTGACGACGACGATGTTCTTGCCCGCGCGCGTCGCTTCGAGTGCCGCGGACTGATGTGAGTAGAGCTGCTGGATCCCACGACGGCGCAGCGCCGCCGAGATCCGTCCGTCGAGCCACTCCGGGAACGGCGCGTAGCGCGCGGGCTTAGGCGCGATGCGCTCCCACCGCGTGACGGTCTCCTGGAACTGCTCGTCCCGGAGCAGGCCGTCGAGGATCTGCTCCAGGCTGACGCGTGCGGGGAATCGAACGGCTGTTCTCATCGAACTGCGGACGATAGAACGGTTGTTCGGCATGTCAAGGCCACCGGATTCGCTGGTCGATACGAGGTTTCGCCAGACTTGCCGGGTGTCGGTCTCCTGGTGGTTGAACGCTCTAGTCGTCCCGGGGGTCCTGCTGATGGCATGCGCTCAGAGGGGACCGAAGTCGCGCTGACTATGCCGACGAGGGGTCGACGCTCACCACTTCCTATGAAGGTCAGACGCCAAAGATTGAGATGGAAAAGCGCGGCGACCGCTGGTTCGTCACGGTCTACCAGGGTCGCCAGCCGTCGAGCGGCTACGCGATCCGCGTGGAACGCGCGATCGGTGTTGGTACGGCACTACGTCTTCGCGCTCGCTTCACGGTTCCTTCGCCGGGCAGCGCGACACCGACCGTCGCCACATCCCCCGCCCACACGATCTCACTTCCCTTCGGAGCTGATGCGATCTATCTCTACGATCAAGACGATCGTCAACGAGCTGAGTTCGTGCGGCCTTAGCTGTCCAGTCGCGCGACGAGGCCCTCATCGCGTCCTAACTCGAACGAGCCGCGCAGCTTCTCGTGGGCACGCTCGCCCGCGGTGGAGATCGCGACGTCGGCGCTCACGGGAACTGCGACGCGTTTCGGCCGATCGTCGAAGTTCAGCGCGACCATCATTCGCCCGCCGTCGCCCTCGCGCAGGTAGGCGAACACACCGCGCGGCGCCGGGAGGGTGCGGTACGTTCCGGCGCGGAGCGCGCGCGAGCCACGACGAAGCTGGATGAGCCGCCGGTAGAACGAGAACATCGAGCCCGAGTCGTCGCGCTGCGCTGCGACGTTGACGCGCTGCGCGTCCGCAGCCAGCGGTAACCAGGGCGAGCCGGTACGCGGTCGGGCGGGATGGCCACGTCGGTCATGCCGATCTCCTCGCCGTAGTAGATGAACGGCGTGCCGCGGAGCGTGAGCAGCATGAGCGCCGCGACGCGCGCGCGCTGCGGCCCGTAGCGGCTGGCCGCCCGCGACCGGTCGTGATTGGAGAGCGTGTAATCGGGCCAGGCGTGCGGAGGAAGCAGGCGCTCCCACTCCTCGACGACGCCGCGGAATCGTTCGGCGCTCCACGGCTGCCGCAGGAAGTTGAAGTTGAACGGCATCTGCAGCTCGTCGTCGTTGCCGTAGTAACGGACGAGATTCGAGAGCTTGCGCGACGACACCTCACCCACGGCCATGCGGTCGTCGTACTCGTCGAGCACGCGGCGCCAGCGGCGGTGGATGTCGTGGACCTCCTCGAGCTCCCAGTTGTGGCGCGGTCGTCGCTTCGCGAAGAGGCGCGGATTGTTCCGCAGCTGCTGGTCCTTGACCAGGCTGTGCGCGACGTCGATGCGGAACCCGTCCACGCCGCGGTCGAGCCAGAAGCGCATCACGTCGTCCATCGCCCTCCGAACGTCCTCGTTCCACCAGTTGAGATCGGGCTGCTGCGGGAGGAAGTGATGGAGGTAGTACTGACCCGTCGCACGATCGAGCGTCCACGCCGAGCGCTTCTCCGCCGCCCCGAACACGGCGCGCCAGTTGTTCGGCGGGCCGCCGCGGCGCGGATCGGCCCAGACGTACCAGTTCCGCTTGGGGTTGTCGCGCGACGATCGCGATTCGACGAACCACGGATGCTGGTCCGAGGTGTGGTTCGGAACGAGATCGACGAGGACGCGGATCCCACGGCGATGCGCCTCCTCGAGGAGGCGATCGAAGTCCGCGAGCGTGCCGAAGGTCGGATCTACATCGCGGTAGTCAGACACGTCGTAGCCGAAGTCGGCCATCGGCGAGCGGTAGAAGGGTGAGATCCAGATCGCGTCGATTCCGAGCGACGCCGGTGTCCCGTCGTTCAGGTGATCGAGGCGGCGAGTGATGCCCGCGAGATCGCCGATGCCGTCACCGTTCGCATCTTGAAATGAGCGTGGATAGATCTGATAGAAAACGCCCTCGCGCCACCACGATCCGCGCACGTGCGAGAGCCTAGCGGCGCTCGCGGCACGGGCTCTGCACGCCTTGTAACGGCAGGGGGAACGCCATGAAGGAAAAGCAGACACCACTCAATCAAGAGGGGGAGTCACCGACCCGCGAGCCGAAGGAGACCGCGCAGCGTCTCGAGCAGAAGGCCGACGAGCAGGAAGGTGAGTCGAATCGCGCGCGCACCGAAGAGAAAGCACGTGAAGCGCGCGAGGGCTCGCGCCGCGGGGTGCGTTTCGGCGGCTAGCGACTAACCTCGTCGGCGTGACCGACGACGCGGCTCTTCAGGATCGGTACGCGCCGAACGGCACCTGCTTCGGCTGCGGTCCGCGCAACGAGAAGGGGCTACGCGTGAAGAGCCACGTCCGCGGCGACGAGGTCGTCGCGACGTGGCGCGCCGAGAAGTTCCACGAGGCGTACGACGGTGCCCTGTCCGGCGGCGTGATCGGCACATTGATGGACTGTCACTCGAACTGGACCGCGGCGCACCACCTCATGAAGCAGGCTGGAACCGAGATCCCACCGTGCACCGTGACGGCGGAATACAGCATCAAGCTCAGGCGCCCGACGCCGACCGACGGTGACATCGAGATCGCCGCGCATGTCGTCGATATCTCTGGCGATCGTGCGACGGTCGAGGCGGAGCTCCGCGCAGGCGGCAAGGTCTGCGCCACGTCATCGGGTCTGTTCGTCGCGGTGAAGCCGGGCCACCCCGCGTATCACCGCTGGTAGGAAGAGCGAAGTCAGCTCGGGCATGCGCGTCCTCGCGTGGACGACGCTCGCCGCGTCGCTCCAGCGCGCTCTCGCCTGCAGCGGCGCACCAAGACGATGCGTGTAACGAACAGCGTCACGACGGATCGAGCTGGTCGGGACCTCTGTCGCGTTGAAACCAGGACATCTGCCGCATCGCTGCTGGTAGCAGGAGCGCAAGCGCCCCCTACAGTTACTAACTCTGAACACCCCCGGACGTGTGATCAATCTCGCGGTCCTCGCAGGAGCGGGTGCTCTCCTTGTCGTGCTGCTCTTTGGGGCGCTGCGTCCTGGGGCCCTGTTCGCGCCTGCCAGCAATCCGGGTCAAGGTGTCGCGAGCGTGACTGGCGTGCCGACGGTGACGGCTGAGCCAGGAGCGATCGGCGCGCGGGGTGATACAGGCCCCATCGGCGGTGTAGGTCCGGCGGGTTCTGCCGGCGCTACCGGTCCGCAGGGTACGGCTGGGGCGCAAGGTACGACTGGCGCGCGAGGAGAGACAGGTCCAACGGGGCCATCGGGTCCGGTCGGTCCTCAGGGTGCGACAGGTGCGCAGGGCTCGACTGGTGTGCAAGGGGCGACCGGCGCGGCTGGAGCGCAAGGTGATACCGGTCTAACTGGCGCAGCCGGTGCGATAGGCGCGGCTGGACCGACGGGTGCGATCGGACCAACGGGGCCCCAGGGACCAACGGGTACTGCGGGCGCGGCCGGTGCTCAGGGTCCGACGGGTCCGGAAGGCGTCGGCGGTGCGACTGGCCCGACAGGTCCGCAAGGCCCAGGTGGTCTCATCGGTCTCATCGGTCCCATCGGTCCGATCGGTCCGATCGGTCCGATCGGTCCTATTGGTCCGATCGGTCCACCAGGTCCGGCCGGTCCGCAAGGTCCGACGGGTTCGACTGGCGCTCAAGGCGACACGGGGCCTCTTGGCCCAGCAGGTCCGGTCGGTCCACAGGGCGCCACTGGTGCGCAGGGCGCCACTGGTGCGCAGGGCGCCACTGGTGATACA
>VBEZ01000059.1 GCA_005882255.1 Chloroflexota bacterium | reverse complement strand
GGAGCAGGTGAAGACCTACGTCGTCGGCGTCGTGAACGCGACGCGCTCGCACCCGGACGTGTACCTCGGCGCGTCGCCCCGCGGGTCGCTCGCGCTCGCGCGCGCGTCGCAGGCGTACGCGCTCATTCAGGGGCGTGACTTCGTCCTGCCCGACGACGTGAAGCAGCTGGCCGGGCCGACGCTCTCGCACCGGCTGATCCTGCAACCGCAGGCGCGCCTCAAGGACCTCGCGGCGACGACCGTCATCGCGGAGGTGTTGGCGAGCGTTCCGGTCGAGCTCTCGCAGACCGCGGCGCGCGCGTAGGACGCTGTGAAACCCTGGCATTTCGCAGTCCTGTGGGTCGCGCTCTTCATCGTCGCGGCGTCGACGGGGCTCGAGCTGCTGAGCTACCTGAGCTACCTGCTCCTGTTCGTGGCGGTGCTCGCGTACGTCCAGGCGCGCCTGACGCTCGACGGTCTCTCGATCAAGCGCACGCTCTCGCAGTCGTACGCGCACCTCGGCGACACCATCGAGCTCGTGTACGAGCTCCGCAACGACAGCGCGTTCGGCAAGCTCTGGCTCGAGATCTCGGAGGAATCGAACTGGCCTGAGCCGCTGCCCGGCCGCGTCCTCTCGATCGGCGGCAAGGGCAAGACGCGCAAGTGGAAGGTCCTCGCGAAAGCGATCCGCCGCGGTCGCTACAAGCTCGGCCCGATCGTCCTGCGCAGCGGCGATCCGTTCGGCCTGTTCCCTAAGGAGGCGCGCGTCGCGACCGAAGCGCTGCTCCTGGTGTATCCGCGCGTGATGCCGCTTCCGCACTGGCAGCTCCCGGGTTCGGTCCTCGAAGGTGGCGTGCTGACCGGACAGCGCTCGCTCCAATCGACCTCGATGGTCATGGGCATCCGCGGATATCGCCCCGGCGACGCGATGAACCGGATCCATTGGCCCTCATCGGTGCGCCATCGTGGGCTGCAGGTGAAGGAGTTCGAGCTCGACAAGACCGCCGACCTCTGGATCTACCTCGACCTCGAGCGGCATTGGCACCGCGGCGAGGGCGAGGACTCGACCGAGGAGCGCGCCGTGACCGTGGCGGCGTCGATCGTCGCGAAGGCGCTCCGCGAGCACCGCAACGTCGGCATGATCACCAGCGGCGGGCGCGCCGAGATCCTTCAGCCCGACCGCGGCAACAAGCAGTACGGAAAGCTCATGCAGTACCTCGCCGAGATCACCGCCGGTGGCTCGCGCTCGATGGCCGAGACGCTGGTGGAGACGCTGCCGCGCCTGCGACGCGGCTCCGCGTGCGTGCTCATCACGCCGTCGCTCGACCGCGGCTGGGTCCGGCCGGCGAGCACGCTACGCGAAGCGGCGATCGCGACGCAGGCCGTCATCGTCGGTCCGTCCGTGGCCACCGACGAGCGCGACCGCGCGCGCCGGCACGCGCTGCTCGGCGAGCTCGCGATCGCCGGTGTGACCGCCGCGTACCTCGCGCCCGGCGCGTCGATCTCCGATCTCTTCCGTGAGGCGGCCGGCAATGCTGCGTAGAGCGTCCACGCCCGCGCCTACGCCGGCGCCGAACGCCCTCTTCGCCCAGCAGCTCGCTGCTGCGGGCCGCTGGCTGCGGCGTTCGGTGCGTTCGCTGTTCCCGCCGATCGCGTGGCGGCGCCTGCGTTTCCGCGGCGGCTGGTTCGCGCTGCCGATCTACGTCCTGCTCATGAGCGTCTATCCCCTTTCGTTGCAGCAGGCCGACTGGGTCGTGACGCAGGAGCAATTCACCTGGATCGTCTTCGCGGCGATCGCGCTCGCTGTGATCGTCGGGAACGGCACGCTGTCCACGCGGCGCTCGATGCTCGTCGGCGGCCTCGTCGGAACGGTCGCGATCGTGCTCACGACGGCGTTCGCCTCCGACATCGGACCGTTCCGCGACCGCGTCATCCATCTCGCGGTGAACGTCAACAACTGGATCACCCAGGTCCTGGCCGGAGAAGCCGCGACCGATCCAACGGTGTTCGTGCTCTTCCTCGGCGCGACCGTGTGGACCGCGGCGTATGTCGGGACCTATGCGCTATCGCGATCGCTGCGACCGTGGGACGCGATCCTGTTCATGGGCTTCTGCCTGGTGGTCAACGTGTCGATGGCGCTCACGAACCTCATCGCCGACCTCGTGGTCTTCTCGCTCTCGGCGCTCGTTCTGCTGGTGCGGCTTCACATCGTTCTCCTGCAGGAGCGCTGGACCCGCAACAACATCGTGCCGTCCGGCGAGATGGATTGGCGTTTGCTGCGCGGCGGCCTCACCTGGACGATGGTCCTCGTGATCATGTCGCTGGTCACGCCGCGCGTCGGCGCCGCGGAGGTGCTGAACCGCGCGTACACCGTGTTCGAGTCGCCGTATCACTCCGTCGAGGCCGAGTGGCAGCGCTTCTTCGCGGGTGTCTCGGGGCCGAGTCGCCTGCGCGGGGTCTCGTTCACGGACGCGATACGCCTAGGTCAATCGCCGAATCTCGCCGACCGCGTCGTGATGATGGTCGACGCACCGCAGGGTCGCTTCTGGAAGGCGATCAGCTATGACTTCTATACCGGGAACGGCTGGCGCACGACCGAGACGGACAAGGTCGACAAGATCAACCCCGCCGTGCTCGGACGCGAGAAGTTCGACGCGACCTTCGAGATCGTCGTGCCGCAGCAGAACCTCCTGTTCGGAGCGAACGAGCCGGTGAAGGTCTCGGTGCCCTTCCAGTTCCAGACCGGCGCCGACCGGAGCTACTCGATCGCCGTGCGCGCCGTGCGCGGCGGTCAGGCTTCGGAGAAATACACGGTCACCTCGTACGTCTCCGTCGCGGACAAGGCCGCGCTGCGACGCGCCCCCGGTACGTACCCGGATTACATCCGTCAGAAGTACCTGCAGCTGCCGTCGACCTTGCCGCAGCGCGTGCGCGACCTCGCGCACAAGGTCGCCGGCGAGCAGACCGATCCATACGACAAGGCCGAGACCATCGAGTCGTTCCTGCGGACGACGTACCGCTACGCGCCAACGGTTCGCGCGCCCCCCGCGGGCCGCGACCCGGTGGACTTCTTCCTCTTCGACCTGAAGGAAGACTTCTGCGAGTACTTCGCGTCGTCGATGGTCGTGATGCTGCGCGAGCTCGGCGTGCCCGCGCGGGTCGTCGAGGGCTACACCGCCGGAACGCTCGACCCGGCGACCGGCAAGTTCCAGGTGAAGGAGCTCGACGCGCACGCGTGGGTCGAGGTGTACTTCCCGCAGTACGGCTGGATCGAGTTCGAGCCCACGCCGTCGCAGGCGCCGATCTTCCGCGTC
>VBEZ01000075.1 GCA_005882255.1 Chloroflexota bacterium | reverse complement strand
CCGTGGTCTTCTACGAGGGCGATGAGGTCGTGGGGGGCGGCACCGTCCGCGCCGGCACCCCGGGCTAGACCCGGCCGATGCGCGCGCTTTTCCGGATGGCCGCGATCGCGGTCGCTGGCGCCGCGCTCTACTACGCGGGTCTCGTCAACAGCATCGTCATCCTGCGACCGGAGCGCCCCGGCGCCATCGCCGTCGTCGTGGCGATCGCCGCGGCGATCGTGGTGCTCGTCGCGGCGGTCCGAGGCACCGGACGCGGCGATGCCCTGACGCCACCGGCGCACGTGCGACTTCACCGCGCGGTCTGGCTTCTCGCGAGCGTCATGGCGCTCGTGTCGCTCGCGTGGATCTCGGATGTCCCGCGGCAGCGCTCGTGGGACTGGACTCCGTATCACAACGACGCGATCGCGCTCGACGACTGCGCGGCGCGCCTGGTGCTGGAAGGCCGCGACCCCTACAGCTCGCTCGACATCTTCGATTGCTACGCGCGCCTCGGCATCGGCGCCGATCGCACGACGCCCCTCCGGCTCGGCGGATTCGCGAGCGTCTCCGTGTATCCGACCGACGACCAGCTCGACGCGGCGTGGGACCTTCGCGCCCGCGAAGGGGGCAACGTCGAGTTCGTGTCGCGCCCGTCGTACCCCGCGCTCTCGTTCCTCCTGATCATCCCGTTCGTGGCGCTCGGCTGGGACACCAACCGCCTCTACGTGCTGTGCCTCATCGCCGCCATGGCGCTCGTCGTCCTGCGCACGCCGATCGGCCTCCGTCCCTTCATGCTCACCGCGGTGCTCGGCGCGACGTCACTCGCGGCATTCACGGTGAGTGGAAGCGCGGATCTCCTGTACGTGCTGCCGCTTGCCGCAGCGTGGCTGTGGCGGGAACGACGGTGGAGCGCGCTCGCATACGGCGTCGCCGCGGCGACGAAGCAGCTGGCATGGTTCTTCGCCCCCTTCTATCTCATCGCCGTCGTGACCACGCACGGGTGGCGCGAAGGTCTGCGCCGCGCCGCGACCAGTGCCGCGGTCTTCCTCGTGGCGAACCTGCCGTTCATCCTCGCGCATCCGCGTGATTGGGTGGAGGGCGTGACGACACCACTTTCCGACCCGATGTTCCCGCGCGGCGCGGGCCTCATCTTCCTCGGGACCAACGGCGGACTTCCACTGCTCCCGTCGAACGCGTACCTCGCGCTCGAGGGACTCTGCGCGCTGGCGTGCCTCGTGGTCGCGTGGCGGTCGCGTCGTACGAGCCCCGAGCTCGGCGTCGTGCTCGCGCTCGTTCCGCTCTTCTTCGCATGGCGGAGCCTCTTCTCGTATTTCTTCCTCATCCCGCTCTTCGCCGCGGTGGCCGTGGCGCGCATGCCGCTGGGAGATCTCACACCCGAGCGCGCGCAGGCCGCGGGCGCGCTCACGCTGTTCGCACTTCCGGTGCGCCGCCTCGCGCTCGTCTCCCGGCGCCGCGCCGCATAGTGCCGCCGGCGCTCATCCCCCTTGCGCTCGTGGCCCTGGGTGTTCCGGCGGCGCTGCGCGCCGCGCTCGGGCGTCCGCGCTCGCTTGGGGCCGCCTGGGTGCTCGCCGCGGCGGCGGTCGCGCTGGCGCAGGCCGCCGGCGAGATCTCCGGATCGCGCCTCGGCGTGCTGGGAGACGCTCAGTTGCTTCTCGCCGCGATCGCGGCGCTGGTCGCCGCTTTCGCCGTAAGCGTCGCGGAGCCCCGTCACAGGGGTTAAGGTCTCAAGTGGACGAAAGAGATAGGGGAGACATGCCATGGGATTCCTTCTCGGTCTGCTCACCGGCGCGGTCGTCGCGCTGCTCTACGCGCCGAAGACCGGCGACCTGACGCGTGAGGAGCTCCGCATCCGTAGCGAAGAGCTGAAGCGCCGTGCCGACGAGCTGCAGAAGATCGCGAACGACCTCTCGCAGCAGGCTCAGGTCAAGGGACGCGAGCTCGTCGACGAGGCGAAGCGGCAATGGGACAAGTCCGGCGTTGGTCAGCGCTCGACCGAGACCGGCGCGCGCACCGGCCAAGGTGGTCCTTCCGCCAAGTCCTGACGCTAGACTCAAGATCAGGGCCGGGGAACGCGGGGAGCTGACCGTTGGGTCGCCCCGCGTTTGTTTTTAGGTGGCGCGAAAATCGAACAGAGGCCGAAGCGAGGCCCGGGTCTCCCGGGCCGAGCCGTTCGTACCCGGCCCCCACGAACGGAGCAGGCGAAGCCAGCGAAGCGAGTAGGGGTCAAAGGGAGAAGAACCGTCGAGAGTTCTGAGATCCGGGAGAAGTTCATAAGGTTCTTCGAGGAGAAGGGCCATACCCGCATGCCCAGCTGGCCGCTGATCCTCGCGGACGACCCCAGCGTGCTCTTCACCAGCGCTGGCATGCAACCGCTCGTGCCCTACTTCCTCGGCAAGAAGCAGCCGCCGGCCAAGCGGATCGTCGCGGTGCAGAAGGTCTTCCGCGCGACGGACATCGAGGAGGTCGGTCGGGACGGCTACCACCAGACCTTCTGGGAGATGCTCGGGAACTTCGGCATCGGCGACTACTGGAAGAAGGACGCGATCGAGTGGGGCTGGGAGCTGCTCACGAAGGTGTTCGGCATCGACGGCGGCAAGCTCGTCGCGACCGTCCATCACACCGACGAGGAGGCGTACCAGATCTGGACGAAGACGCTCGCGCTGCTCCCGCCGGAGAAGGTCTTCCGTCTCGGCGACGAGGCGAACTTCTGGGCGCCCGGGCCGACGGGACTCTGCGGGCCCGATAGCGAGGTCTTCATCGACAAAGGTCCCCAGCCGGGAGTAGCTGCCCACGACTGCAACCCCGGCGAGAACTGCGGCCGCTACGTCGAGATCTGGAACTTCGTCTTTCAGCAATACGATCGCAAGGCAGACGGGACGCTCGTGCCGCTCGCGAAGAAGAACATCGACACCGGCGCGGGGCTCGAGCGGATCACACAGGTGCTGCAGGGCGTGCCGGGCGACGTCTACCGGACGGATCTCTTTCAGCCCCTCGTGAAGAAGATCGAATCCCTTTCGGGGAAGAGGTACGGCGCGGACGGCGACACCGATGTCTCGATCCGCATCGTCGCCGAGCACTCGCGCGCCGCGACGTTCCTCATCGCCGACGGCGTCGTTCCATCGAACGAATTCCGCGGATATGTGCTTCGCCGGCTGATCCGCCGCGCGGCGCTTCACGGGCGACGGCTCGGCCTCAAGACCGGTGTCCTCGCGGCGCTCGGCGGCGAGGTCGTGAAGACGATGCAGAAGCACTACCACGAGCTCACCAAGGCCCGCGATCGGATCACGCAGGTGATCTCGGACGAAGAGGAGAAGTTCGAGAAAACGCTCGCGAACGGTCTGACCATGTTGAACGAGGCGATCGCGCGGGCCAAAGCGGAGGGTCAGACCTGGATCGACAGCGACACCGCCTTCAGGCTGTCCGACACCTATGGCTTCCCGCTGGAGATGACCAAGGAGATCGCGGCGACCTCGGGCCTCGCGGTCGACGAACGCGGCTTTTCGGAGCTGCTCGAGGGGCAACGCAACCGCAGCCGCGCCACGGCGAAGTTCACGCAGGACGCGATGCGCTTCGGCCAGTTCTACTCGGGGCTCCGCGAGACCGAGGGTCTCCGCAGCCAGTTCAGCGGCTACGACGAGCTCGCGACGGACGCGAAGATCGTGTCGCTGGTGGTCGGAGGCTCGCGCGTCGAGGTGGCGCACGAGGGCCAGGACGTCGAGATCGTGCTCGACCGCACACCGTTCTATCCGGAAGGCGGCGGGCAGGTGGGAGACCGCGGCACGATCACGACGGACGAGGGCCGCGCCATGGTCGCCGACACGCAGACCGCGGCTCCCGGGGTGATCGTGATGAGCGCGAAGATCGTCGACGGTGTCCTGCGCCTGTCGGCGCAAGCGCACGCTGCCGTCGACGAAGCAGTCCGCCGCGACACGATGCGCAACCACACCGCGACGCATCTCCTGCACGCGACGCTGCGGAATCTCTTCGGCGAGGACGTGCACCAGGCGGGGTCGCTGGTGCACGCGCCGAATCTCCGCTTCGACTTCACCTTCGGCCGCGCGCTCACGCCGCAGGAGCTGCAGCGCGTCGAGGACGAGGTCAACCGGGCGATCCTCGACAACGCGAGCGTCCACGCGCGCGTGATGCCACTGAGCGACGCGCTTGCGTCCGGCGCGATGGCCCTGTTCGGCGAGAAGTACGACGACGAGGTGCGCGTCATCGAAGCCGGTCCCAGCCGCGAGCTCTGCGGCGGCACGCACTGCCACTGCACCGGCGACATCGGGCCGTTCCTCATCACGAAGGAGGAGAGCATCGGCGCGGGCGTGCGGCGCATCGAAGCCGTGACCGGGATCGGTGCGCTACGCGAGGTCCGCGAGACGCGCGAGCGGCTCGGGCGTGCGGCAGCTTCACTGCGTGTCCCGCCGGCGCGTGTGCCCGAGGGCGTGGCGCAGCTCATCGAGTCGCGCGAACGTCTCGAGAAGGAGCTCGCCACACTGCAGCGCAGCGGTGTCGACAGCGTGGCCGCCACGCTGCTGGCAAAGGCGGAGCTCGTTGGGAACGCCAAGCTCGTCGCGGCCGATGTCGGGGACGGGGACGTCAATCAGCTTCGCGCGTTGTCGGATCGGATCCGCGAGACGATCGGCTCTGGCGTCGTGGTGCTTGGAGCGAGGCGCAACGGCACCGCCGCGCTCGTCGTGAACGTAACCAAGGACCTCTCGGCGCAGGTGAACGCCGACGCGCTCGTGAAAGAGGTGCTCGCGCCCATCGTCGATGGAAAGGGTGGCGGCCGCCCGGAGAGCGCGACCGGCGGCGGAAAAGACCCCTCCCGGCTGGCGGAGATGCTCGAGACGGCACGGCAAACGGTGCGCGAGCGTTTGGACGGGGGACGTGACCGCCGCTAGCTCGCGCGAAGCCCACGGGGCCGTGACGAAGGGCCCCTTGGTGGCCGGCGTGGAGCTCTCGGCCACCGTCGCGCGGGTCATCGTCGCGACGCGTGAGAACGCCCGGCTGCGGATCACCGGCCGCGGCGAGGCGGGGCTCGCCGAGGGCGCCGTGGTCGGCGGCCTGGTCGTCGACCGCGAATCGGTCGCAGCGGCCCTCACCACCGCGTACGGCGCGGCGGAGCGCGGACAGCGGTCGGAGCGCTCGATCGTCGCGATCGACGGTGACGACGTGCGCACCTATCACCTCTCCACCTCGTTCGAGCGCGAGTCGTCGTCCGCTCCGGTCGCGGCAAACGAGATCTCGCGCGCGACGCGCGAGGCGGCGACGGTCACGGCGAAGACCGCCGCCGCGAACGCCGAGGACGATCCCGCGCTTCGCGGCGTGCCGACCGCGCGGCTCCACGAAGACGTCGCATCGCTGTCGCTCGACGGCCGGCATCTCGCGACGCTGGTCGGTCAGCGTGGCGGGCTGGTGGAGGTATGGAGCGATGTGAGCGTCGCGCCGCTCGTCCTCTCCGGAGCGGCGATGGGCGTGCTCGAGACCGCGCGTCATCGTGGCGCGATCGTGCCGGGCGCCTACGCGCTGGGTCGCCTGCTCACGGAGTCCGGCGTGCTCGACGCCGGCGTGCTGCGTCTCGGCGCCGACGTGACCTCGCTCGCGGTCCTGCGCGAGGGACGCGTCGTCGCGACGCGTACGTTCGGTCTTGGCCGCATCGCGATCGCGTCGCGCCCCGACCGCCTCGAGTCGGACGCGCGTGTCTGGGCCGACTGCGTCGTCGCGTCCCTGCACACCCTCGACGGCCTCCCGCCCGCGCGCTGGCTCTTCGTCGGGGTGCCCGATTCCCTCTCGGCGCTGCCGCGCGCCCTCGGCGACGCGGTCAGCGGAGTGCGTGGCGGCGCCGTGGATGTCGCGCCCCTGTCCGTCGGGATCGCGAGCCGTGCGTATAGCGACGTCACATTGCGCGCGGAAGACCTCGTCGCGGTCGGCGCGGCCGCGATCGCTTCCGGGATATTCGCGTCATGACCGTGCCCGTCGCCGGTCGGACGGTGATCGAGCTCGGCGCGCGCGCGAGCGTGCTCGATGCGGTGGAGCGCATCTCCGCCGCGCCCGCGGCGGACGACCTGGTGCTGTCGATCGCGGCCGGCGCGCCCGCCGCGCGCAACGCGGTGTTCTTCGAGGTCGCGCGCCGCGCGGCCCGAACGCGGCGCCTCGCGATCGTCTCGCCGGACACGCGCGCTCGCGCTCTCGCGTCATCCGTGCATCTGCCGGCGTTCGCCAGCACCGCCGCGCTCGAACGGCAGGAGCTCGACGCCACGGAGCCGCTGACGACGGCGCGCCGGGCCGCGCTCGCGCGACCGATCCGCGTCAAGCGTGCTGTGGGCGCATCACCGGTGCGGGTCCTCGGCATCCTCGGAAGCCTGCTCGCGGCGGCGCTCGTCCTCATGGTCGTGGTCGGCCCGACCGCGACGGTCGTCGTCGCGCCGGTCTCGAAGGCGCTCGGGCCGATCGAATTCGATCTTCGCGCCGGGCCGCAGGGCGAGATCCCGGGCGCGCTCACTCTCGTGGCGAACGATCTGAGCCAGAAGTACACGCAGAACGCCACCGGCGAGCGGCTCGACCCGGTCAAGGCCAAAGGCGTCGCTCGATTCACGAACAAGAACACGCAGGACGTGCGGGTCCTGAAAGGCACGGTCGTGCGGACGCGCGACAACGTCCGCTTCCAGACGACCGAGGAGAAGGTCATACCGCGCAGCACGCTGGACATCCTTCCGCCCTTCGTGAAGTTCGGGACGGTGGACATCGCGATCGAAGCCGTGGATGCCGGCGCCGCCGGCAACGTCGCGGCGAACACGATCACGATCACCGACGGAAACGACTACGCGGTGAGCAATCCGCAGGCGACCAGCGGCGGCGAGATCAAGAAGTTCGCGGTGATCACAGCGTCGGACTACGGGCTCGCCGCCGGGCGCGCCGAGGAAGAGCTTCGCAAAGCCGGCCTGAAGAAGGTCGACGACTGGAAGAAGGCCGCCGCGAAGGGTCAGCTCATCTACGGTCCGGTCACGAAGGTCACGGGGGTCACGACGTCAGCGGGCCTCGTCGGGACCGAACCGCCGAACGGCATGTTCGAGCTCACGGTCACGGGCACCGCGACCGGCTACAGCGTTCCGGACGTCGAGCCGCGCGCCACGACGATCACGAAGCTGAGGGAGCGCGCCGACCCCGAGTACGAAATCGACCAGCAGGCTGCCGTGGTCGACGTGATCATCCAGCCGACCTTGGATGACAACGGCGTGCGCTGGCGGGTGCGCGGTCGGACGTTGCAGTTCCCGCGGGTGAAGGATGCGCCGCTGCGCACCGCGCTCGCGGGCCGCGAACTCAGCGAGGGCCAGGGCGTCGTGGAGGGCCAGGGCCTCGAGCTCAGGCGGATCGTCGTCTGGCCGTACTTTTGGCCGCGGTTCCCGTTCTTGGACTCGCGCCTGCAGATCAAGGTGGAGACGGAGACTCCGGCGACATCGGCGTCGCCCTGACCGTGCGCTATCTTGCCCTGGACGTCGGCGACCGACGCATCGGGCTCGCCGTCGGTGATGACGCGTTCGGCCTCGCGCGGCCGCTGCGCACTCTCGCGCGACGCAACCTCGAGGCCGACCTCGCGACGCTCCGTGAGTTGATCGCGAAAGAGGAGGTGGGCGGTCTGGTGATCGGTCTTCCGCTGACCCTTCGTGGCGAGGACGGGCCGCAGGCGCAGCGGGTGCGGCGGTTCGCCGACGCGTGCGCGGCGTTGGGGCTGCCGGTGGAGCTGTACGACGAGCGGTTCACCACCGCCGAGGCCGTTCACCGCGGCGCGACCGATGTGGACGCCGGCGCGGCGACCGTGCTGCTGGAAGACTTCCTATCGCGACGTCGCCCGAGCTGATGGCGCAGCAGCGCGCCAAGGCCGCGCGCAATCTGCCGCCGCGGCGGCGCTCGTCGCTTGGGCCGTTCACCTTCCTGCTCGCCGTGGCGCTCCTCGTGGTCGGGGTCTACGCGGTCGCGCTCCCGCTCGCGGAGGACGCGGCGGTCGCGTACGTGACCGAGCACGACACGCTGCTGCGACAGGACTTCGTGCGCGGCTTCGTCGCCGACCGCGTCCAGAGCGAGGTCGACCTCGCGAAGGACACGCGTGCGGACAACCGGCCGTTCGTGATCGCGCGCGGCGAGACCGCGGGTGAGATCGGGAAACGACTCGAGCAGGAGGGCGTGATCCGCTCCGCGCTGGCGTTCGATTTCGTCCTCTACGAGACCGAGCGTGAGAACGCGCTGCAGTCGGGCACCTATACGGTCTCGGCCGCACTCACGCCGCGCGAGCTGGCGAAGCTCTTCGAGAAGGCGCCCGGCGAGCAGATCGTCCTGCGGATCATCGATGGCTGGCGGCTGACCGAGGTCGCGGCGGCGGTGAACAAGGCGTTCCCGTCGATCAGCAAAGAGGCGTTCACCGCGGCCGCGGTGGTGGGCGATCGCAGGAACACCGTGCTCGCCGGCATGGACCGGGCAGCGCCGCTCGAGGGCTACCTGTTCCCAGACACCTATTTCATGCGCCCGGACACGACCGCGCCGCAGATCGTGGACGCGCTGCTGGACAACTTCGAGCGCCGGGCCGGTGCGACGCTCCGGGCGGCGTCGGTCGATCGGGGTGTTGCGATCTACGACATCGTGAAGCTCGCGTCGATCGTGGAACGCGAGGCGCGCGACCGGAACGAGAGCGCGACCATCGCCGGCGTGTACACCAATCGCCTGAAGATCGGCATGAAGCTCGATGCGGATCCGACCATCCAGTACGCGCTCGGCGAGTGGCGCGAGCTGTCGCTCGACGATCTCAAGCTGGCCTCGCCGTACAACACGTATCTCAACGCGGGTCTGCCGCCGACGCCGATCGCCGATCCAGGCGTCGCCGCGCTCGAGGGCGCCGCGAAGCCCGCGGATGTGCCCTACTTCTACTTCGTCGCGAAGAACGACGGCACGGGTGACCATGCCTTCGCGGTCACATTCGCGGAGCAAGAGGCGAACCGAGTGAAGTACGGCAACAAGTGAGCGTGTGAGGGCATGGCGACCGCGTACCTGCTCGGCCATCCCGTCGCGCATTCGCTCTCGCCGGCGATGCACAACGCCGCGTTCAAGGCGCTCGGGCTGCCGCACCTCTACGAGGTGCGGGACGTCGAGCCCGACCGTTTGGGTGATGTCGTCGACGCGCTGCGTGCGGATGACGTGCTCGGCGCCAACGTCACGATCCCGCACAAGGAGGCGGCGCTGCGTCTGGTGGACGAGCTCGCCGCCGAAGCGCGGCGGATCGGCGCCGTCAACACGATCGTGCGGCGCTCGGCGCGCCTGGTCGGCGACAACACCGATGGCTACGGGTTCGCGCAGTCGCTCGCGGCTGCGCGCGTCGATGTGACGGGGAAGGACGTCATGGTCCTTGGCGCGGGTGGAGCGGCGCGCGCGGCTTTGGCGGCGCTCGGCGCGGCGCGGAGCGTCGCCGTCGCCGCGCGGCGGCTCGATCGGGCGAGCGCGATCGCGGCCGCGGCGGGCAAACCCAGCCGCGCCATGCCCTGGGCCGACGCGCGTCAGACCGCGCGCATCGACGTCCTCGTGAATGCCACGCCGATCGGACTACACGGGGAGGATCTGCTCGCCGACTTCTCGTTCACGGAGCTGCCCCGTGTGGTCGTGGACCTCATCCCGACCGCCGCGATGACGCCGCTCGTCAAGAGCGCCCGGGCCGTCAAGAATGTCGTCGTCGTGGACGGACTCTCGATGCTGCTGCATCAGGCGGCGCGGTCGTTCACCCTCTGGACGGGCCGCGAGGCGCCGCTGGCGGTGATGCGCGCCGCGCTGCCGCGCGCGACATGAGGCTGTTCACCGCCGGCGAGTCGCATGGTGCGGGACTCGTGGCGGTCCTCGACGGGGTTCCGGCCGGCGTGCCGATCGCCGCCGCGGACATCGACGGAGATCTGCGCCGGCGCCAGCTCGGCTACGGGCGGGGCGCGCGACAACGCATCGAACGCGACGCGGTGAGCATCACCGGCGGCGTCCGTCACGGACGATCGACCGGCGCGCCGATCGCGCTGCAGATCGCGAACCGCGACGCCGTGAACTGGGAGCGCGTGATGAGCGTCGAACCCGTCACCGAGCCGCCCGCGGCGATCACGCGCCTGCGACCTGGCCACGCCGACCTCGCCGGCGCGCTCAAGTTCGGACACGAGGACGTGCGCGACGTCATCGAGCGCTCGAGCGCGCGCGAGACCGCGGCGCGCGTCGCCGCGGGTGCGGTCGCGAAGGCCGTGCTGAGGCTGGTCGGAATGGAGGTACGGAGCGAGACGAAGGCGATCAGCGACGTCGTGAGCGAACCGCGTTTCGATGCCGAGGCGGTCGAGGCGAGCGAGGTGCGTTGCGCGGACCGCGCGCGATCCGACGCGATGGTCGCGGCGATCGCCGCCGCGCGCGACGCCGGCGACACGCTCGGCGGGATCGTCGCGCTGCGTGTGAGCGGCGTCGTGCCCGGCCTCGGGACCTCGGCGCAGTGGGACCGCCGCCTCGACGGACGCATCGCTCAGGCGCTCGTGTCGATCCAGAGCGCGAAAGGAGTGCAGTTCGCGGACGCGTTCGCCGCGGCGCGCGAGCGCGGCAGCGCGGTGCACGATCCGATCACCGTGCGGGACGGGCACTTCACGCGCACGCGCAACCGCGCCGGTGGCCTGGAGGGGGGCATGAGCAACGGCGAGGACATCACCCTCGAGGTGGCGTTCAAGCCCATCTCTACGCTGATGAAGCCGCTGCCGTCCGCGGATCTGCGCACCGGTGAACCGTCGCCGGCGCTCGTCGAGCGCAGCGACGTCTGCGTGGTCCCCGCCGCCGGCGTCGTTGCCGAAGCGATGCTCGCCTTCGTGCTCGCCGACGCGCTCGTCGAGAAGTTCGGTTGCGACACCGCCGACGATCTCGTCGCCGCGGTCGAGCGCTACCGCGCGCGTCTCCGTCCGATCGACCAGAGAGCCTGATGCATCTGTTCGTCGTCGGTCCGCCGGGTATCGGCAAGAGCACCGTCGCGCCTCTTCTCGCGGGCATGCTCGGCGCGAGCGTGGTCGAGACCGACCGCGCCATCGCCCGACGGGCGCGTAAGACGACGGCGCGCCGATCCGCGAGGAGAATCGCAAGCGAATGCGTGAGCTCGGTCTGATCATCGGGATGCGCGGGTCCGTGGAGCGGATCGCCGCCGGCATCGCCGCGACTATGGCGAAGCGGCCGAATCAGCGCGTTGCTCCGGAGGATCGGGCGCGCTCAGCGCTGCGAGAGCGTCGCGCGGCATACGCCGATACGGATGTCACGTTCGACGTCGACCGTGACGCGACGGCCACCGAATCCGCGCAGGCGATCGCGGCCTGGCTGGTCGCGGCCCGCGGCGTGCGCGTCGACGTCGGGGGGGACCATCCGTACCCGGTGCTGGTGCGCGCTGGGCTCCTCGACCAGGTCGGTACGCATCTCGGCGACCTCGGCTGGTCCGGGCGCGTCGCGGTGGTCAGCGAGCCGGCCGCGGCCGCGCGGTACGAGGCGCGTCTGGTGCGCTCGCTGGAGCTCGCCGGATTCGACCCGGTCGCGCTGCGCCTCCCCACGGGCGAGGCGGCGAAATCCGTGCGGTCGGTCGCGCGGCTCTGGGGAGAGCTCGCGGGAGCCGGGATCGGGCGCGACGGCGGGATCGTCGCGCTCGGCGGCGGCGCGGTCGGCGACGCGGCGGGCTTCGCGGCAGCGACGTATCTCCGTGGCGTCCGCGTCGCGCAGGTCCCGACGACGCTGCTCGGTATGGTCGACGCCGCGATCGGCGGCAAGACCGCGATCGACATCCCGGAGGGAAAGAACCTGGCCGGCGCGTTCCATCCACCGGACGCGGTGTTCGCCGACGCCGGGGTTCTCGCCACGCTGCCCCAGCGCCAGCTGTCGTCGGGTCTCGCGGAGGTGGTGAAGAGCGCGTTCCTCGCGGATCGCGACGCGGTCGCGCATGTCGAGCGCGCGCTCGAGCCGGTGCTGCGCGGCGAGATCGGTCCCCAGGTGACGACCGTCGCGCTCGCGGCCGAGGTGAAGGCCGGCATCGTGACGCTCGACCCGCGCGAGACCGGGCTGCGCGAGCTGCTCAACTTCGGCCACACCATGGGTCACGCGTACGAGGCGGCCTCGGCCTACCGCGTCACGCATGGCGAAGCTGTCGCGGTCGGCCTGGTCTTCGCATCGGCGCTGTCCGAAACGCTGGGGCTCGCGCCGCGATCGCTCCGGATCGACCTCGAGCGACTGCTCGCACGAGCGCGCTTGCCGATCCGAGCCTCGTTTTCGCGCGAGGCCTGGACCTACCTTCAGCGCGACAAGAAGGCGCGCGGAGGGAAGGTGCGGTGGATCCTGCCGCGGCGCGTCGGTCTGTTCAGCGAGGTCACCGATGTCGACGACACGGCGCTGCAGGAAGCGGCCCGGCTGGTGCGGGGCCGCGCCGCATGAAGACGAAGCTGAGACGGTTCCTGCTCGTGAACGGCCCCAATCTCAACACGCTCGGCACCCGTGAGCCGCAGATCTACGGCACGACGACGCTGGAGGAGATCGTGACGCGCTGCACCGCCATCGCGCGCGACGCCGGCGGCGAGGTGACCGCCTTCCAATCGAATCACGAGGGCGCGCTCATCGACTTCCTGCAGCAGCAAGCCGCCGCCGATGGTGCCATCATCAATCCTGGAGGGCTCGCTCACACCTCGGTCGTGCTCCGTGACGCCGTCGCGGCCTGCAAGTTCCCGGTCGTCGAGGTTCACATCAGCGACGTGACGAAGCGTGAGCCGTTCCGCCACCATAGTTATCTCAAGGACGTGACCGCGAATCAGGTCGTCGGGCTGGGCGTCGTCGGCTACGAGGTCGCGCTCCGTTGGCTCATCGAGGAGACGAGGAAGCAGCAGTGATAAGCACCGGGGAGATCAAGCGCGGCATCACCGTCGAGATCGACGGCCAGCTCTACCAGATCGTCGAGTTCCAGCACATCAAGATGGGACGCGGCAGCGCCCAGGTCCGAATGAAGCTGCGCAACGTGCGCAAGGGCGACCTGATCGAGAAAACGGTCCAGGCCGGCGAGCGTTTCCAGCGCGCCCGGCTCGACCACCGCGTGGTGCAGTTCATGTACAAGGACGGCACGCACTACCACTTCATGGACACGAAGACCTATGACCAGCTCGCTCTCGACGCGGATCAGCTCGGCGATGCCGTGAATTACCTCACCGACGGCATGGAGGTCACGCTCAACGAATACCAGGGCGACCCGATCGGTGTCGACATGCCGGCGTCCATCGTGATGACGGTCGCGTCGACGGACTTCGGTCTCAAGGGCGACACCGCGACCGGCGCGACGAAGCCCGCGACGCTCGAGTCGGGGCTCAAGGTCAACGTGCCCCTGTTCGTGAAGGCGGGCGACAAGATCAAGGTCGACACGCGGACGGGTGAGTATCTGAGTTCAAGGATCTGTGGGTCGAGGGCGAGGTCTCCCAGGCGCGCGTCTCGCCGGCGGGACACGTCTACTTCACCCTTCGCGACAACGTCGGCCAGCTTCAGAGCGTGCTGTTCGCGTCGCAGGCCGCGCAGATCGCGCTCACACCGCGCGACGGGACCAAGGTCCTCGCGCACGGCTGGGTCGAGTTCTATCACCGCGAGGGCCGCTGTCAGCTGCGCATCGACGACGTTCGTCCCGCGGGCGCGGGCGACGCGTTCTTGCGGCTGGAGGCGCTGAAGCGGCGCCTCGTCGCCGAGGGTCTGTTCGCGCTGGAGCGCAAGCGTCCGCTTCCGACCGCGCCGCGTCGCGTGGGCGTGGTCACGAGCCCGATCGGCGCCGCGTGGCGCGACGTACAGACCGTCGTCGCGCGCCGCGATCCTCGGGTCGAGCTGATCCTCGCGCCGGCGCTGGTGCAGGGCGTCGGTGCGGTCGAGTCGCTCATCGGTGCGCTCGATGGGCTCGGGCAGCTTCGCGAGCTGGACGTCGTCATCATCGCGCGCGGCGGCGGTCCGAGCGAAGACCTCGCGGCCTTCAACGACGAAGCGCTCGTGCGCGCGATCGCACGTTTCCCGAGGCCGGTCGTCTGCGGCGTCGGGCACGAGACGGACGTCACCCTAGCGGACCACGCCGCGGATCTGCGCGCGCCGACGCCGTCGGTCGCGGCGGAGCTCGTCGTGCCGGACTCGACGCGCCATCAGGTCGCGGCCGAGCGACTCTGGCGACGCATCGCGACGCGCACGCGCGAGGCGCTCGAGTCGCGGCGGCGGCGTGTGGGCGAAGCGCGCCGTCTGGTGGAGCGACGCGCTCCACCGGCGAAGGTCGCGGCCCTGCGGCAGCGGCTCGACGAAGACCGGCGTCAGGTCGATCGCGCGGTGTCGCGCCTCGTGCCCACGCGGCGCCAGCGCCTCCTCGGTTCGCAGCGCCGGCTCCAGGCGCTGTCGCCGCTCAAGGTCCTGGGCCGCGGGTACGCGATCGTCGAGGGCGCGGACGGACGCGTGCGCGCGTCGGCCGCGATGCTGCGGACGGGAGAACGGGCGAGACTGCGCATGCGCGACGGGCGCGCGGACGTCACCGTGGAGGGGGTCGAGAAGAGTGGCTGAGCCCGAGCCCAGCATCGAAGACGCGCTGGTGCGTCTCGAGACGATCGCCGACCGCCTCGAGGATCCGTCGCTCGATCTCGATGAGGCCGTCCGGCTCTACGAAGAGGGACTGCGCCTCTACGAGCGCTGCGCGAAACGGCTCGACGCCGCGGAGCTGCGGATCACCCAGCTCGCCGACGCGCTGCAGCGGCAGGCGAAGGAGCGGACTTCCTGAGACCGGCGACCGCCGGTCACGTGCTCATCAGGCACGGTTGACGTCGAGATCGACGAGCGCGAGATCGCCGCCCGATCGCCACACGCCGGGGGTCACCTCCTCGTCGACCACCTCGGGCGACCAGTTCCCGAAGAACACCTTCACGCGGCGCGCGACGGCTTGGCGCTGCGTTCGGCCCGCGGCGTCGGTCGTGACGAGCGCCGCCGCGACGCGGACGGTCGCCATCCCGCCCGCCATCTCGGCGAAAGTGTCGAACCGCTCGATCGTCGCGGTCACGTCGGCGAACGTGCGGGCCTTCGTCACGGCGCGATCGAAGCTGGCGAAGTACGCCGCGCGAGCCTTTTGGAACGGAGTCGCGCCGGCGCCGTCGAAGTACGTCTCGGGCGGTAGGCCGACCAGCCAGCTCTCCGTCCGCAGGTACCACCCGATGGGCTGCGCGATCGCTTGACGCAGCCCCGCGGGATCCTCAGCGATGCGGCCGTTGAACCATCGGCCTGCCGCGTCGTCCCATGAATCGCTCACACTCAGCCGGCGGTCGTCGCCGCCCAGTCGCAACAGCCCGGTCTCGCGCTGGTCTGGCGATGACCCATCGACGGCGTGGTCGGCGATGGTCACGCGGGCGTCCGCCAGGGCGAGGGTTCCCCACGGCTTGCGGTAGACGCTTTCGACGCGCAGCGACTCGAGGACGAAGGTCCGCTTGACCCCGGGCGTCCGTGACGCGACGAGCGCCGCCGCGACGGCCTTACCGAACGCGCCGCCGACCGGAAGGAAGTCGCCGTTGTCGCGGTAGCGATCCAGGCCCGCGAGGTAGTACTGGACGCCGCGGCGCGCGAGGTCCGTGTCACCGGGCGCGACGGCGGACTTCGTCAGTGCGAACGTCGCCACCACCGGGAACGGCGCGGCCATGACGGTGACGATCGGGTCGTCGAGTCTTGCGGTGGGCGGCGCCACGGGCGTCGGCGATGCGGTGGCCGTTGGTGTTGGCGTTGGGGCCGGTGTCGGGCTCGTCGGCTCCGGCGACGGAAGCGGTCGCGCGACGGGCGCGCACGCCGCCAGCATCAGGACCAGCGCAATGAGAGTGCGCATCACACGACGATAGAAGGCCCGACAAGCACGCGACGCGCGTCAGGGCGAGCCGGTGGCGCCCCCGATACGGATGATGGCTGTCGTCGCGGGCGCGTAGGTCATCGGATCAACGAGAACGCCGTTGGTGCGCGCCTCCCAGTGCACGTGCGGGCCGGTCGTCACGCCGCTCAACCCGACCAGCGCGATGCGTTCGCCGGCGACCACGCGCTCGCCCACCTCGACGGTCACCGCTGCCGTGTGATATTCGCACGTCTCGAGACCCCAGTCGTGATACACGCAGACAGCGAGACCACCAGGACCGCGATCGCCGACCGAGCTCACCGTCCCTGCATCGGGCGCGACGATCGGGGATCCGTACGGTGCCGCGATATCGATCCCAGTGTGTGCGGCCGAGAAGAGCTGCGTGATGACGCCGTCGGTCGGCCAGCGGATGCGCGGCGCGATGACGCGCGGCGCGTCGCTGACCCGGAGTCGGAAGCCCGGATAACGCGCGTCCGGGACCGCGACGATGAGCGTGCGGCCGGGCGTGTCGTCGTCGGCGAACGTCGATGGGTCCGCGGCGCGGATCGCCTCGACTCCCACGCCGAACTCCGCGGCGATGGTGCTCAGGGTCTCGCCCTCTCGCACGACGTGGATCGCCGCGTCGTACGGCGGCACGATCAACGACTCCCCGACCTTCAGCTGCGCCGTGTCGACGATGCTGTTGTTGTACGCGAGTGTCTGCGGGGCGACGCCGTAGCGAGCCGCGATCGACACGAGCGTCTCGCCCGGAGCGACGACGTGCGCCCGCAGGGCCGGCGGCTCGTCGCTGAGCGTCGTGAACATCGACGACCGAGCGTGCACGATCGATCGCGCTGGATCGTCCATCGCGTAGGCGTACACGGGCGTGGCTGGCGGCGTCACCGCGATCGCCGCCAGGCGCGCGAGAGCCGGGCCGGCGGCGATGATCGCGAGAGGCGCCATGGCAGCGAAGACGTACAGCGCCGCGGTCATCACGACGGCCATCCAGCGGCGCACGTCGTGGCGCTCGCGCGGGCGACGTCGCGGGACACGGAGCGAGACACCAAAGGCGATGTCCGTCGACGCGGTCAGCGGAAAGCAGATCTCGATGCGGCGTGCGCCGCGGTGACCAGGTGCCTGCCGAGCCCGCACGTCCACGCCGTAGGCAAGCAGCGTGCCGTTCGTGTGTTCTACGACCGAGATGCTGGTTGCTGATACGTCTGCAGATCGAGCGGACGAGCCCCGATGCTGAACCAGGGCTTACCCGGCGGGCGATCGCAGCCGGCGCAGGAACGGCTCGAGCGTCTCGAGGAACGGCTCGGGACGGAAGCCGTGCACGACGTGTCCGTGCCCGGGAAAGCGCTTCACGGCGAAGTCCTTGATCTGTCGCTTCAGCGTGAACTCGGCGTTGTCGTCGAACGCCGCGCCGAGGCGCACCTCGCCCGTCACGACGAGGATCGGTGCCTTCACCTTGGGCACGGCGGCGGCGATGAGTGGCGCGCTCGGGTCGGTCGTGGACATCCGCCAATCGAGGAACGCCGGATCGATGTCCTTGAAATACGTCGCGACGCGGTCCGCGGCGTAGAAGCCGCGCATCTCGCCGTACGTGCGCTCGCCATGCGGGCCGGGTGAGGGGAGCGGTCGCTTCTCGACCGCTTTCAGGAACGCCTTCGGGTCTTCGCGCATGTCGAGCGCGTCGCGCAGACCCTGATAGCGCTCGCGTTCCCAGGGCGGTCCGTACTTCAGGGGTGGATCCTCGAGCACCAGGGCTCGCACGAGATCCGGCGCCTCGGCCGCGGCGACGAGCGCGGCGATCGCGCCGAGCGAGTGGCCGATGACGACCGCGGGCGCCTTCACGACCTCGCGCAGGACGCGCAGCGCGTCGTCCACGAAGGCGCGAAGCTCGTAGCTCGAGGCGCGTTCGCTGCGGCCATGGCCGCGCTGGTCATACGACACGACGCGGTAGCGGGTGGCGAGCCGCGGAAAGATGTTCTCCCAATCTTCGGAGCGATAGAGGCTCGCGTGGATCAGGAGGATCGGCGCCTCACCCGGTACGCCGCCGCCCGAGTCGTAGTACGAGAGCTTCGGTTCTCCCTTGAGGGTCCGCGCGCGCGGCAATCGCTTCGGCATCGCTCGCAGTATGCGAAATACGTCAGAAGACCGAGCGACGAGCAGTTCATCTGCAAGGAGCGAGTCGATCAGCCCTGAGCGCGCGTCTCCTCGCCGACGGCGAGAGATTGAGCAAGAATCGCCGCGTGAAGCGACGCGTGCGCCTGGATCAGCTGCTCGTGCAGCGAGAGCTCGCACCCAGCCGCGAGCGCGCGCAGGCGCTCATCCTCGCGGGTGCGGTCCGTGTCTCGGGCGACCGAGCCGACCGTGCGGCGGCGCCGGTGGCCGAGGATGCGGTCGTCACCGTCGAAGCCGGTCCGCGTTTCGCCTCCCGAGGCGGCGAGAAGCTCGAGGGTGCGCTGGACGACTTCGGCCTCGACGTGGCGGGCCTCGTCGCGCTCGATGTCGGATCGTCGACGGGCGGGTTCACCGATTGTCTGCTGCAGCGCGGCGCGTCGCGGGTCTATGCCGTCGATGTCGGCAAAGGGCAGCTCGACTGGAAGCTGCGGAGCGACGAACGCGTGCGCGTGATGGAGGGGATCAACGCCCGCGAGGGCTTCGAGCTGCCGGAGGCGGTCGACCTCATCGTCGCCGATCTCTCGTTCATCTCGCTGCGGCTCGCGCTGCCGCCGTCGTTCCGGCACCTGCGCGACGGCGGCGCGGTCGTCGCGCTGGTGAAGCCGCAGTTCGAAGCGGGACGCGAAGCCGTCGAAAAGGGCGGCATCGTCCGCGACCGCGGCGCGCGGGCCGCCGCGGTCGTCGCCGTCGCCGAGCAGTTCGCGCGCGATGGTGCCGGCGTCGTCGCCGTCGCCGCCTCGCGCCTCGCGGGGCGGGAGGGCAATCGCGAGATCTTCGTCCACGCCGTGAAGGGCGACGCCGGTCTCGCGCCCGACGCGCTGCGCCAGGCGGCGGACCGGTCCGCCGGATGAAGGTCGCGCTCTGCGTACGCCCCGATCGACCCGACGCCGTGCGGTCAGCCCGCGACGCCGCAGCGCGGATGCGGAAAGCGGGCCACGACGTCGTCGACATCAATCTCGACACGCCGACCGCCGGAGCGGGCGCGAAGGGCGCGACGATCGCCTGCATCCTCGGCGGCGACGGCACCATGCTGCGCGCGGCTCGCGCGATGTCGCCGCTCGGCATCCCGCTGCTGGGCGTGAACCTCGGCCGCCTCGGATTCCTGACGACGATCACCATCGCCGACCTCGATTCGGCGATCGCCGACGTCGCGGCCGGCCGCCACAGCGTCGAAGAGCGAACGTTGCTCGACGCGCGGCTGGTCCGCGCGGGACACGAGACGCGCTTCCTCGCGCTCAACGACGTCGTCGTCGCTCGCGGCGCGGCGGTCCGGTCGATCCACGTGGCCGTGCGTGTCGACGACGATCCGCTCATCGTCTACTGGGCGGACGGAGTGATCGTCGCGACGGCCACCGGCAGCACGGCCTACGGGTTCTCGGTCGGCGGCCCACTGATCCTTCCGAGCTCGCGCGCCATCATGCTGGTGCCGATCGCGCCGCACCTGTCGTTCGGCAACGCGGTCGTGTTCGATCCCGAGCAGCGCATCGAGCTCGATGTCCGCGACGGGGCGCGCATCTCGATCGACGGCCAGGAGGAGCACGACCTCGCGGCCGGCGATCGGATCGCCGTGCGGCGATCGGAGACCGTCGCGCGGTTCGTGCGCACGTCGCACGCGCGGCCATTCCTTTCACTGCTCCGCGAGAAGATCCTGAAGGAGCCGGGCACATGAGCGACGCGAACGCGGCCGTCGCAGCGCTCCGAACGAAGACGAAGCACCAGCCGGTCGTCGCGATCGTGCTCGGCAGCGGTCTCGGGGCGCTGGCGGACGACGTGAAGGCCGCCGACCGGATCGCGTACGAGACGATCCCCGGCTGGCACCGCAGCACCGCGCCCGGTCACGCCGGCGAGCTCGTCGTGGGCACGCTGGAGGGGAAGCCGGTCGCCGTGATGAAGGGACGGCTCCACTACTACGAGGGCTACGACATCCAGGATGTCGCGTTCCCGGTGCGCGTCTTCAACGCCTGGGGCATCGACACGATCATCCTGACGAACGCGTGCGGCGGGCTGAATCCGTCGTTCGAGAACGGCGATCTCATGGTCGTGAGCGACCACATCAACTTCATGGGCACGAACCCGCTGCGCGGTCCGAACGACGACGCGCTGGGGCCGCGCTTCCCGGACATGGTCGGCGCGTACACGGAGGAGCTGCGGAAGCTCGCGCACGCGGTCGATCCCAAGCTGAAAGAGGGCGTGTACGTCGCGGTGGCCGGACCGAACTTCGAGACGCCCGCGGAGCTGCGCATGTTCCGTGGCCTCGGCGCCGACGCCGTCGGGATGAGCACCGTGCCCGAGGTGCTCGTCGCTCGTCACATGGGCATGCGGATCCTCGCGATCTCGACGGTCACCGACATGGCGACCGGGATCCCCGGTCTGATCCAGCACGTGACGCATGAAGAGGTCCTCGCCGTCGCGAACCGCGCGGGAGCACGTCTCGCGACCGTGGTGAAGGGCGTCGTCGCGCGGCTGTGACACCGTGCACCTCACCGCGCATCCCTCTCGCTCGCTGCTGGCTACGCGGGCCCGCCTTTGGGCGGCACGCTATTCGGTCGGGCCCGCTGTGCGCAGACGCTCGCTCGAAGCGATGCGCGATGCCGTGCCCGGCCTCACGCGGCGTCTAGTGCGAGCCGTCGAGCTCATCGAGCGCAAGCGCGACGGTGGAACGTTGACCGCCGAAGAGATCGACCATCTCGTGCAGGGCTACACGAAGGGCGAGATCCCCGACTACCAGATGTCCGCGTTCCTCATGGCGGTGGTCTGGCGCGGGATGGATGCGAAGGAGACCGCGGACCTTACCGCGAGCATGGTCGCGTCGGGCGAGCGTCTCGACCTCTCGCGTTTCGGTCGCGTCGTCGACAAGCACTCCACCGGCGGAGTGGGGGACAAGACGACGCTGGTCGTCGCGCCGCTGGTCGCGGCCTGCGGTCTGCCGGTCGCGAAGATGAGCGGCCGCGGCCTCGGGTTCTCCGGCGGCACGCTCGACAAGCTCGAGTCGTTCACGGGCTACCGTGTCGATCTCACCACCGCCGAATTCCTCGCGCAGCTCGAGCGCATCGGCATCGTCATTACCGGACAGACGAAGGAGCTCGCGCCCGCGGATGGGCTGCTCTACGCGCTGCGCGACGCGACGGGCACGGTGCCGGCGATTCCGCTCATCGCGTCGAGCATCATGTCGAAGAAGATCGCGGCGGGAGCGCATGCGGTCGTGCTGGACGTGAAGGTCGGCAGCGGCGCGTTCATGAAGGATCTCGCGTCGGCGCGCGCCCTCGCGCGCGCGATGGTCGCGATCGGCGTGGCGCACGGCCTCGCCGTGACGTGCGAGCTCACGGACATGGACCAGCCGCTCGGTCTCGCGGTGGGCAACGCGCTCGAGGTCGCCGAAGCGATCGAGACGCTGCGCGGTCGCGGCCCTATCGATCTGGTGCGGCTCGCTCGTCTTGCCGCCGCCGAGATGCTGGTACGGGGACGCAAGGCGCGCGAGGCGAAGGCCGCGCTCGTCACGATCGACCGCGCCCTCGCGGACGGCAGCGGCCTCGCGAAGCTCCGTGAGCTCGTCGCCGCGCAGGGTGGCGACGCGCGCGCCGTCGACGACCCCCGGCGTCTTCCACACGCGCCGCGGGTCGAGCGGCTCGTCGCGCAGCGCACGGCGTTCGTCGGCGCGATCGCCGCCGACCGCGTCGGCCAGGCCTCCGTGCGGCTGGGCGCTGGCCGCGAGAAGAAGGGCGACCCGATCGATCTCCGCACGGGCGTGGTCCTCCATGCCAAGGTCGGCGACCGCGTCGAGCGCGGACAGCCCTACGCCGAGGCCCACGTCGCCGGCCGACCCGGGGATGCGGGCGCGATCGACGAGATCCGCGCGGCGTTCCGCTGGAGCGCGCGACGCGTCGCGCCGCGTCGTCTCATCCTCGGTCGCATCGCCAGCCGCTGACCTCCATAGACTGACCGGGAGTGATCGGCGCACGTCGCGGCATCGGCGGTCCCGGCGGGTTGAATCCGCTGCTCATTCTGGGGTTGGTCCTGCTGGCCTACGGCTACATCCGGGGCGGCCTCGTGTCGCCGGTGCAGCGCGCTGCGGACGACCCGGTCGGATTCGTCGCGTTCATCATCGCCATCGTGCTCGGCATCACGGTCCACGAGTTCATGCACGCGTATACCGCGCACCGCCTGGGTGACGACACCGCGCGGCTCCTCGGTCGCCTGAGCCTGAACCCGATGGCGCATCTCGATCCCTTTGGGACGCTCTTGCTCGTCCTTGCGGGGTTCGGCTACGGCAAGCCGGTGCCGTTCAACGAATCGCGTCTGCGCTCGGCGATGGGCGTCACGTTCGTCGCGCTCGCCGGACCGCTCGCGAACCTCGCGCTCGCGGCCCTGTGCGCCATCCCGCTTCGCTTCAGCGCGGCCTCGCTCCTCGGCGGCGCGTACGAAGAGATCCTGACGGCGATCGTCCTGTGGAACTGCGTGCTCGCGATCTTCAATCTCGTTCCGATCCCGCCTCTGGACGGAGCGAACGTGGTCTACGGGCTACTGCCTCCGCGACAGCAGTACTCATGGCGCACCTACCAGCAGTACGGCCCGTTCCTCTTGCTGTTCATCCTGCTTCTCGCTCCTCAGATCCTCAGCGCGCTCGTCTTCGCCCCGGCGCTGGCCCTCGCCAGGTTCCTACTGGGCTGAGGTGCGAGAGCGCGTCCAGCAGACGGTCCGCTTCGTCGTCGCTCGCGAAGGCGACACGCGGCACGCCGAGCGCACCGCCGCGGTCCTGCGCGAGCTCGGTGCGGACGAGGAGCTGGTCCTCGCGGGATTGCTGCACGACCGCGGCAAGCCGTCGCGCACGAGGCTCTGGCACCGCGTGGCCGGCGTCCTGCTCGCGCGCCTCGCGCCCGGCCTGCGGAAGCGGCTCGCACGAGGCGAGTCGACCTTCGCCCTGTACCTCGACCACGCGCACCGCGGCGCCGCGCAGGCGCAGATCGAAGGCCGATCGCCGCGTGTGGTGCGGTTGATCGCGCGGCACCACGAATCGCCACGCGACGAGGACGAGCATCTTCTCGCGCGTGCGGACCGTGAGGCGCTCCCGTAGTGCTCGGGCCGGAAGGGCCGCACGTCACGATCGAGGGGTTCGACGGTCCCCTCGACCTCCTGCTCGAGCTCGTCGAGGATAAGAAGCTCGACATCCTGACGGTGAAGCTCGGCGACCTCGCCGACGCGTACCTCGCGCGCGTCCGCGCGCTCGACGCGCTGCCGGCCGATGAGGTCTCGGCGTTCCTCGCGCTCGCGTCGCGTCTCGTGCTGCTCAAGGCGCGCAGCCTGCTGCCGTCACTCCTCCCGCTGGACGAGATGGACGAGAGTGAGAGCGAAGAGGAGCTGCGCGCGCGGCTGCTCGAATATGCCGTCGTGCGCGAACGAGCGACCGCGCTCGGAGATCGCCTGCGCAGCGGCGAGCGCGGGTTCCATCGCGAGGGAGGCACGCCCGAGCTTCCGCCGCGCGGTGGTGAGGTGCTGGCCCTCGCCGCGGCCTGGACCAAGGTGCTTGCGCTCGCATCCCGCCCGCGCGAGGAAGGGATCGTCGCGCCGGGCGAGCGCTACTCGGTGGAGGAGCGCACCGCCGAGATCGAGGCCATCGTCGCCGAGCGCGAGCAGGTCACCTTCACCGAGCTGCTGAGTACGGAGCCCACGCTCGGATGGGCTGTCGTAACGTTCATCGCGCTGCTCGACCTGTACCGGCGCAGCGTCATCGACCTCGAGCAGAGCGAGCTGTTCGCGGACATTCTGATCAGGAGAAGGCAGGCGGCATGAGATGAGATCGGGCCTGGCGAACGCGGTCGAAAGCGTTCTCTTCGTGGCCGAGAAGCCCGTCTCGCGGGCCGAGCTCGCGCGCGTCGTCGGCGCGACCCCGAAACAGGTCGACAACGCGCTCGCGGAGCTCAGCACGTCGTATCAGGGCACCGGCCTCCGCCTCGCGCACGATGGCGACGACTGGCAGCTCGTGACCGCGCCCGAGCATGCCGCGCACGTCGCGGCGTACCTCGGCGCCGATCGTCTGCGTGTCTCGCCCGCATCGCTCGAGACGCTCGCGATCGTCGCGTACCGCCAGCCGGCGACGCGCGCCGAGGTCGAAGCGATCCGCGGCGTGAACTGCGATCAGACGATCTACACGCTGATGCAGCGGCGGCTCATCGAGGAGCGGGGGAGGCGGGAGGCTCCGGGGCGGCCGATCCTCTACGGCACGACCTGGGAATTCCTCGAGTGCTTCGGCCTGTCGAGCCTCGACGAGCTGCCGCGCGCTCTCACGCCCGAGGGGGTCATCCCCGGCCTCGGCGAACCGGTGGGGGACACCCGGGCATGATCCGGCTGCAGAAGGTGATGGCGGACCGCGGCGTCGCATCGCGTCGCCACGCCGAGGAGCTCATCAGCGGGGGACGCGTGCGCGTCGATGGCGAGCTCGTCACGACGCTTGGCACGCGGGTGATGGAAGACGCGCGCATCGAGGTCGATGGCCGACCGGTTGCGGCGGCGCCGGCGCATCGGTACGTCCTGTTGAACAAACCGGTCGGTATCGTTTCGACCGCGCAGGACGAGCGCGGGCGTCGCACGGTCGTCGATCACATCGGCGCGCGCGAGCGGCTCTATCCGGTCGGCCGGCTCGACACGGATTCGGAGGGCCTGTTGCTGCTCACGAACGACGGCACCTGGGCCGAGCGCGTGCTGCATCCGCGCCACGGCCACGAGCGCGAATACGACGCCTGGGTCGAGGGCGATCTCACCGAGGAGGCGCTCGCACGCCTTCAGCGCGGGATCCCGCTCGAGGAAGGCTTGGCCCGCGCGGTGCGCGTCGCGGTCCGCTCGCGCTCCCGCGGCCGTTCGCGACTCTCGCTGGTCCTGCTCACCGGTTGGAAGCGTCAGGTGCGTCGGATGTGTCTCGCCGTGGGTCTGAAGGTGACGCGTCTGGTGCGCGTTCGCATGGGCCCGCTCGAGCTCGGGAAGCTGCGGCCCGGTGAGTTCAGAGATCTCACGAAGAAAGAGATTGACGCGATGACCGCGCCGATCCCGCAGGCCGCGCCGCGGGAACGCGACGATCGCGCGCGCGCGATCGCGCCGGCGCGACCGCCGGTGCGGGAAGAGAAGGCACGAGCCATCGCGCCGCGGCGAACAGGTACGGCAATGAGGGTGCCGAGCGGAGCGAGGCGTGTGGGCGGATGGGTCGCCGCGCCTCCGCGGGTGACGCGGCGAGTGGCAGTCTCGCGAGCGAGAGTGGAGGGGCCCCGCCGGCAGACGTACGGCGAGCGAGCCGGGCCGGCGGGGAGGCCAACTCGCGAGCGAGATGCCCGAGCCGCGGCAGGACCCGCGGCGCGTCTATTACGAGGATCGAGCCCGCGGACCGCGCCGGCGCGACCGCCACAGTGGCGCCGGTCGACCAGAGCTGCGAGACGAAGTGCGGCCCCACGACGAGGGTCGCGGTGACGCCACGCACGATCGCGATCGACGGCCCCGCCGGCGCCGGAAAGAGCACGATCGGCGCGCTCGTCGCGGAGCGTCTTGGCTACCTCTTCCTCGATACCGGCGCGATGTATCGCGCGGTCGCGCTCGCCGCCATACGGAAGGGGATCGACCCCGACGACTCGGAGCAGCTCGCGAAGCTCGCACGCGACTCGCGCATCACCATCGGGCCGCCGACGGTGCGCGACGGACGCGCCTACACGGTGCTGTTCGATGGCGCTGACGTCACCTGGGACATCCGCTCCGCGGAAGTGGATGCCAGCGTCTCGCAGGTGGCGCGCGTGCCCGCGGTGCGCGATGCGATGCTCGAGCAGCAGCGCGATCTCGCGCGACGCGGACGCGTCGTGATGGTCGGACGCGACATCGGCACGGTCGTGCTGCCCGAGGCGGAGTGCAAGGTCTTTCTCACCGCTTCGGCGGCCGAGCGTGCGAAGCGACGCGAGGAGGAGCTGCGCTCGCGCGGGCAGGTGCGTCCGCGACAGGAGCTGTTGCAGGA
>VBEZ01000155.1 GCA_005882255.1 Chloroflexota bacterium | reverse complement strand
CTGCGTCTCGTTCAATGTCAGCGGGCCGTGTTCGACGGTCACGACGTCGTCCACGTTCCGTGTGACGTTCTCGGGCAAGATCGGGCAAACAGTGACGCTGTACTTCCTGCGCACCGACGGCATCAAGACCTACCGCGCCTACGTCACGAAGACGATCACCAGCACGTACGTTGACGTGGGGATCGTCATGCTCAGGGTGCAGTGACCGGCGGTTAGGTCCGCGTGCCGCCCCGTACCGTACTGGTACTTCCGCCTCTGTAAGGTCCCCGACGACTCCTCGTTCTTTTGACCATGAAGATCCTCAGCGGCGCCCTCCTCGTTGTCCTCGCTCTCTCGGTGGTACTCGTTGCGAGCGCCTCGGCGGCGACCGTCGGTGGCGGGACGGCGGCGACCATGCCTCATCCCGACGAGTTCAGCCAGCTCTTCGCCGCCTGCCTCGACACGCGCGATGCGAACAGCGACGAGTGCTACCGCGCCCAGGAAGCCAGCGGTCTGAGCCCCGAGGAGTTCTTCGACAAGCTGATGCGCAAGCTCGACGCGCTGGCGGAGCAGCCGAAGCCCGAGCCGAAGACGCCGGACGCGTGGGCTCTGATGAAGGAGTGCGCCGGGACGCGCGATCTCGAGAGCGACGCCTGCCGCCGCTTCATCGACGCCACCGGGCTCGCCGGCGACGAGGTCGCACGCCTCGCCGATGGACTGGCCTCGCCGCGCGGCGAGCAGCAGGCGACGGCTGAGACGAAGAGTCCGGCGACCGCCGTGACCGAAACCATGCAGGCGTGCGCGGACCTCCGCTCCGAGATGATTGGCGAAAAGTCCACCGAACAGCTCGCCGACCTCGCTGAGAAGATCAACAACGTCTGCCCGAAGGCGATCCGCGAATCGAAGCTCTCGCCCGGGCAGTTCTGGTCCAAGGTCTCCGCGTACCGCTAGTCCCTCTCCCCTCCCCGCAAGGTGAACGGCGCGTCCTCGTCCAGGACGCGCCGTTCCATGTCCAGGGACCGGTACGCGGAGTAGGCCGGTCGGGGGAGACATGGCCGGGAGCACCACCCGTTCTGAGCGGTGAGGACCACCGACCGGGTCCCAGGAAAGGAATCGAAAAGTGCTTTCGCACCTCCTCAGCGCGCTGTCCTTGGCCCGGCACGCCGTGGCCCTCACCCTCGTCGCGAGCGCCGCAGCGACAACTCTTGTCGCCGGTGCCGTGGATCAGACCGGGACCCAGCCTCAGCACGAAACGGCGCCGATGACATCACCAGCCCCGACGACAACGCCCGAGCCGACGGAGAGATCCGAGGGAGCGCTCACCCTGAGCGCGGAGTCGGCGACGCCCGAACCGACCAAGAGGCCGACGACGAGCCCGCGGCCCGAGTCGAAGACCGGCGACGTCGAGGCACTCGTCAAGGACTGCATCACCAAGTACGCCGCCGTGAAGACGAGCACGACCGCGGGGACCGACGCGTCCGACGCGTGCCGTCGGGCGATCGAAGCCTCGGGTCTTACGTCCGCCGAGTTCTGGGCTCGGTTCGCACCAAAAACGGAACCGACGACCCAGCCGCAGAAGCCAACGGCGAACCTCGAAGAGCTCGTCAAGGACTGCCTAACGAAATACGCCGCCCTGAGGACGAGCCCGACCGCGGGGACCGCCGCGTCCGAGTCCTGCCGTCGGGCGATCGAGGCCTCGGGCCTCACCTCCACCGAGTTCTGGACCCGCTTCGCGTCGAAAACACAGCCGAGCACGACGCCCGTGAAACCCGCGACGAGCCCCGCGACGAACATCGAAGCGCTCGTGAAGGACTGTTTCGCGAAATACCTCGCCGCGAAGGACAGCGCCACCGGCGCGACCGCCGCGTCGGAGGCCTGCCACCGCGCGATCGATGCGTCGGGCCTGAGCGCGACCGAGTTCTGGGTCAAGTTCGGGACGCCGGGGGCCACCAAGCCGGCGCCCGCGACCACCGCCAAGCC
>VBEZ01000154.1 GCA_005882255.1 Chloroflexota bacterium | reverse complement strand
CATGCGTCCCGGCCGCGACCCCGACCCGGAGTACGTCCGTCCGCTCGATCGCAACAACACGCGCGCGATCGACCGCACCGGCGGGACGATCCTCCACACCTCACGGACGAATCCGCGCAAGATGACCGAGGCTCGGCTGCCGGCGTTCCTGGACAAGGCCGAGCGCGCCCGCCTGGCCGCAGCTGACGGCGTCTACGACCTCACGCCGATCGTCCTGCGCAACATCGCGTCGCTCGGCCTCGACCACCTCGTCACGATCGGAGGCGACGACACGCTGTCGTACTCGGAGAGGCTGGTGAGCGAGGGCATCCCGCT
>VBEZ01000153.1 GCA_005882255.1 Chloroflexota bacterium | reverse complement strand
CGCACATGACCGTTGGCGACAACATCGGGTTCGGTCTGCGGATGCACCGCCGGCCAAAGCTGGAGATCGAGCGTCGCGTGAAAGAGGGTGCGGCGCTCCTCCAGCTCGAGCGTTTCCTCGATCGTTATCCCGCACAGCTGTCCGGTGGTCAGCGGCAGCGCGTCGCGGTCGCGCGCGCGATCGTGATGGACGCACCGGTCCTGCTCATGGACGAGCCGCTCTCGAATCTCGACGCGCTTCTCCGGCTCCAGGCACGTGCCGACCTCAAGCGCCTTCACCGTGAGGTCCGCCGGACGACGGTGTACGTGACGCACGACCAGGTCGAGGCGATGAGCATGGGCGATCGGATCGCGGTGATGCGCGAGGGCGTGATCGAACAGTGCGAGCCGCCGATGCGCCTCTACGACCATCCCGCGTCGCAGTTCGTCGGAGGCTTCATCGGTTCGCCACCGATGAACTTCCTCGGCGGCGCGGTCGACGGCAATGCGTTCGTCGGCGACGGCTTCCGCCTGCCGCTCGATGGCAGCCGGCTCGAAGCGGGCCGCCAGCTGCTGCTCGGGATCCGCGCTGAGCAGATCGCGTTCGCCGACCAGGGCCTACCCGCGAAGGTCATGGTCGTCGAGCCGCTCGGGTCGAATGCGCTCGTCACCGTGGTGGTCGGCAAGACGCCCGTGAAGGTCGAAGCACCGGTCGACACCGCGGTGCGTCCGGACCAGGATGTCCATCTCGCGTTCGATCTCGCGCACGTCCGCTGGATGGACGCGACCAGCGGCAACGCGGTGGACGCCTAGCCTGGGCCCGACGCGTCTCGACCCCAAACGTTCGTACAAACCGCTTGATGTCGGCAACGGCATCGTCTCGGGCACGGTCACGCCGAACGGTCGGTGGCTATCGCTCGGGATCAGTCATCCGGTCCACGGGCGTGTCGTGCTGAGCGATGCGGATGCCTTTCCAGACGATCAGCGACTCGAGCAAGGAGCCGTCCGCGCGTATCGAGCCAGCCTGGCGTCGCCCTCACGCAAAGGCTTCGGGCTCGCGCTCCTGGCATCCGGCGAGGCGGAAGCGTTCCTGGTCGAGGACTCGCTTCCGCTCGCGGTGCTCGACCATCCCGGTTACGCCCGCTTCGAGACGCTCACGTTGGCTCCGCGTGGCCGCACCGGCGCGCTGCAGATCGTCCGCGTCGCCGCGCACGAGCAGAACATCGGCGTCGGGATCGAGTGGCACGGCCGGATGCGCCTCGGCCGCGCCGCCTACACGCAGCTCACCCCCGGCGGCGCGCTGCCGGCGGCGCGGTCGAATACCACGACGGGCGAGGACGGGCAGCTCATCTGGTTCGACGACCGCGACCTCGGCGCGTCGGCCGCTATCGCGCTCCCAACACACGCGAACCTCCCGGCCGGGATGAGCCTGCCGTTCATCGTCGCGATCGCTTTCGGCGACACGCTCGAGGATGCGGTCCGCGAGACGGTCGTCCTCGCGGGTGAGGCTCACGATCTCGTCGGCGCTGAGGTGCGCGAACGTCGTTCGTGGTGGCAAGGTGTCGGCCGGGCGGCCGAGTCCGATCGCGCGATCCGCCGTGCCGCGGCCTATGCGCTCGACTGCGCAGCTGCGCGAGCCGGCGATGACCTCGTCGCGGTCTTGGCGGATCACGAGATCCTGCCGCTGGTCTGGACGCGTGACGCGTACTACATCTGTCGCATGCTGCTCGAGCTCGCGCCGCATGACGAGCGTGTCCGCACGGTGGTGGACGGTTTCCTCCACTGGCTGTTCGACGCGGCGGAGCGGCCCGGTGGTTGGTGGCCGCGCGCGTCGCTCGCGAACGGCGTCGCGAAGGACCCGGTCTTTCAGCTCGATCAGCAGCTCTACCCATTCCTGCTGCTGGAGGACCACGCCCGGCTCACCGGAGAAGGGGAGCTCGCCGACCGGTACGCGACGAGGCGCGACGAGATCATCCGCGCGTTGTTGGCGCGGCGCACCGCCTTCGGCCTCATCGCCGCTGACGAGACACCGGCGGACGACCCGAGCGAGCAGCCCTTCCACTTCTCGAGTCACGTGCTGCTGTGGCGCGTGCTGCGCGATCTCGACCCGCCTGCGGCGGCCGCTGTGCGCACCGCGACGCTCGCCCACTTCACCGATGCCGGGCGATTCGCCTATGCGGTCCGTGGCGCAAGCGCGGAGGGCGCGCGTCACTACCACGATGCGAACGACCTGCCGACCGTCTTCGCGCCGGGGTGGGGCTTCTGCGACGTAAACGATCCGGTGTGGCGCGCGACGCTGGAGTTCGCGTGGAGTCGCGACAACGACGGCTATTTCCCGGGCGAGCTCGGCGGGCTCGGATCGCTGCACACGCGGCATCCCTGGCCGCTCGGCGACCTGCAGGACATCGTCGTCGCGCGGCTCCTCGGCGACGCGGAGCGCGAGCGCCGCGGCTGGGAGCGCCTCGATCGGGTCGAGACCTGGGACGGCCTGCTGCCGGAGGCATACGACGAGACGACGGGCGCCGTCGCCTCACGTCACTGGTTCGCATGGCCCGCGGCGCTGCGCGCGCTGCTGGCCCTCGACCCTATGCTCAAGGCACCGTGACCGTAGAGCCGACATGTGTTCGGCGACGAGGAGACGATGCGTTTCATCCCTCGCGGCGCGTCGCCGTCGCTCGAGCGCACGCGCGGCGCGGTCGAGCGCTTCATCCGTCACGAACGCGAGCACGGCTTCGGCCTCTGGGCGGTCGAGCTGCGCGCGACCGGCGAGTTCATCGGTGACTGCGGCCTCGTGTACGTCGAAGGAAAAGGTCCGGAGGTCGAGGTCGCGTACCACCTCGCGAAGGAGTGGTGGGGCCGCGGCCTCGCGACCGAAGCCGCGCGCGCGTGCCTCGACTACGGCTTCCGCGAGCTCGGCCTGCGCGAGATCATCGCGATCTGCTTCCCCGAGCACGTCGCCTCCCGCCGCGTCATGGAGAAGGCCGGCATGCGCTACGTCGGCCCCGCCCGCTACTACGAGCTCGATCTCGTGAAGTACGTCGCGAATGACCGACGCTGAGCTCGACCGCGAGGTCCGCATCGCGATCGCGCGCTCGATCAAGACCCGCGGAAAGATCCCGACGATCGCGGCCGTCGCCGCGGATATCGGCAAAGACCTCGCCGCGGTGGACGCCTCCTTCGCGCGGATGATCGAGGGCCACGTCTTCATCCCGGCGAAGGATTCGCACGAGATCTACGCCTACGACCCGTTCTGCGTCGGCCCCACGGACTTCTTCGTCACCGCGGCCGGTCGCGTGTGGTTCGGGATCTGCGCCTGGGACGCGCTCGGCATTCCCGCGGCGCTCGGCGAGCCGGGCGTCGTCGAGACGCACTGCGGCGACTGCGGCGAGTCGATCGTCGTCGAGGTGGACGCCGACGGTGCCACGGACGTCCAGACGTGGACGGTCATGCAGATCGGCGTGCCCGCTCGGGATTTCTGGAAGAACATCTACTTCACCTGATCGACGATCCTGTTCTTCCGGTCGGAGGAGCATGCCAAGCGCTGGAGCGAACGCGCGAAGCCGCCCGCGGCGACGATCCTCCCGATCGAGCAGGCCACGGCACTCGCGCACGCGTGGTTCAAGAACAAGCTCGACCCGGACTGGCGGCGATTCAACAACGACGAGGCCGAGGCGATATTCGACGACCTCGCGCTCGATCCGGAGTTCTGGCGGCTCAGCTGACATGACACGAAAGCCAGTCATCACGGTCATCGGCAAAAGCGCTCGCAATCCCGGAGACCCCGTGCCCGCGCGCGCGCTGCGGGCCGGCGAAGAGGTGGGGAAGCTGCTCGCGGAGCGCGGCGCGGTCGTGGTCACCGGCGGCCTCTCCGGCGTGATGGAGGCGGTAAGCCGCGGCGCGAAGAGCGCTGGCGGGCTGGTGATCGGGATCCTGCCCGGACTCGACAAACGCGACGCGAATGCGTACGTCGACGTCGCGATCACGACCGGCATGGGCTGGATGCGCAACACGCTCGTCGTCCGCGCCGCCGACGCGGTCATCATGATCAGCGGCGGGATCGGCACGCTGAACGAGCTGACCGTGGCCTACGAGGACAAGCCGACGGTCGTGCTCGAGGGCACCGGCGGCTGGTCCGATCGCATCCGCGACATCGCGTACCAGGGAAAGCATCTCGACGAGGCCGGGATCAACGAGATCCGTTTCGCGAAGACGCCCGCCGAAGCCGTCGAGATCGCGCTCTCGCTCGCTCCGAGCGCGGAGACGGGCAAGGCCGTCGAGCGCGAATTCCGGAGCTGATACAAACCGTCTAGGCTCCCGCGCGTGGACGCCTTCGCGGTATTCGGGATCCAGACACTCTTCTCGTTCGTCGTCTTCACGGCTCTGACCTTCATACATGCGCTGCGGCCCATCGGTGGCACGGTCCTGGTCGCGTCGGTCGCCGGTACGGCACTGCCGCGCGACTTCGCGGAGGAGGTCGCGTATGGCGACCTGGTCACCAGCCTGCTCGCCGTGATCACGCTGGTCGCGCTGCGCGGTCGCTGGGGCTTCGCGATCGCGCTCGTGTGGCTCACGAATGTCGTCGGCTTCGCCGACCTCGTGAACGCGCTCGTTGGCGGCGTGCGCTACGACATCGCCCGCCTCGGCATGGGCTCGTTCTGGTACGTCGTCACGATCCTGGTTCCCATCCTGTGGATCGCGCACGCTCTCGCCTTCGGGCTCCTGCTGCGGCGTCGCGAAAAGTAGACCGACTGCGTCCTTTTCGGAGTTGAGATGACCAAGAAGACCAACACGAAGAAGACAAGACCGAAGACGACCGCTCGGAAGAAGACCGGACCGATGAAGGCGACCCGGCCGAGGACCAAAGGACCGACCACGAAGAACCTCGATATCTACGGCGCGAAGCCGCTCCTCTGGTCGCGTGCGCTGAAGCAGCTCGCGGCCGGCGCTCCGGGAGGGTCGTATTGGCTCGCGACGACGAATCCCGACGGCCGCCCGCACGTCGCCGCCGTGGGCGCGCTCTGGGTCGACGGCAAGATCTATTTCACGAGCAGCATCCGTACCCGCAAGGGTCGGAATCTCGCAGCAAGACCCGACTGCGTCTGCTCGGTCTCGCTCACCGGCATCGATATCGTCCTCGAGGGAACGGCGATCCGTATCAGCGATCGGCCGACGCTCCTGCGCCTTGCGAAGCGCTACGCGGACCGGGGCTGGCCCGCGCGCGTCAGTGGCGATGCCTTCACCGCCGAATACAGCGCGCCGAGCGCCGGTCCGCCGCCGTGGAATCTCTACGTGCTCAGGCCGGCCATAGCTTTTGGCGTCGCCACCGCCGAGCCGTTCGGCGCGACCCGGTGGTCATTCCGCCCGACCTAGAGCGGTGGCGCGCCGATGGACGGCAGCATCGCTTCGGCCCACGCCGCCGCGGTGAGCAGACGCTCGTCGTCGCCAGGCGCGCCGACGAGCTGAAGTCCGAGCGGCAGCCGATGCGGGCCGAGACCGGTCGGGATCGTGATCGCCGGCGCGCCCACCAGCGACCACCGTGAGCAGAAGCGCGGATCGCCGGTCGTTTCGGGCGTCGGCGCCTCGCCGGTGGTGGGAGGCGTGAGGATCGCGTCGTAACCCGAGGCCCAGTCGAGGAAAGTCGCGACGAGCCGATCTCGGGCCGCGAGCGCCTCGGCATAGACGCGGTGGTCGATCCGCGCTCCCTCGGCGAGCTGCGCTCGCGCGTACGCGCTCACGGTCTCGGGCCGGCGCGCGACCTTCGGAAGGACCGTCTGCCCGGCCTCGTAGAGCATCACCGTGCGCAGGATGCGCGGCGCATCGTCGAGACCCACCGGCGGCTCGGGCCACTCGACCGGTCCGCCGACCAGCGCGAGCGCATCGACGTCGGCCTGGAACCGCTCCCGCATGTCGTCCGAGGCCTGCTCCCACTCGCTCGTGCGCAGCGCCGCGAAGCGCGGCACGTGGTCGTCGTCGACGTGCGGCGCGCGCTCCGTTTCGCCGGCGAGGATCGCCGCGAATAGACCGGCGCTTCGCACGCTTCGCGCGAACACACCGACGTGATCGAGCGTGCGCGAGAACTCGAACGCGCCCTCGGTCGGGATGCGGCCCACGGTCGGCTTGAAGCCGACGACCCCACAGAATGCCGCAGGGCGGATCACGGAGCCGTTGGTCTGCGAACCGATCGCCGCCGGAACGACGCCCGCCGCGACCGCCGCCGCCGACCCCATCGACGAACCGCCTGGCGTGCGCGAGGGGTCCCAGGGATTCAGCGCGTGGCCTGGCGTCATGAACGCGAGCTCGGCCGTGACCGTCTTCCCCAGCACGATCGCGCCCGCGGCCTCGGCCGCGCTGACCGCGGGGCACGTGACGTCCGGCACGCGACCCGCGAACAGCGCGCTGCCGTTCTCGGTCGGGATCCCGGCCGTGTCGAAGATGTCCTTGACGCCGATCGGGATGCCTTCGAGCGGACCCACTGTGCCGCCCGAACGCCGGCGCTCATCGGAGGCCGCGGCGAGCCGCTGGGCTCGCGCGGCGTCGAGCCAGACGAAGGCGTGGATCTGCGGCTCGGTCTCGGCGTAGCGGCGCACCGCGCGCTCGATGAGCGCGGCGCTGGTCAGCGCGCGGGCTTCGAGCGCCTCGGCGAGGCCGACGAGATCCTCGGCGATGATCCGCATGACGCACGCATAGTGACGCGTGGCGTCCAGCCCTTGCGAAGACCGGGCAGGACGCCGCGGATCGTGCGGAAGCCGGCCTTCCGGAACATCGCCTGGGTGCCGAAGAAGGCGAAGTCGTCGTGCACGCGCTTGCCGTCGGCCCGCGGATGGGCTTCCACCGCCGGCGCGCCGCGTTTTCCGGCGTACTCGACCGCCGCGCGGATCATCGCGACCGCGACACCCTTGCCGCGGTAGCCGCGCCGGACCGTGATGCACGGGACGACCCAGGCCGCGACGTCGTCGACCGGCGGCGTCGCCTTCGAATTCGCGACGCGGGAGAAGTCGTAGCGCGGACCGAGCGAGATGAAACCGATCGGTTCCTTGCCCTCATACGCCACCAGACCGGCGGAGTTCTTCCGGCGCCGCGCGAGCTTCGCGAGCGCCTCGCGGCGCTTCGCCTCGGCCGTTCCGGGTCCGGTGTTGACGATCCCGAGCGCGCGCTGCTGCGCCGCGCTGTACCGCGGGAACAGATCCCAGCACGTTGAGCCCCAGGTACCCCGCGTCACCGTCTTCACGTCGTCGACGCGCGCGGCGGTCAGGGGTCTGATCGTCAGCTTGCCGTCGCGAGCTGTCGCCATCTCTTCTTCGTCAGTCTGCGCACTCGGCTCTCGGCCTGCTCGCGCCAGCGCTCGGAGCCGAGGCCCAGCTCGAGCAGCGTCTCGACCATCCGCAGGGCTCGCTCGACATCGGCACGGCGCTCCAGCTCCCGCGCGAACGCGAGCGCGAGCTTGACGCGCAGTGCGTTGTCGCCGTCGTAGTAGGCGCTTTCGTAGCAGGCGAAGGCTGCATCGAGCTCCCCGCTGCGTTCGAACGATCGGGCGAGCGCGTAGGCCGCCGGCGGGTGGTCGGGCGCCCGTCCCGAGCGCGCGGCGCGCACCGCCACGGCGACGCGGTCCGCGATGCGC
>VBEZ01000074.1:12807-14461 GCA_005882255.1 Chloroflexota bacterium | reverse complement strand
GTGATTTCCCACCGCGAGCCCGTCGTAGTGCATGAGGTTCATCGCCTTCGTGACCGCTTCGCCCTTGTTGGCGTTCGAGATGAACGTGCCCTGCCAGGCGTCGCCGGCGTCGATGAGCAGGGTCCGCTGCGGTGCCCGCGCCCGGAACGCCGCGATCTGTCCCGCGAGCTGCGCCATGCCACCGGCTCGGAAGCTGGAGCTCGCGTTCGCGCTCGTCACGAAGTCCGCGTCGAGGTGGCCGTGGATGTCGTCGGTGTGCAGCAGCTGGATCCGGTCGTCCGCGAGCGCGCCTGCCGTTGGCGCCGGCCCGACGGACGGAGAGCAGGCCGCAGCGACGGCCAGCAGCAGCCCGAGAAAAATGCGGAGCACGGGAAAAATGCGGAGCACGGAGGCGATGCTAACGTCGGACGATGCTGCGCTGGCTCCTGGCGTTGATGCTCGTGTCCTGCGGTGCGCCGACGAGCGTCACGACGCCGCCGCCCTCGACCGCTGCGACTCGGTCCGCGGCGGTCGCGACCACCTCGCCGACGCCGAGCGCAAGATCGTCACCGACGCCCGAGCCGACCGGTCTCACGGCGTGCGCCGCCACGCAGCTTCGGGCGGTGGCCGCCGGGACGATGGCCACGGACTTCTACGTCGGCGCCGTCTTCATCGCGAACCGCGGGACGGCGCCGTGCACGCTGCGCGGCAACCCTGAGGTCCTGCTGCTCGCGAGCGACGGCTCGCCGCTCGACGTGATGCGCGCCAGCATCACAGGCAGCGGGACGCCGGCGCTCGTCGTGGTCCCGGTCAGCCAGTTCGTTCCGGATCCAGCGGGTTTCACCGGCGCGGGCGCGACCTCACCGCTGCAGTGGTCCAACTACTGCGCCGACGTGCTAGCGACGAGCTTTCCCATCACGCTGCCTGACGCCGGCGGTGTGATCGATGGCACTTTCGTCGATCTCGGCGGCAAACCCCTGGCCCGGTTCGGCGCGCCGCCCTGCGACGATGCCTCGGGCCCCTCGACGCTGGTCGTCTACCCCTTCCAGGAGCCGGTGCGCTAGGGCAATCGGATCGTCGACGCAAGGACGAGCAATGCGCCCGCCCCCGTCATGCCCCCGATAAGCGTCGCCTCGGCAATCTCGAACGCGCGGGCCTGGACCACCGCAATACCGATCGCCGTGATGGCGCCGGATACCGCGACCGCCAGTCCGACCACCGCGCTTGCGAGTTTGACCACGGCCTCGAGCTTCGTTCGATCGGTGTCCGGCATGTTCCAGACGACGTACAAGAGGACGGCCACAACCGCGATCGTTGGCAACGTGGTCGCGCTCGCCTCCCGGATATTGCGGGTCACTTGATCAACCTCCCGGCTCGGCCGCACCGAACTATATGTCGCGCTCGCTAAGCCGACCTCAGCGGCGACTCGGCCTCGTGCGCGCGGTACTGGAGCTCGTACAGCCGGTGATACACGCCGCGCTGGGCCAGAAGATCGCGGTGCGTGCCCATCTCCACCACGCGACCCTTGTGCAGCACGATGATCCGGTCGACGTTCTGGATGGTCGAAAGACGGTGGGCGATGATGATGGACGTCCGACCCCGCATGAGCTTCTTCAGCGCGTCCTGGATGAGACCCTCGGTCTCGGTGTCCACCGACGACGTCGCCTCGTCGAGC
>VBEZ01000074.1:0-12794 GCA_005882255.1 Chloroflexota bacterium | reverse complement strand
TCACCACCGTCGCGTAGTCCTCCGGAAGGCGATCGATGAACTTGTCGGCGTTGACGAACCGTGCCGCGCCCCGCACCTGCTCATCGCTGATCTTCGACTCGTTGAGGCGGATGTTCGAGGCGATCGTGCCGGCGAAGATGAACGGATCCTGCAGGACCACGCCGACGTGACGGCGGACATCGGCCTGGCGTAGGTGCCGCAGGTCGACGCCGTCGAGGAGGATGCGACCCTTCTGCACGTCGTAGAAGCGCGAGATCAGGCTGATGATCGAGGTCTTCCCGGCGCCGGTCGCTCCGACGATGGCGACGCTCTCGCCGGCGCTGATCGTGAGATCGACGTCGCGCAGGACCCACTCGCCATCGTTGTAGGCGAACGACACGTTGTCGAAACGGATCTCGCCCCGTACGTGCGGCAGTTCGACCGGGCTCGGGGGATCGACGATCGTCGCCTGCGTGTCGAGGAGCCGGAACACCCGCTCCGAAGAGGCCATCGCCGCCTGCATGATGTTGTATTTCTCGGACAGGTCGAGGATCGGCTGGAAGAACTGATTCAGCAGCTGCCAGAACGCGACCAGCGTCCCGAGGCTCAGCGAGCTCTGCTGGATCCAGAGCGCCCCGACGACGAAGAGCGCCGCCGACGTCGCCGCGCGCGTGAAGTTCACGGTCGGCTGGAAGACGCTCATCGCGCGCACCTGGCCCTGGTTCGCCTGGAGCAGGTCCCGGTTCAGCACGTCGAACTGATCGAAGGTCTGCCTCTCGCGTGTGAAGAGCTGGACGATCGCCATTCCCGACAGTGTTTCGTTGAGGTAGACGTTGACGCGCGCCAGGCGGATGCGGATCGAGCGGAACGACTCGCGCATCATCCCGCGGAAGTACGCCGTGATCGCGGTCAGGATCGGCAGCGACACGAAGGTCAGGAGCGCGAGGCGCCAGTCCAGGAGCAGCATCGCGATCGAGATGAGCACGAGCATGGCGACGTCGCCGAAGATCGACACGACGCCTCGGGTGACCATGTCGGTGAGGGCATCGATGTCGTTCGTGATGCGCGTCATCAGGCGGCCGACCGGGTTGCGGTCGAAGAACGACAGCGACAGGAATTGCAGATGTCGGAAGAGCTCGAGCCGCAGGTCGTACATGGCGCGCTGCCCCACCCACGTCGTGAGCAGCGTCTGCGCGAAGCGCAGGCCGGCGCCGGCCGCGAGCACGAGCAGGTAGAGAACGCCAAGGAGCGCCAGGCGCGCGAACGCCTCGTCTTGGCCGAGCTCGCCGCTGACGGCGGGGATCACGGCCTGGTCGACGATGTACTTGGCGATGATCGGCGGAGCGATCTGCGCCAGGGACATCGCGAGAAGGAGCGCGAGCGCGACGATCACCCAGACCTTGTATGGACCGAGGTAGCCGATCAAACGCCGCGTCAGCTGGGCGTCGTACGCCTTGCCGAGGATCTCGTCCTCTTGTACGAAACCGCCCGCGCCTCCGCCACCATGCCCGCCGCCTCCGCCACCACCTCGTGCGGCCACCTCAGTCCTGCCCCAGCTCTTCCATGCGTGCGCGCGGCCGCTGGAAGCGCCCGCTGTCGTCGGTCGTCGCCCGGACGCGCTTCTCGTGCTCCTGCTGCTCCTCGTCGACCTCGAGCTCCTCCTCGAGGAGCTGGCGGCGGTACATGCTCGCGTAGAGGCCGCCCAGCTCGAGCAGCTCGCGGTGCGTTCCGCGCTCCGCGATGCGGCCGTCGTCGAGGACCAGGATCTCGTCGGCGTCCTTCACCGTGGAGATACGGTGCGCGACGACGATGCTCGTGCGCTCGCGCATGACGCCACGAAGCCGCTTGAGGATCTCCGCCTCGGTGTAGGTGTCCACCGCGGACAGCGCGTCGTCGAGGATGAGGATGCGCGGATCCTTGGCCACGGCGCGCGCGATCGCGGCGCGCTGCTTCTGTCCGCCCGATAGCGTGACGCCCCGCTCGCCGATCATCGTGTCGTAGCCCGCGGGGAAGTCGGCCACGTCCTTACCCAGCTGCGATATGTCGCCCGCCCACTCGAGCTCGGCCGCGGTCAGCGTGTGGTCGGTGCCGAAGCCGACGTTCTCGCGCAGCGGGACCGAGAAGAGGAAGGTCTCCTGGGGGACGTACCCGACGGCGCGCCGGAGCGCCGCCAGCGGGTACCGCTTCACGTCGATCCCGTCGATGAGGATCTCACCTTGCTGCGCATCGAACAGCCGCGGCAGGAGATTGACGAGTGTGCTCTTACCCGCCCCGGTCGGACCCACGATCGCGAGCGACCCGCCCGCCGGCACCGAGAACGAGACGTCGCGGAGCACGATCGCCTGTCCGTAAGCGAATGACACGCCGCGCATCTGGACCGCGCCCTTGATCGCGATGTCGACGGGATCGATCGGGTCCGCCACCGACGCATGGGCGTCGTAGAGCGCCTGCAGCCGGCGCAGCGAGGCCCAGCCCTGCTGGATCAGATTGACCACCTCGCCGAGCGCGATCATCGGCCATGAGATGAGCTGCAGGTACGCGATGAACTGGACGAGCTGCCCGATGGTGAGCCGATGCTCGATCGCGTCCTGTCCGCCGATGTAGAGGATCGCGAGGACCGCGCCGCCCAGGATGAAGTTCATCATCGGCCAGAGCAGCCCGTTCACCTTCGCGAGCGCCACGGCCTTGTCGAGGTAGTCTCGGTTCACCGCCGCGAACGAGCGGATCTCCGGCTCCTCCTGCGAGAACGCCTTCACCACGCGGATGCCTGAGAAGTTCTCCTGCGCCTTGGCCGACAGATCGCCGAACTGCGCCTGCAGCTGCTCGAAGCGCTTGTTCACGCGGCGGCCGACGGTCCAGAACGTGTACGACGAGAACGGCGTGAGGACGAGCGCGACGAGCGCGAGCTTCGTGTTCACGCCGAACATCGACACGAAGGTGAAGAAGAGCGTGAGGAGCGTGTTCGTCAGCATCAGGATGCCGAAGCCGACCATCTGCCGAACGGCCTGGAGGTCGTTCGTGAGGCGCGCCATGAGATCGCCGATCCGCTGGTGCTGGAAATACGCGAGATGCATCGTCTGAAGGTGCGCGAGCAGGTCGTTGCGCATCCGGTATTCGATGCGCCGCGACGCGTCGAGGATCCGCCACCGCCCAAAGCCGCGGAGAGTGCTCTCGATCGCCGACAGCACGACCATGAGCGCGGCGAGGCGCAGCACGACGTCCAGACCGCTGCCCTGCGTCAACGCGTCGACGATCCGGCCGATGAGCAGCGGTGCGAGCACCGCCACGAATGCGGAGAGACCAACCACGGCGACGCCCACAGCGAGGCGGAGCTTGTGCTGAGCGAGGTAGTGCAGGAAGGTGGCCCGCGGCGAGGTCACTGGAGACTGGATTTTAGCCGAACCCGACGACCTCCGAACCACACGCCGAAGACGACGGCGGCCGCAAGGACGAACACCGGAGCGACCCCCCACACATCGGCGAGGGGTCCGACGAAGACGAGCGGCAGGAAGCTGAAGATCGACACGAGGACGTTGAGCACCCCGAAGACGCGGCCGCGGATGTCGTCGCGCAGCTGCTCCTGGAGCAGCGTCATCGCCGGGACGGTGATGAACGCGTAGGCGATGCCGAAGAAGAGCGCCGTCACGCTCACCATGCCGAGGAAGAACGGCAGCGCCTCGCCGAGGACGCCGCCCAGTCGGGACGTGAAGACCTCGGCGAACGGCCGGGCCGCCGCGAGGGCGAGGAGCGCGAGGCCGACGACGAGGAGGCCGGTGCCGATGGCGTTCGCGCGGCTGATGCGGCTGCCGACCACGTTGAGCAAGCCCAGGCCGAGGACGACGCCGATGCCGGCCGGCGCGACGAGCACGACGACGTTCCGCTCTCCGAGTCTCAGGACCTCGCGCACGAACCCAGGCGCGAGCGCGCCGGCCACCGCGATCAGCGTGTAGGTGAGCGCGATGTAGACCATCGCCCAGGTCACCAGCGGCGTCGCGCGGAGGTAGTGGAACGCCTCCGAGATCCCCTGGCGCGTCTCGGTGAAGGCGCGTTCCGCCAGCTCGGCGCTGATGAGATGCGCGGCCTTCTGCGGGGGTGGAGACGGCGGCAGCGTCGCACAGAGCACCGAGGAGATGCCGAACATCGCGGCGATGACGCTCCACAGGAACTCGAATCCATAGAGGCTGACCGCGATGGGCGCGAGGATGATGAACCCGAGGAGGAACGAGCCGTTGAACGTGAAGGTGAACAGCGAGTTCGCGACCAGAAGGTCGCGCTTGCGGACGATCCCCGGGATCGTCGCCGACTCCGCGGGCACGAAGAAGATCGTCACCGACGCGACGAGGAAGTTCACCAGGTAGGCGGTCGTCAGGCTCGTCCCGGCGACGAGGAGCGGCAGGACCGCGATGCCGCGCAGCGCATTCGTGACGACGAGGACGAAGCGCCGGTCCGTGCGATCGACGAGCACGCCCGCGCCGATGCCGAAGAGGACCGCCGGAATGATCGCGAGCAGGATCAGGAATGACGACGACGTGTTGGAGTGCGTGAGCTCCGCGACGAGGATGATGAGCGCCGATGTGACCGCGTTCGCGGCGGTCTGCGACAGGATCTGCGCCGCCCACACGGCGAGGAACGCGCGATTGCGGAGGAGGCCGATCTGTACGGCCTCCTGGACCTCGGCCAATGCTCGGGCTTAGTCCGTCGGAGCCTGTGGCCCGCGCGAGACGAACCGCTTGATGTCGCGCTCGATGGACGAACGCGCCACGAGCACGCGGTGCTCGCAGGTGGTGCAGCGCAGGCCGATGTCCGCGCCAAGCCGAACGATCCGCCAGGTGTTCCCACCGCACGGGTGCGGCTTACGGAGGATCACCACGTCGTCGAGATAGAGCGGTAGCGGTCCCTTTGCCTTCGCCGGCGCGGTGCGCGTTTCGGTCATTCGCGCGAGTTTAGCCTCGCGGGTTATCGAAGCGGTGTCGCGAGCGCCGGCAGGTCGAGCGTCGACTCCCGGCTCACGTCGAACCGAGTGCCTTTGTAGATGAGCTGGAACTGACCGATGATCCCGCCGGTCCGAGTCATCGCGACATACATCACATCGGTCGAGCCGACCGCACGAACCTGCCACGGACCGCGCACCGCGGCGCTGTCGACGGTGAGCGCGTGATCCGTTGTCGCGCCGAACCAGCTCCGCGGTCCGACCCGAGCGGTGTTGACGGCGATCGCTTCCGCGCCCGCGTTGCGCAGCTCGTTCACGAGATCGGACAGCGCGCGCTCGTCGAACGTCCCCTCGATGCGCACGCTGATTCCCGGACCGCTCACCGCGCTCATCCCCGCGAAAACGCGAAGCTGGCTGAGCTGACGTTCGGCTTCCGTGAGCGAGCCCGTGCCGCTCGCGATCGCCTCGCGCGCGGTGTCGGTGCGATGGCGCAGGTCGAGGATCTCGTCCTTGATCGCGTTGTTGCGCTCCGACAGGTTCGCGATGAGGGTCGTGAGCGACGCAGGCGTCTCGAGCTGAAGGCTGCGGGAGTACACGTCCTGCGCCTGGATCTGCGTTACCGCTAGGACGCCGAGGAAGAGCGCGACGACCGTGACCGCGATGACGCCGGCATTCGATCTCATCGCGGCGTCGCGTATTTGACGTTCAGCGCGCCACCGTACGAGGGCACGCGCAGACCACTCGCGCGGCTGACACGGAAGCCGAGGCCATACACGTCACGACGCTGCTTGATGTCGCGGAGCTGCGTCGGGTCGTCGTAGGTGGCGAGCAGATCGTTCTGCGGCCCGATGACGACCACCGAGAACGGCGGCGACATGAGCGTGCCGTTCACCATGATCGTCGAGCCGACGCAGTAGATGCTCGAAGAACCGACGATGCGCTCCTCGTTCACGGCGATGGCTTCCGCACCGCCGCGCCACGCTTGATTGACGATGTCGGTGAGGTCGGTGTTGTGGCAGATCGACTTCTCGATGTCCTTCGCCGCGGACGCGCCGCGAGCGTCATCCAAGGTGATGATGACGCCGTCGCCGGTGCGCTCGTTCAGTCCGGCAACGAGCTTCAGCTCGTCGATCCGCGCCTGCAGGTCCTTGGCCGAGCCGCTCTGCGTCGAGGCGCTCGTTTGGATCTGATCGAGCTCCGCGCGCAGGTCGGCGAGCTGCGCTTTCAGCGTGTTCTGCTCGTTCTGTAGCGTCTTCGCGGCATCGAGCAGCGGCGTGTTGTAGCGGACGGTGAGCTCGTTGCGGTCGGACTGCGTCCGCCACTGCACGCTGACCAGCAGGCCGAAAAGCACCGCCGGAAGGAGCAGCACGAGCGAGTGCGTCAGGCGGGTGCGTTCGGGGGAGGCGGTTGTCGTCACATGAAAAGTGTCACACACCTATCAGCGACCGCCCGCCCGAACGACGGTCCCCCGCGGGGGTGATGGCCGTGCGGGGCCCGCGCCGCAGGATTCATGCGGGGTGTTGGGATGAACGTGATCGCTTTTCGCACCGAGCGCCCGTCCGCGAAGTCGGACGAATGCTCCCTGTGCAACGCGCCGCACCCCAAGAGCGGCGAGCCCGCGAGCCCCGTCAAACAGCGCACCGATCTGCTTCCCTGGGCGGTCGTCGTGACCGCCGCGGTGGTCATCACCGGGATGGGAGCGGGTGTCGAGCGCTGGTTCGGCGTCGGCGCGGTGAGTGGACTCCTCGCTGGTATCGCGTGCGCATGGGTCAGCTTCCAGGCCACGCGCCGCAACCGCGGCGCCGCTCACGCCCGGGAGCTGACCTTGGCGGCCGAGGAATCCGACATCCGCGTGAAGAGCGTCATCACGCAGTTCGAATGGGCCGTCAATGACGTCGTAAAGGTCAAGCGCGAAGCCGAGCGAGCGCAGGGCGCGGCCGATGCGCTCATGGAGCGCTCCCGCGAGCGCGAGCGCTACGTGAAGAAGCTCGAACGTCAGATCTTCGAGCTCCGCGAGCAGGTCGCTCACCACCCGCAGCCCGCCGTCGTGCCGGCGCCGGAGAACGACTTCGACGGGCCGGACGGAAGCCACGTGCCCTTCCGGTGGGCGCTGCACATCGATGGGACCAAGGCGACGCTCGAGCTCGAGACCGGAGTCACGCTCCACCGTCCATCACGCGTACGGGTCGTCGACCGTGATGGTCAGGTGACCGCGGTGAGCGGTGTCGCGGTCCTGCTCGCAGACGGCGGCTACGGCTTCACCGTCGAGGAGCCTCCCATCGACCTCGTGACCGACCTCGACGCGCGGCGTGAGCCGAACTACCTCATCGAGGCGCTGGTCCAGTACGAATGGAAGCCGACCCGCCTGGAAGACTCCGGGCGCCGCACGCGGATCGTGACGGACAAACAAGGGAAGTTCTACCGCGTCGCCGATGCCGCTGACGCGGCCCAGGTCTTTGCCTCGCAGCCGCCCCGCGCGAACCTCAACTGACCGGGAATTCCACCCCCTCCCAAGCGCGTTGTGCCAGCGATGGCTAACGCGCGCCCCGGTGGCTGGAACGACTCGATCATCGCGCAGTTCCGCGCGAACGGGGGCCAGATGACGAGTGGACCGTTCACCGGTCGCACCCTCCTCTTGCTGACGACGAAGGGAGCGAAGACCAGCGTGGAGCGAACATCGCCTCTGGTGTATTCGCGGGATGGTGAGCGCTTCGTGATCGTCGCCTCGAAGGGCGGAGCACCGACGCATCCCGCTTGGTACCACAACCTCCGTGCGCATCCCGAGGTGACGCTCGAGGTGGGCAAGGAGAAGTTCCGCGCCCGCGCAAGCGTGGCCACCGCCGCCGAGCGGCGCCGCCTCTACGACAAACACGCCGAGCGGATGCCCGCGTTCTGGGACTACGAGAAGAAGACGACTCGCAAGATCCCGGTGGTCGTGCTCGAGCGCATCTAGCTCGCTGAGGGGCTGGCCGGAATCGAACCGGCGACGCCCGCCTTAGGACGGCGGCGCTCTATCCACTGAGCTACAGCCCCAAGCGGCAACGCCGCTTGGGGCTGCTGCACCTTCGAGGAGCGAGCGATAGCGAGCGACGAGAGTGGTGCAGACACAGCCCAGCAAGCGTCAGCCGACAAGCGAATGCCCAAATCGTAACCAGTTACGGATGCCGCCATGACACACTGAGAGTGACCCTTTACGGAATTCGCCAATGTGCCTCCGCAACGCGCGGGAGCGAGGGTGCCGCCCAAGCCGCAAGCGAGGTATGTCATCAATCCATCGTTCGTCTGGATCACCGCCCGAGATGGCAGCGTTCACGCCACGCGCCCTCCGATCATCGCCGACGGACAGGTGACGCTCTGCGGGCACACCTACGACCGCCGCGACCTCAGGATCAGGATCCAAGCCGCCGTTGGGCTTGCGCCGGCCGGCGCCTGCGCGCCGTGTGGCGAGCTCGTCGCCGCGGCGATCGGTGAGACCGAGGCACCGGCCCGCACCGAGCGCGAGCGAAAGCCGCCGCTGTGGCCATGACTCGTCTGGCCGACGTCGAGGCGACGCGGATCCTCAACGGCTTCCAGCGCGACGCGCGCGCGATGCTCGAGCAGCTGCTGCCGTCGCTGCGACATCGCGGCTTTTACCCCGACGCCTCGGTCGATGGCTGGGGCGACTCGCGGGGCGGCCGCGGCACCGCGTCGACCGTCGTGATGACCTCGCCGAAATGGCTGAAACCGCTCGACAAGACGAAGCAGCTCGCGCGCCTGCGCCTTGAACTGAGTGAGTCGAGTAAGTGGACGGTGCTCGTCAGCGTCGTCGCTCAGCCCGATCAGACATATCCCTGGCCCCCAACAAGCGAAGCGGACTGGTGGACGGACCTGCGCGAACGCATTCGCGCGCAGATCATCGAATATCACGACGCCAAGGCCGTGCTGCCCGCCGAGTAGCGTCACGTGCGGTCCGCGGTGGTTCCCTGCACAGCCACGCACCGGTAAACTCGTGGTTGCCACGGGGTGTAGCGCAGCTTGGTAGCGCGTTTGGTTCGGGACCAAAAGGTCGCCGGTTCGAATCCGGCCACCCCGACAGACATCCGCCGACCTTCCGAGCCGCGGCCGGTAGTGTGCGCAGCATGCCTCAGGACTGGTCCGCCGACATCGCGATAGCACCCGACGGTGCGCTTCAGAAGATCGGCGCGTCGATCAACCGTCGCAAGAAGCGAGCCTTCGGTGTGCTCAAGACGGAAAACGAGTACGTCGGCTTCATCCGCGAGGACACCTTCGAGATCTGGGAGCGACAGGGTCGCGCGATCCACGGCCGCGGCGCCGTCCGCGCTCGCCGCGGCGGCTCGCGCGTGGAGGTCCGCCTGATGGTCCCGCGATGGACGAAGGTCCTTGTCGGCCTCTTCTTCGCTCTCTATGCACTCGTCGCCGCGGGGATCGCGACGCAGCCCCCAAGGATGGAGATCAGCGGCGACGAGATCGCCATCGCGCTCGCCGGCGGGGCGCTGCTGGCCGCGATCTTCGCGGCGGGCGCCGCCCAGCAGCGCGCGAATCTCCGCAGATTCCTCGAGCAGACATTCAGCGAGGTCCCGCGGCTCTAGCGGAGGCTCGGCCCGAAGATCGCGAGCGCGGGTCCATAGGCCAGCCACGGCAGCAGCCAGAGCACGCCCATGGAGACGACCTGAATGGCGAGGAACGGGTACATGCCGGTGAAGATCTCGTTGAGCGTGATGGCCTTTCCGGCCACGCCCTTGAGGTAGTACGCGGACATCGCGACCGGTGGCGAGAGGAACGAGGTCTGCTGGTTCAGCGCGGCCATGATCCCGAAGAAGAAGGCGTCGGTCGCGATGTTGTCGGGGTACTGCTGGTGATACGTCGCCAGGAGCGGGAGGAAGAGCGGCATGAAGATGATCGTGATCTCCGTCCACTCGAGCGGCCAGCCGAGGACGAAGATGATGAGCTGTACGACCCAGAAGAAGATCTCCGGCGAGAGGTGGAGGCCGAGGATCGTGTCGCCGATGATCTGCGCGCCCCCGAGGCGCGCGAACACCGCCGCGAAGATGCTCGAGCCGACGAGCAGCCAGCCAACCATCGCCGCCGTGCGCACGGTGAGGAAGACGGACTCGCGGATCATCCCGAACGAAAGGCGCTTGTGCGCTGCGGCGAGGATGATGCCGCCCAGCGCGCCGAGCGCCGCGCCCTCAGATGGGGTCGCCAGGCCGAAGAAGATCGCGCCGAGGACGAAGAGAATGAGCGACACGATCGGCACGAAGCCGCGGAAGATGAGCGTCACTGTGTCGGCGCCGGTGAGCTTCTCGCGCTGCTCCTTCGGCAGCCTCGGCGCGTCCGACGGCCGGATCTTGGCCCAGACGATGATGTAGGCGAAGTAGAGGAACGACAGCATGAAGCCGGGGAGGAACGCTCCCGCGTACAGCCGCGGAACCGACACGCCGGCGACGAAGCCGTAGAGGATCAGCAGCACGCTGGGCGGGATCAGGATGCCGAGCGTGCCGGACGCGGTCACCGCGCCGGCGGCGAAGCGCTTGTTGTAGCCCGCGCGCAGCATCGCCGGGAATGCCAGCAGGCCGAGCAACGTCACGGCCGCGCCGACGATGCCCGTCGCAGTCGCGAAGATCGTCCCGGTCGCGAGCGTCGCGATCGCGAGCGATCCTGGGAGCCAGCCGAACATCACGTTGACCGCATGAAACAGCTCGTCGAGGATGCCGGCGCGCTCGATGATGTAGCCCATGAACAGGAAGAGCGGGATGGCCACGAGCACGTCGTTCTGCATGATGAAGAACACGCGCTGCACCGCGAGGTCGAACACCAGGAAGCCCATACCGAGGAAGCCAAAGGTGATGCCGAGCGACATGAGGGTGAAGGCAGTCGGGAAACCGATCATGATCGCCACGACCATGAGCGAGAGCATCACAAGGCCGAGGGCTTCGGGGCTCACCCTCTAGACCTCGCTCTGCCTCGCGAGGATCGTCTCGGTCTCCTCGACGTCCGCGAGGCGCTGGGGCCACACGCCGGTGCGCGCGGCCTGGAACGCGCGGATGACCTCAGCCACCCCTTGGATCGCCATGAGGGCGGCGGCCAGCGGGATGACCGTCTTGAGCGGATAGAGCGGCGGCCCGGCTGCCGACGAACCCGAGCGCTCATGGATCTCCCAGGAGGCGGCGGCCCACTGGGCGCCGATCGACACCATCGCCAAGATCCCGGGGAAGAACGCGAAGATGTACAGGAACAGGTCGACCTTGGCCTGCGTCTTCACCGACCAGTTCTTGTAGAAGATGTCGCCCCGGACGTGCTGCGCCCGCGACAGCGCGTAGGCGCCGCCGAGCATGAAGAGCGTCGCGTACAGGTAGTACGACATGTCGTACGAGAAGGTGTACGTGAACCAGATCGCGCGGATGAACTCACCGACGGGCGTCCCGGCGAACGGCTTCGAGAGGTAGCGCATGGCGACGTCGAAGCTGATGAGGAGCGTGCTGATGAGCACGAGCCACGAGACGGCCTTCCCCGACCAGGAGCTGAACCGATCGATGGCGAGCAGCACTCGTTGCAAACTCGGGCCCCTCTCACGACACCACACGGGGCCCTGGTCGCCCAGGGCCCCGTGAGGATAGGTCCAATGACCGGTCGGTCGCGCTACACCTTCGGCCGCGCGGCGTACGACACCGGGTCGGGCGTGCGGATGTTGATCGTGTCGGCCCAGGGGAAGACCTTCTCGGCCCAGGCCTTCTGCGACTTGAGGATCGCAACGTACTCCGGATTGTCCTTCGACTCGGCCGCGTTGACCGTATCCCAGGCCTTGAGCTGGTTGTCGCGCACCGACTGCGGCGTGACGATGAACTTGATGCCACGGGCGAGGAGCTTCGCGTAGTCGTCGGCGTTCTTCGCCATCTGGTTCCATTCGCCGTCCGCTGAGGCGGCGATGATCGACCACTTCATGATGGATTGGAGGTCCTTAGGCATCGACTCGAACTTCGTCTTGTTGAGATCGATGGCGAGGATCTCGCTCGGCTGGTGGTACGACTGGGTCATGCAGATCTTGCGCACGTCCGGCAGACCGTACGCGGTGTCCGAGGTGGTGTTGTTGAACTCGGCCGCGTCAATGACGCCACGATCGAGCGACGAGGCCACGTCCGCGCCGGCGATCGAAATGACGCTCGCGCCGGCGAACGAGTAGATGCCAGTCGCCAGACCCACCGTTCGGAACTTCATGCCCTTGAAGTCGTCGGGTGACTTGATCTCGTCCTTGAACCACCCGAGGGGCTGGTTCTGCATTGGCATGTGCAGGAACGACACGACGTTGAGCTTGAGCTTCCGCTGGATGAGGTCCTGATAGAGCTGCTGGCCGCCGCCGTACCAGTACCACGACAGCCACATCTGGCCACTCATACCCATCATCGGCCCGGTGCCGAACAGGCTCGCGGCGTGGTCCTTTTGGAAGGGCCCGTAAGCCGGGACCTCGTGCGCGCCATCCAGCGTCCCGGCGTGGACCGCATCGAGCATTCCGTTGTTGTTCGTGATCGTGTTCACCGGGAGCGCGTCGATCTTGATGCGGCCACCCGACATCTCCTCGACGCTGGCCTTCCAGTTCAGGAACATCGTCTGGAAGATGTCGTTCCCCGCCCAGCCGGACTGGATCTTCCAGGTGATCGTGGCGCCCGTCGCGACGGTTGGGGCGGCCGAAGTGCCGCCGCTCGCCGCCGGTGTTGGCGAGACCACCGGCGCGTTCTGCGAGAGACATGACGTTACAAAGGCCGCCAGACCCGAGAGCGATCCGTACTTGAGGAACCCTCGGCGCGAGAACTTCGAAAGAAGACTCATGGCGTTGTCCACCTCCAAGCCGTAGCCCCTTCGGCGGCCACATTCGATTCCCGCCGATTCC
>VBEZ01000152.1 GCA_005882255.1 Chloroflexota bacterium | reverse complement strand
CACCGGCTGAAGGAGAAGTTCGGCGTGCAGGTCGACATGCGCACGCCGCGCGTCCCGTACCGCGAGTCGATCCGCGCAAAGGCGCAGGCCCAGGGCCGCTACAAGCGTCAGACCGGCGGTCATGGGCAATTCGGTGACTGCTTCGTCGAGGTCGAGCCGCTGCCAGTTGGCTCGGGCGTGGTCTTCGAGACGCGCATCGTCGGCGGCTCGGTCCCGCGCAACTTCTGGCCCGCCGTGGAGAAGGGCATCCGCGAACAGGCGCTCAAGGGTGTGATCGCCGGCTATCCGCTCTCGGACTTCAAGGCGGTCCTGTACGACGGCTCGTTCCATCAGGTCGATTCGAGCGAGATGTCGTTCAAGATCGCGGGGTCGCTCGCGCTTCAGGCCTGTGTAAAGGAAGCGCAGCCCTATCTCCTCGAGCCGATCATGGACGTGGAGGTCACCGTCCCCGAGGAGCAGATGGGCGACGTGCTCGCGGACCTCAACAGCCGCCGCGGCCGGGTGCTGGGCATGGATGGCGCGGGTGCTGGACACCAGAGCATCAAGGCGCACGTGCCACTCGCGGAGATCTTCCGGTACTCGACCGACCTCCGATCCATGACCGGCGGGCGCGGCACGTTCACCGCGACGCTGCTCGGGTACGAGCAGTGTCCGTCGCACATCGCGGAGAAGGTGATCGCGGCGCACGAGGAGAAGGTCGAGGAGGGCGCGGCAGCGCGGTAGGCCTACAGCACCCTTACGACGATCGTCGCGTCGGCGTTGCGGGGTGCGCTGAGCAGTAACTCCCAGCATCCGGCGTCCGGGAAGTTGAAATTGCCTCCCCACTCGACGCCGATGCCGAGCTCGGAGTTATGCCGTCCGACCTCGAACGTCGTGCGCTGGCCCGTGACGAGGTTCCGACCGTCTACGTTCAACGAGTTCGGTATGCGCTCGGCGTCGGTCGTGGGAATGATCGGATGCTCGAGAACCACGAGCATCTTCTGATAGGTCAACTTTCGCAGCGACGACTGAGAGCTCGCCCCATTCGGATCGCGATAGAAGACCAAGAAGACCTCGCCGCCCTTTCCGTACAGAGGGTAACCATTTACGACCTTGACTGTGGTGGGCGTCTCTGAGCACTGCGGTGTCAGCGTGGGTGCGGGCTGTGCGGTGACGCAGCTTGTCACGGCGACCGCCACGAGCGCCAGCGTCCACGGTCTCACGCTTTCCATACTGCGCCGCGGCCGTGACGGTTCCTAGGTGATGTCGGGTCGGGCCGCGTATGCGCGACCCAGTGCCGTCGCCGTCGCCACGCCGTAAACGAGGCCACCGAAAGCGCCGAGGATCGGCGTCCGATCGACGGGAGCGTTGATGATCGCCAGGACGAGCGGCGAGAGCGCGGCGGCGCCGAGCATCGTCGCGAGCGGGAACGACCACGCGCCGCGCACCGCCGGCAGCGCGTAACGCTGAAGGACTCCGAGCGGAAAGGCTCCGATGAAGCACGCCAGGGCCGCGACGACCGGCAGCGTCCAGAGCGGCGCGCTGCTCGCGCCGGGCCACAGCGTCGGCAGAAGCGCACCGAGCCCGACAAAGAGGAGCACGAACGTCAGGTACGTCGCGCCGACGGTGACCGCGACGCCCAGGAGCGTCATCGCGATCCAGAGGACCGGGTTTCCCTCGAACATCGCGACGATCGGGCTGAGGATCAGCGCTGGCGCGAGAGCCAGGAACGCCGCGCCCAGCAGCGGGACACCCGCAATGTTGACGAGGGACACGACCACGCCCGCGACAACACTCGCCCCGACCCACGCCACGTAGGGGTCGTGTGGCCTCACGTGATGTCCGCGACGATCCGGCGCGAGAAGTAGGACAGGAGCCACTCGACCAGCAGCGTGCCGCGGTTGCGGCCGCCGACGAGCTGCATGAGGTAGTTGGTCCGCCACACCGTCCAGGCCGGCAGCCCCGACAGCACGATGTGGACCGGCCGCGCGAACTCCGCGGCCGCGCTGGTGCGACCGAGCGCCACGAGATCGCCTTTCCGCTTGTAGACGAATGGCTGGGTCGGCTCGCCGCGCACGAGCCGCACGACGGTCACCGCGGCGGCCGGCGCCTCGAGCACCGCGACCTGCGCGAGCATCGGCAGGGACGTTCCGTCCTGCTCGAAATGCGCGGCGTCACCGAGCGCGAGCACGTCGTCACGGCCGCCGACGCGGAACGACGTGTCGACGATCAGCCGGCCATCCTTGGCGTGGGGCAGGGCGACCGCGGCGACGATGGGGTTGGTCTTCACGCCCCCGGCCCAAATGACGGTGTTGGCGGTGAGCAACGTGCCATCCTTCGTCCGAATCGAGCGATACCCCACCTCGGACACCAGGGTCCGCAGCATGACGCGCACGCCGAGTTGCTCGAGCCGCCGCTGCGCGACCGCGGACAGGCGCGGATCCATGGCCGGTACGACGCGTTCGGCGCCGTCGATGAGCGTGATCGACGGCTCGTGGCGCACGTCGATGCTGGGATAGATGCCGCGCAGCGTGTGATCCATGAGGTCGCGCATCGAGGCCGAGAG
>VBEZ01000151.1 GCA_005882255.1 Chloroflexota bacterium | reverse complement strand
TGACGGCGGCGGCGCCGACATGGGCATCGGCGCGATCTCCGCGACGCTCACGCACAAGGACTACAACTGCCTCGTGCTGCTGTACGACAACGAGTCGTACGCCAACACCGACATCCAGCTCTCGAGCCAGACGCCGTACGGGGCGGTCACGACATTCTCTCCGTCCGGCGAGAAGAAACGGCTCATGCACACGCGCTGGAAAAAGAACGTTCCCGGCATGCTCGCGGCCGGTCATCCCGAATCGCGCTACATCGCCGCGGGGTGCGCGGCATACGCGGTCGACCTGATGAACAAGATCCGCAAGGCGCTCGAGCTCGGCGGACCGACGTTCGTTCACACGCTCGACCCGTGCCCGAAGGGCTGGGACTACCACCCGCAGTACAGCCAGGAGCTCGGTCACCTCGCGGTCGAGACCGGGATCTGGCCGTTGTACGAGGTCATGGACGGCGTGTGCAACCTCACCGGCCCGACGCGTCAGATCGCCGAAGGTCGCAAGAAGCGCAAGCCCGTCTACGAATACCTCAAGCGACAGGGCCGCTTCGCGCACTTCATCGACGAAGACGTCGAGCACTTCCAGGCGCAGGTCGACAAGATGTGGACCGACTGGCTCATCCCCGGCGTGATCCCGTTCACGGTGCCGGCGAAGGACCTGGCCATCCTCAAGATCGACAAGAAGCCGGTGCACGAGCAGGCGAAGACGGCCTAACCGAAACAGGCAGGACACTTCACGCGGCGGAGGCGGCCATATCCTCCGCCGCGTGTCCATCTCCCGGCCCGCGGCGGTCCTCGCCATCGCCGGCCTGCTTGTTGCGTGTGCGCCCGAGCCGACCGCATCGGCGCTCACCGCGACCGGCATCGCGAATCTCAAGAACGCGAAGACCGTGCAGCTCGACGGTAGCGGCTCGATCGCACTCAAGGCGCAGAGCGGGCTCTCGTTCGCCTTCGACTTCAAGCTGTCGGGCAACGCCGAGCCCCCGGACAGAGCGCGGATGTCGGTGCAGCTAACGGTCCTGGGCAACAACTTCACGGTCGAGACGATCGCGATCGCCGGGAAGGAGTACACGCTGGACGCGGCGTCGGGAAAGTGGACCGCCGGCTCCGGGACGTCGAAGGTGACGAGCGTCATCGACCCGCTCGGTAACGTGGACGCGTCGGTGATCCATGATGTCGTCGAGGTCGATCGTCCGGAGATCGACGGCAAGAAGACGCGCCACCTCCGTTATCAAGCGGACACCACGAAGATCATTCAGGGCATGCGACAGAGCGCCGGCGCGTCGCCACAGTCGATCTCGAACGCGCAGGGCACGGGCGAGCTATGTATCCGCATCGACGACTCGCAGATCGTCCGCCAACTGGTGAAGGTCTCGGTCGACATGACCGGCCTCGCCGGTTTCGCCGTCCCGGGTGCGGCGCCGGGCGCGGACAGCGCGTCGATGGAGATGTCGCTCGACATGCACTTCTCGCACCACGGCGAGGCATTCCCGCAGATCACGGCTCCGCCCGTTGGACCCTGATCGGGCCACGGTACAGACCGGTAGCAACGCGGTGACGGCATCGTGCGTGCGCGACGACCCGGCGTTATCTCCGGCGTGAGCTTGGTCGCGGGACTCCTCGCCGGCCTCATCATCGCCGCGATCTATGTCGTAGCCGGGCACCTGCGCATCGAGACGCCGCAGCTCGTGGTCTCCGGCAACAGCACGCTCGCGCTGGCGACGGCATCGGTCCTGGTACCTTTGGCCATCCTCTGGGGCTGGACGTGGATCTCCGATCGGTGGTCGGGTCGGAGCGGTCCACGCCTCCTGTTCTTCAACCTCGGCCTGGTGGTCGCGACCGCGGCCGCGTTCCCCATCGACGCCGTGGTCACCGCGTCCTCGCCGGACCGCATCGTGTTCGACCCACGGATCTCGGTGAACGCCGTCGACGGCGTTCTCTGGGTCCTTCCGGTCGTCGCGATCGCCGGGATCCTTTACTGGCTCTTCGGATCCGGGAAGCTGCCCGTCGGCGGGCCGATGCTCGCCATCGCGTATCTCGTCGGGCTTCCGCTCGGACTCGTCTTCCCGCCGGCCGCGATGGGCGCGGTCGCCGGCACGGCCGCAGGTCACGCGTGGCGCGAACCCGGGGCGCGCACGCTGATCGTGGTGCTCGTCATCTTCATCATGCTGGTCGCCGCGGTCGAGCTGCCGCTCGCGGCCGCCACGGTCAACGGTCCCTTCCTGAAGTAGTCGCGCGGCCCGCGCCGCGCTCCAGTGCCGCCCACGACGCATTCGGCCGTCTATCCACATAGCGGCCCCGGTGTGACTCAGCCGGTCGTATGACCCGACCGCGACGCCTACCTTCCGCTCTCAACGAAGGAGGCATCCCGTGAAAAAGCTCCTCATCGCTTTGACTCTCGGCACGCTGCTCGCTCTGAGCGTGGCCTCCGTCGCCGCGGCGAAAGTGAGCATCATCGGACTGCCAAACGCCGACAGATACGCCGACAGCGGGTCAACGCGTACGGTCATCGACGCGGGGTCAAGGCTCAGCGCCCGCCTCCGCGCGATCGACGCGATGTTCTACCCCGACTCGTTCGGCGCCACCGGCGCCTGGATGATCCGTGACGTCAACTACCAGGTCGCCTGACACGTCGTACCTGCTTTTCGACCTCTAACGTCGCGGACCGTAGCATCGCCGCCGTGATGGCCCTGGTCGTTCTCGGCGGATATCTTGCCGGCGTCATCATCGCGGTGCTGACGATCGGAGCGGAGAACTCGCGGATCGCCTTCGGCGGCTACGCGCTGTCGGGCAACGGTGCGCTCATCGTGCCCGCGATCCTCGCGCCGTACGCCCTCTATCCCGGCTGGGCGGTCGTGCTCGCGCACGGGGGCGATCGCCGCCTTGAAGCCGCGCTCTACGTCCTCGGACTCTATTTCGGCGTCGGCTCGATCAGCATCCTCGAGGCCGCGTGGTTCCCGCAGTCTCCCGACGTGACGCTCCTCAGCGCGGTCCCCGGATTCCTGCTGACCGGCGCGCTCTTCGTCATCCCCGCCGCGGTGTTCGCCGCGGCGACGCTGTGGCTGGTCCGATCGGGGCACGTGGCGATGACGCCCCTTACCGCGGCGTTCGGCATCGTCATCGCCGCGCTCACGGCGCTGCTGTTCGGCGCCGGACTCGGCATCCTGACCGGCGGCGCGGTCGCGCTCGCTCTCGAGCGGCCGGCGCGCCGGGCGACGATCGGTGCGGTCCTGCTCGTGGTGCTGATCGTCGTGGGGAACGCGCCGTTCATCCCGGCGCTCTTCACGCCGAGCGGTCCGACTCAGTAGGAGGCGACTCCTAAGAGCTGGGT
>VBEZ01000191.1 GCA_005882255.1 Chloroflexota bacterium | reverse complement strand
GAAGGGCTTGTCCTTGGCCCGCGCCGGGGTCGGGATGTAGCTGTCGACGGCGTTCATCAGCTCGAGGATGCACTTGAACTCCGGGGCGTTGACATCCTTGGAGGTCGACTCCAGGGCTTTGAGCGCGCTGCCGCGGATGATCGGGGTCTTGTCGCCCTGGAACTTGTACTTGGTGAGCAGCTCGCGCACCTCCAGCTCGACCAGCTCGAGCAGCTCCTCGTCGTCGACCATGTCGACCTTGTTGAGGAAGACCACGATCTGGGGCACCTCGACCTGGCGGGCCAGGAGAATGTGCTCGCGCGTCTGGGGCATCGGGCCGTCGGCGGCCGAGACCACCAGGATCGCGCCGTCCATCTGCGCGGCGCCGGTGATCATGTTCTTGATGTAGTCGGCGTGGCCCGGGCAGTCGACGTGGGCGTAGTGGCGCTTGTCGGTCTCGTACTCGACGTGGGCGATGGAGATGGTGATGCCGCGCTCGCGCTCCTCGGGGGCGTTGTCGATCGAGTCGAACGGCCGGAACTCGGCCTCGCCCTTGAGCGACAGCGTCTTGGTGATGGCCGCGGTGAGCGTGGTCTTGCCGTGGTCGATGTGACCGATGGTGCCGACGTTCACGTGCGGCTTGGTGCGCTCGAACTTCTTCTTGGCCATTGCTCGGTCTCTCCTTCTATCTAGAGCCCACCTCGGGGATCGAACCCGAGACCTCGTCCTTACCAAGGACGTGCTCTACCAACTGAGCTAGGTGGGCAGAGCTCTTTTTCCGGACACGAAAAGAGAGTTGCTTGGCGCAACTCCCTCGAGCCGCTGGGTCCAGAAGATTATCCGCCTGTCTAGCGCGGCGGGTCAAGGAACGGCCCGAAAGGCGGACCTACGGGCGCCGGCGGAAGGTGCGCCCGCCGCCCTGCACCGTGCCGGGCGCGCTCGTCCGCGTGACCGCGAAGGAGCTGCCGTCGGCGCCGAGCGTCGAGGGCTGCGCGATCGCCTGGCCCGCGCGGTTGATCATCGCGACCGCGGTGGCGCCGAGGGCGCTGAGGCTCTGCGTCGTGCCATCGCGGACCGCGCTGCCGCCCGTGAAGCGAACCGTGCCGAAGTCGTCGAGCGGGATGATCCCGCGGCCGGCGCTCGGCGCTTCCTGGATCCACTCCGCGGACGAGCGCGACGAGGCGTAGCGGACGGTGCGCCGGTACGAGGCCTTCGTCGTGTTGTTCACCATCGCGATGAGCCACTGGCCACTCGTCTGCTCGGTGATGCTGACGGTCACCGAGTCACCCGGTGCGACATCGAGCGAGACCGTGTGCGACGAGTCCGGAAGCATTTCGATCCAGGCCTCGTAGGTCACGCCGCCGCCGGAGACCGTCGCCTGCGTTCCCGCCTGGATGAGATCGGTGCCGCTCACGCCACCGATGCCGACCCAGGTCGCGTCTGCGCCGGTGGTCGTCGAGCCGACCTGCGGAACGATCCAGGTTCCGGTGACCGACGTGTAGGTGCCGCTGCTCGCGACGTAGCCGGACCAGTTGCCTGAGGTGTCGGAGATACGCGCCGGTGTCGTGGTCGTGGTGTCCGGCTGCGTCTGCGGGGCGGTGCGCGATCCGGGCGTGACCCCCTGCGCGCTGGGCTGGGCATCGGCCTGGATCTTCCACGCGCCGCTGTCGAGGACGAGCGCGTAGTCGTTCCGGTCGGTCCGCTGGTCCTGCGACCCGTCGCTGTAGGTGGTGCGCCAGGTCTCGTATGCGGTGGCGGCGGCCGTCGTGCCGGAGACCGTGACGTCGCCCCACTCGATGCCGACGAGCGTGAAGCCGGTGACGCCGCCGCGCGCGAGATCACTGTTGATCTGCGTCAGCTCGTCGTAGTAATCGGGCGTCGCGGTAACGCGCATGACGGACGGGTCGCCGGTCGCGAACGCCGTCTGCTGCGCGCGGTCGGCGGCCTCGATCACCTGCTTCACCGCTTCGGCAGTCGCGTCGGCGGTGGCGGTGGTCGGCGTGGCGGCGGGCTGCTGCCGCAGCTGCTGAACGGCGCGATCGATGTCAACTGGACCCACGCAGCTGGTGAGGACGATCGCGAGGCCGATGAGGAGCTTTCGCATGGGCTCATCCTGCGCCTCGAGCCTTGAAAAAGGATGAAAGTTCGCTAAGAGCCCAATAAGAAGGGAATATCTAGCGATCGGAGGCGGCCAAGAAAGCCGCGCGTTCAATACGCCGCTGCGCAAGATCGAGCGCTAGGCCGGTCGGCTCGAGCAGCGTGATCGCCTCGCGGAACAACGCGTCGGCTTGTTCGGGTGAGCGCTCCGCGGCGAAGATCTGCGCCTGCGTCGCCTTCGCGGCAGCGGCGGTGCTGACGTCGGTCGACGGAATCTCGCTCTCCTCGAGGCATCGTCGTGCGCTCTGCACGTCACCAAGTGCGAGCAGCGTCCGGGCGAGCTCGATGCGTAGCTGGGCAAAGGTGATTCTTTCAGCGCTCCCACGCGCGACGACGAATGCGTCTTCGAGCACGGCGCGCGACAGGTCCAGCCGACCAAGCTCGCGCAGCACGGCGCCTAACGCAGAGGCCGCGAGCGCCACGGCGACGGGCGATCCAAGTTCGCGCGCCGCGGCGAGCGCGAGCTCAGCGCTCTCCGTCGCCCCGTCGAGATCCCCAAGCGCGCGGCGGTGCTCGGTCTTCGCAGCCTGAGCGAGGATGCGTCCCACAACGTCTTGCGCGAGCGGTATCGCTTCCTGTAAACAGGCTTGGGCTTCGTCGAAGTCACCACGTCGCGTGGCGTTGTTGGCCAGGCCAAGAAGCACCCGCGCCAAGATCGTTCGGTTCTCACCTGACTCGAGCAGTGATCTGGCCTCGCGCAGGACGCTCCGCTCCTCGTCGAGATCTCCCCGAGCTGCTGCCGGGGCCGCAGATTGGCGAAGGGCGGCGGCAACAGTCGCGGGATCGCCGACCGCTCGCGCGATGTTGATGGATTCCAGGTGCCGCCGTTCAGGACCCCCTCGAGCTGAGCCAAGGCCTCGGGGGAACCCTCGAGACGGAGACGGGATGTCGCCGCGTACCCGCGCGCTTCGATGAGGAGCGCCGGGTCGACGTCAGTCGCCTCGCCGATCGCTGCGGCCCGCTGGAACAGCGCACGCGATCCGTGGTAATCGGCGCGGTCGCGCGAGGAGGTCGCGGCCGCGAGGAGCATCAGGAACGCACGGCTCGCCAGTGCGGGCGCGTCTTCGAGGCCGATCTCGCGCGCGAACAGGCAGGCCTGTTCCGCATGGTAAGCGACGATCTCGCGATCCCCAACGCCGCGCCGACTGCCGACCGCTTCCAGCCAGCGGCTGAACCGATCATGCAGCTTTGCGCGTTCGGACTTGGGCACCGAGGCGTACACGACGTCGCGCGTCAGCACATGATTGAAGCGGTACTCGCGGCGGCCGCCAGACCCCTGTTCGGCGGTCGCGGCGATGAAGTCGCGACGCAGCCCGGTGCGCAGCCGTGACGCGACTTCGCGCACGTCTTCACCGAGCGCCGTAAGGGCCTCGGTCGAAAAGACCCGGCCGGCGACGCTCGCGCGCTGGAGCATCGACTTGAGCGCCGGCTCGACGGCATCGACGCGCGCGGCGATGAGACCCTGCAGCGTCGCGGGCATTGACATCGGGGACTGGTTGCTCTCCACAAGCCGCCGCACGAACTCTTCTACGTACAGCGGATTGCCCTCCGATCGTCGCACGATCTCGTCCCGGTGAGCTGAGCGCGTCGCTGGTAAGAGCGCCTCGACGAGTTCGCGCGTGTGATCGGGCGACAACGGATCGAGCGTCATCGCGAGCGCGCGCATCTTCCCGCCACCCCACGACGGCCGGCGCATGATGAGCTCCGAGCGCGCGAGACAGAGGATCAGAAGCGGCGCGCGCGCCCACTCCGTCAGATGCTCGATCGCGTCGAGCAGCGCGGGTGCGGCCCAATGCGCGTCCTCGAGTACCAGGACAAGCGGTGCGTTCGCGCTCCGGTGCTCAAGAAAGCGCCGGAGCGCGTAGTTGAGCTCGGACACGACGCTCTCCGCCGGCAGATCTGGCCACATACTCGGGACGGTCGCGAGTCCGGCGAGGATGGCGATGCCACGCGAAACGACTTCGGCTTCGACGCCCTCGTACGACGACGCCCCGACGACCTCGTCTAACTTTGCCTTCGCGGAGCCGACGTCATCGGCCGCGACGATGCCAAGGTCCGCGCGCAGGATCTCCTGCAGCGGCGCGAGCGTGACGCCCTCTCCGTACGGTGCGCACCGACCGGCACGCACGCGATGGGGACCCACGCGATCGATGAACTCGCGCGCAATGCGGGACTTCCCTACGCCTGCCTCGCCATAGAGCGTGACGAGGTACGTCGACCGCTCATTTTCAACACGCTCGTAGGTGTCGAAGAGAAGGCGTAGCTCGGAGTCGCGGTCGACGAGCGCCGCACTCGGCACCGTCGAAAAGGCGGCCGGTTCCTCCAGCATCTCCAGGACCACGAACGCCTCTACCGCTCCGGCACCCTTCGCTTCGATCCATCGCGGTGCGGCATAGCGCACCGATGTCGCAGTCAACTCTCGAGTCAGCGAGCCGACGAGGACCTCACCGGGACGCGCGGCGCTTTGCAGGCGCGCGCCGATATTCACCGGTTGACCGGTCACCAAGAACTGGTCGACGCGTCCGCTCCCCGCGACCACTTCGCCGGTGTTGACCCCGACGCGAAGCTCGAAACGCAGCGGCGACTGTGCGCTGTCGGATGCGAGGTCCGCCCGCAGATCCAGCGCGGCACGGACCGCCCGTAAAATTTCTCGACGGTCCCGCCGTGGCTCTCGAGGATCGCCTGCATCCTCGCGAAGGTGCGCGCGTATGTGGCGCGGACGATCTCGGCGTCGTGCTGCGAACCGAGCATCGTGGAATCGACGAAGTCCGCGAAGATGACGGTGGCGAGCTTTCTCTCTTCAGCGATTGCGCAAGTCTATGAGCGCGCCCTTGACAATCCGAGCAGCATGTGCGGCAGCAGGGGAGGTGTGCCATGGGCTTTTGCGGACTAACTGAGCTCGCCGCACAAGTCGACATCACGTTGAACACCGACGCCATCCGCGCGCTGAACGCGATCTACGAGACGACGTCGCCGGGTGTGATCGTGCATGAGGTCTCGATCGGCTTCGGTCGCGTCGACGTCATGGCCTGGATCAAGACCTCGCTCGACTCGGATACGAAGATCGAGCACCCGACGATGCGTCTCGCGCGCTGGGTGAACAAGGTCCGGAATCTGACTTACGTGAGCGGGACCACGACGACGATCCTCGTCCACGATCCGGGCCACGAGAGACGTCACGAGAAGGCGCTCGCGAGGGAAGCCGCGGCGACGAAGCGCAGATCGACCAGAAGTCGCGCGCGCTGAGACGCTGATCGCGGCGGAGCCGACCGCCCGCTCAGGGCACGAGGTCGTGTCCACGTGAACAGCGTTCAAGCAAGCGGCGTGTCAATCGCAGTCCGCTGAAGATCGAACGCGATCGCCGGAGTACGATTCGGCCGCAGGGGGAAGCGGCCGTGTGGCGCCCTCCGAAAGCAAACAGGAGGTGTGTCTTTGGTAAGTCGCAAATCGCTGCTCTCCGTGGTCGCGCTGCTCGCACTCGTCATCGGTGCGTGCGGCGCTCCGGCCGCGACGTCGCCGAGTGCGACAGCCGGCGCGTCGGTCGCCGCGCTCTCGGGCGACATCCGTATCTCCGGGTGGTCGTCGTCACCGACCGAGGACGCGCTGCTTCAGGATTCGATCAACGCATTCATGGCCGCCAATCCCACCGTCAAGGTGAAGTGGGAGCCGATCGCGCAGGACTACGAGACCGTCCTGAAGACGAACCTCGCGGCCGGCACCGAAGCCGACGTCTTCTACGCCGACATCTTCTGGATCGACAGCCTGATGAAGACGGGCAAGCTGCTCGCGCTCGACGACCTCATGGCGAAGACCGGCACGAAGAAGGAAGACTTCGTGTCCTCGCTCATCAACGCGTTCTCCTACAACGGCAAGGTCTACGGGATCCCGAAGGACTTCAATACGCTCGGCCTCGTCTACAACAAGGATCTCTTCAAGGCCGCGGGCGTGGCGGAGCCCACGAACGACTGGACGTGGACTGACCTCTCGGCCGCTGCAAAGAAGCTCACCACCGGCAGCGTTGTCGGGCTGAGCCTTCCCGCGGATGCCGCGCGTTTCGTTCCGTTCCTCTGGCAGGCCGGCGGTGACCTGAACAACATCAACAACGCCGCGGGCCAGGCCGCGGTCGACTTCTACACGGGTTTTGAAGCAAAGGACAGCGTCTCGAAGCTTCCGTCCGAG
>VBEZ01000190.1 GCA_005882255.1 Chloroflexota bacterium | reverse complement strand
GCAGCATTCGTTTCCCATCCGGAGCCAGCGCGTAGCCGTCGGTCGTCGGGACGCGCCACGCGCCCGAGGCGTGTGGCACGCGGGTGGTGCCCGCCGCGGCGAGATCGGCAACGGTATAGATGTTCACGGCGTGCGACGACCGCGGCACGTTCACGACGAAGAAGTCGATCGCGGTGTCGCCACTCGTGGAAAGGGTCTCCGCGATCTTGAAGCCGATCGATGGCTCGGTCTCCGCGAACACCAGCTGCAGGGTCCGATCGTCGAGCCAGGTCTTTGTCGGCTGACCCGACATGCCCCACCGCTCGACGCTCGCGCGATCGACCGCGAATGGGAAGGTCAGGACGATCGTGACCGGTCCGGGACCCGGGTCGCGGACCGCGACGTCGGCCGCGTTCTCGACGCCATTGACGGACACGCGGACCACGCTGCCGGGGAGCCGCCGCGGCGTCGCGACCGTCGGTACGGCGGTGAATTGCGACGCGCCCGGCGATGCGGCGCCCGGCGTCAGGGTCCCCTCGCCTGGTGTCGCACTCGGACCGCAGGCGGACAAGAGGACCATCAATGCGAAGGCTGTGCCTCTCACGTTGGTCATCGTCGCCGACTTTGAAGTGTCCGTCATGCGAGTTGCGCCCGGCGAACTCGTACGTCTAGGACGGATCGCACGGCAGCGCGTTCCGGCGGCTGACGAGCGCGTTGTATTGGTTGACCATCGCGACGTAGCTGTCGTAGATCGCGGCGGGAATGCCGCGTGGGTACTGCGCTTCGATCGCGTGGATCTGCGTACCCAGCGAGTTCAGCTCCGACTGCAGCGACAAGCTCTGTGTGATGCATGGGTCCGGCGCGGGCGGCGGGAAGTTGGTGAAGCCGAGCGCGACCATCTCACGGTCGCTGAAGCGATTGGGGCAGCTGAGCACGGCACCGAAGCTCACGCAGGTGACCGGGTCGGTCATGAGCCCGTACTTGTCGACGCCGTACAGACCGGGACTCGCCAGTTTCGTCGTCCAGTGTCCGGTGTCGTTCGCATCCGGCCCATAGCAGCACCAGATGTGACCGAGCTCGTGCAGAGCGACAGCGACGTTGTTCTCGACCGTGCGCATTCCAAGCACCTGGTCCGACACGTAGATGACGATGTCTTGCGAATCGTCAGCGGGATTGCGCCGATGGACAGAGGTGCCCCGCGCCGCGACGACGAACATCGTGATGTCCGCCGATCGGTCGTCGACGACCAGCGAGCCGAGCCCGCGCGTCGCCGACTTCCATTCCGTTGCCAGCGTCGCCTTGATCTTCGCGAGCGATGAGTCGCGAAGAGGAACCAGTGATGGATCCGGGTTGAATTGTTCGCTCGGCGGCACGTCCGTTGTGACACGGACCGTCAGCGCCGTCGCGACGATCGGGTGCGTGGGGATCGTGAAGTTGCCGGTCTTCGTCTCGCTTGCGTTATCGCCCTGACACCGCAGCGTGTAGCCCGCCGTCCCGGACGGCACCCGCGGCGTCGCGTAGGTCCAGGTCACGAACCCATCCGCACCCGCGTTCTGTCCTGGGAGCGTGTCCGGCGGGGCATCGCCGTAGACGCCGAGCCCGACGCGGAGGCTCGCCTGACAGCGAGCGCCGGGGGCGGTCCGCGCGGTCAGGAGGCCGTACTTCGCGTCGGTGACGCTGATCGGCAGGGGTGTGATCGCCGGCCCGGCCGAACCGACGACGGGCGACGACCCTTCTCCGGTGCGGCTCGCGTCGGGGCCCGTGGCGCTCGGCGGCATAGCGCAGGCTGCGACGAAGAGGGCCGTCAGCGCCGCGGCGAGCGCGAATCTGCGCGGATAGTGGCCAAACACTGCTAACTCAGGCTAACGGCCACTTGTCCGATCCGATGCTTGTGGCCTCGCGGGGGGCCCTCTCGCGTGGTGATTTGACAGGCCGGCTCAGGACTGGTATTAAACCGACTAGTTATTTAACCGGACGGTGCAATAGACACATGGCCATGGACCACCTGAGCATCACGTTCGGCGCGCTCGCCGATCCAACGCGACGGGCGATCCTCGCCCGTCTCACGAAGGGCGAGGCCTCGGTCACCGAGCTGTCGAAGCCGTTCGACATGACGCTTCCCGCCATCTCGAAGCACCTCAAGGTCCTCGAGCGTGCCGGCCTCATCACGCGCAGCCGCGACGCGCAGTGGCGGCCGTGCCGGCTCAAGGCGCAACGTCTCGAGGAAGCCGCCGATTGGGTGGAGCGTTACCGCGAGTTCTGGGAGCAGAGCTTCGATCGCCTGGAACGCCATCTGCGCGAGTTGCAAAGAAAGGACAAGACGCATGAACAAAAGCACAAGTAGTCTCACCACTCCGCCCGCCGAACGCACGCTCACGACGACGCGCGTGTTCGACGCGCCCCGCGAGCTCGTGTACCGGGCGTGGACCGATCCCCGACAGTTGGCGCTGTGGTTCCCGCCGGAGCATTTCACGGCCCCGGTCTGCCAGCTCGACGTGCGCCCCGGTGGTGCCCTCCGCATCGACATGAAGGGTGACGACGACGCCGGTGACTTTGCCGGTGCCGTCTTTCCAGCGGTTGGCGTCTACCGCGAGGTCGTTCCGAACGAGCGCCTCGCCTTCACCTTGAAGGGCCTGGAGGAGGGTCCTCCACCGATGGTCCTCACGACGGTCATCTTCGAAGACCAAGGCCGTAAGACCAAGCTCACCATCCACCAGACCGCCGACACGATCGCCGACTACGACGTGCTGCGGAAGATCGGCGCAACCGAAGGCCTGCGGCAGAGCCTCGACAAGCTCAGCGCGCTGCTGGACCGGAAGGCGCCCGACACCACGGTGAGCGTGACGGGAAGGAGCCTTTCACTGACCCGCATCTTCGACGCACCGCGCGAGCTGGTGTGGAAGGCGTACACGGATCCGGCGCACATCGTGAAGTGGTCATTCGCCAAAGACTGGGAATCGCCGTTCGCGGAGACCGATCTCCGCGAGGGCGGCAGCTTCCGCATCGGGATGCGCCCGGCCGATCACAGCGAGGAGGGGTTCGTCTTCGCCGGCACCTACCGCGAGATCGTCAAACCGTCGCGGATCGTGCAGGTCATCGGGGACGGGCGCGTCATGACGACGACGTTCGACGACGTGTCGCGACCCTTTCGGGAAAGACGTCATGACCACTGAGACCATGCCGCAGCTGAGCGCGCTGACCGGTCGGGTCATCTGGCCGAACGACGCCGAGTACGACAGGGCGCGCACGTCCTTCTACGGCGGGTTCGATCATCGGCCCGCAGCGATCGTCCGCGTCGCGGACGCGAATGACGTCGCGCGCGTGATCTCGCTCGCGCGCGAGAGCGGAATGCCGCTCGCCGTTCGCAGCGGCGGCCACGGTGTCGCGGGCTACGGCCTGCCCGATGGCGGTCTCGTCCTTGATCTCGCGGACATGCGCTCACTCGTCATCGATGCGCAGGCGCGTACCGCATGGGCCGAGACGGGCCTGACCGCAGCTGCGTATTCGACGGCGGCCGATGCGCACGGTCTCGCGACCGGCTTCGGGGACACCGGTTCGGTCGGCATCGGCGGGATCACGCTCGGCGGAGGCGTCGGCTACCTCGTACGCAAGCACGGCATGACGATCGACGATCTCCTCGCAGCGGACATCGTGACCGCCGACGGTCGACTCCTACGCGTTGACGCGCAGTCCTATCCGGATCTCTTCTGGGCGATACGCGGGGGCGGCGGCAACTTTGGCGTCGCGACGCGGTTCCATTACCGGCTACATCCGGTCGGCACGATCGTGGGCGGCATGATGATGCTGCCCGCGACGCCCGATGTGATCGCCTCGTTCATCGCTCTCTCGGAGGCCGCACCCGAGGAGCTGTCCACGATCGCGAACGTGATGCCGGCGCCTCCGATGCCGTTCGTGGCCCCGGAGCATCACGGCAAGCTCGTGATCTTCGCGATGATGTGCTACGCCGGCGCGGTCGAGGCAGGGGAGCGCGTGCTGGCGCCCTTCCGCGCTCTGGCGAAGCCGATCGTCGACATGGTGAAGCCGAGCCGCTATCCAGAGATGTATCCGCCGGAGGACCCCGCGTACCACCCGATCGCGACGGGGCGAACGATGTTCATCGACAGAGTCGACCGCGGTGTCGCGGACACGATCGTCGAGCAGCTGAATTCCACCGACGCGTCGATGCGCGTGGCGCAGCTCCGGGTCCTGGGCGCGGCGATGGCCCGAGTGCCCGTCGATGCCACCGCGTTCGCACACCGCCGATCACGGATCCTGGTGAACGTCGCCGCCCTGTACGAACGGCCCGAGCAGGCATCGCAGTACGAGCCGTGGGTCGATGGTTTTGTGGCGGCGTTGAAGCAGGGCGACGATGGCGCGTACGTGAACTTCCTGGTGGACGAGGGCGAGGCCCGGATCCGGGCCGCGTATCCGGGGAAGACCTGGGACCGGCTCCGCGCGATCAAACGCCGCTACGATCCGACCAACTTGTTCAAGATCTGCCAGAACATCCCGCCGGCGACCGACGGGTAGAAGGAGCGAAGCTGAGGATGGCCACGCGAAAGGCGGTCGCGAAGAAGACCGCCGTCAAGAAGACCGCCGCGAAGAAGACCACTGTCAGGAAATCCGCGCCCAGCGCATCCGGAAAGGGCGCGAGCGGTGGAGCATCGATCGCCGCCTACTTCGCGCAGCAGCCTGCGGAGAAGCGCGCGTTGCTCGAGAAGCTCCGCTCGCTGGTCGCACAAGGGATCCCTGACGCCCAGGCGTCGATCAAGTGGGGCGTTCCGACCTACCAGCGGAACGGACGGAACGTGTGCGCGCTCGCTTCATTCAAGGACAACGTGGCGATCAATTTCTTCGCGCCGCCGAGCGTTCTCGTCGACCCGGGCAAGAAGCTCGAGGGCGGCGGCACGACCAGTCGGATGTTGAAGGTACGGAGCGCTCAGGACATCGACGGCGCCAACATCATCCGCTGGCTCAAGGCGGCGGCCGCGGCGAACTCCTGACGCATGGGTGTCTCCGTTCTTTTTGACGCGGAATCGTCGAACCTTCTCCTAGACTCTTCACATCTTCAAGGCGAAAGAGGGTTCATGCCATGAAACCCGATGCCACGCTTCAGATAGAGATCACCGTCCCGCCGGAGTTCGAGGCTGACGTCGTGCGCGATCTGGAGCGACGTGGCGGCAGCGTGAATCGGACCGACAGTGTCCGCGTCATCAAAGGCAGCGTTCCCAATGATGGCCTCGAGGACTACGGGGCTCAGCTGCGATCGATGACGGC
>VBEZ01000144.1 GCA_005882255.1 Chloroflexota bacterium | reverse complement strand
CGTTGCGCGCGAGATCGAAGACGAGCATCCAGCGGCTGCGCAACCGGAAGTCGCTCTTGCCGCGGAGGTACTGCACGACCGAATAGATCACCCAGACGCCGAGCAACACCAGCGTGACACCTACGACCTTCTCGAGGATCGGGTCGACCCAGTCCGGGAGGACGGCGCCGAGCGTGAGCGCCAGAACTCCGAGGACCAGGACGACCGACGCGTGACCGAGCGCGTAGAGCGATGCGAGGCCGACGGCATGGCGCTGCTCGTGCGCGAAGCGCGATTCACCGAACGCGTGCATCGCGCCCGGCCCGCTCGCCGCATGCTCGTGCACGTGCCCGCGCATCTCGCCCGCGTCGTGGCCATGCGGTGTCACCGGCGACGCCGCCGGCACGTCGACCTCGGCGTGGCCGGCCGTCGTCGTGCTCGTGATATCGGTGATCGCGGCGATGTGATCCCAGTCGAACCCATGGCGAAAGCCGAGCGCGGCCATGCCGACGAGCAACACGACGAGGCTGAGGTCCACGCGTCGCAGCGTAGCGAGCGAGCGAGCTTATCGCAAAGAGCCGCAATAGTGGTCTGTTGCAACATGCTCGCGTTTGCGCGAGGCTTGCGTCATGGGGATCGACGAGCGGCTCCACGCAAGCGGCATGCGGATGACCGTCCAGCGCCGCCTCGTGCTCGAGGCCCTGCAGCGCGCGCGTCATCACGTGACGGCGGACGACATCGCGACACGGATCCGAGCGCGTCACCCGCAGATCGATCCGTCGACCGTGTACCGGAACCTCGAGGCGCTCGAGGAGCTCGGCTACGTGACCCACACCCACTTCGACGACCGCGTCACACGCTGGCACCGCGCCGAGGCCGAGCGCCACGGTCACCTCGTCTGCCGGAGCTGCGGCGCCGAGCAGGAGGTCCCGATCGGACTGCTCGAGCCGCTCGCCCGCCGGCTGCGTGAGGAGCACGGCTTCCGGGCGGATCTGGCGCACTCCGCGATCGTCGGTATCTGCAAGGACTGCTCGACCGTATCCTCAGAGTAGTGATGCGCCTCATCGCGATCGTCGTGTTCGCGCTCGCCGTCACCGGCGCCACCCTCGCGGGGTCCGGCCTCGTGGTCGCGCCGCACATCGACCCGCCCGGAACGCCGAAGTACCACGACCACGTGCTGGCGGCGTATCGCCTTCCGATCTTCCTCGCCGGCGTGCAGGCCCGTTTCGATCCGCGGCAAGGAGTTCTTTTGGAGCACTTCTCGGACGCGGCGACGTTCGCTTTCGTCCTCGCTCTGCTCACCTTCGCGTGGCCGCGGCTTCCGCGGCCGACGCGTCGTCCGATCGCGGAGCTTGCTCCGGCGCGCATCGCGCGGGCGCAGTGGCGATCGCCGCTCATCCTCGGACCGCCGCGCGCCTGACCCTCCGCCTGCGAACGGCCCGGCGGACGCCGGGCACGAAAGACCTGGAGGGTCACATGACGCGTCTCATCTCGCTCGTGGCGGCGACGGCCGTCATCGCGACGAGCTTCATCGCATTCGCCGGCACCGCGGCCGCACATGAGCGACGCACCGTGGGGCCGTACGAGCTCGAGGTCGGTTGGCTCAACGAGCCCGCATTCGCGGGGCTGATGAACGGCCTCGACCTCAGCGTCACGGACACGCGATCCGACAAAGGTGTGGAGGGTCTCGAGAAGACGCTCACGGTCGATCTGCAGACCGGCGGACTCGCGCCGCTCGCGCTGACCCTCACCGCACGCTTTGGCACGCCCGGCGCGTACGACGGCACCTTCATGCCGACCGTGGCCGGCACCTACACCTTCCACATCAAGGGAAAGATCGACACGCAGAACGTCGACGAGAAGTTCGAATCCGGTCCGGGTCGCTTCGACGACGTCGACCCGGCGACCGCGCTCCAGTACCCGGTCAAGGTCCCGACGGGCGACGAGCTCAGCAGGCGTCTTGACGACCTGCAGGGTGGCCTCGATCAGGCCCGGCTGCTGTCGGCGGCAGCCCTCGTCATCGGCATCGTCGCGCTCGGCGTGGCCTTCGCCATGTCACGGCGTCGGGCGTAGTGCGCCCACTCCTCGCCGCGCTCGTCGCCGCGTCCGTCCTGATCCTGATGGGCGGCGCGGCGGCGGCGCACGCGAACTACGTGAAGTCGAACCCCGCATCCGACGCCCGGCTGACCAAGCCGCCGACGGAGGTGCGCGTCACGTTCAGCGAGACGCCAGACGCGCGCGGGAGCGACGTGGCGGTGCTCGATGTGAACGGGAACCGCGTCGACGCGCACGACGTGACGCTGGTGAGCGACGAGGTCAACACGCTGCGCGTGTCGCTCGGCGCGATCGGCGACGGCGGCTACCTGGTCTCGTGGACCACGGTCTCGGCCGTCGATGGCCACGAGACGAAGGGCGCGTTCGCGTTCGCGATCAACGCGCCGCTTCCGGCCATCAAAGACATCGGCCCGTCGGCGCCCCCGCCGACCGCGCTCGAGATCGCGGGCCGCGCGCTCTCGTATGGCGGCGTGGCGGTGCTGACCGGCCTCGGTTTCTTCACGATGTTCATCCGCGTGCCCGCCGCCGACGGCGAGGTGCGGCGTGAACGGCGTCTGGTCATGATCGGCGGCGCGGCGCTCATCGGCGGCACCGCGCTCCTCGCGCTGAATCAGGGTGCCAACATCCCGGGGCGGCTGCTGCTTCTGCTTGCGCTGCGCGGCTTCGCCGGCGTGGCGGCGGTCAGTGCGCTCGTTCTGCCCTCGCGACTCCTCCCAGCTGACGCGCGCCGCGAGGCGACCGCCTTCTTCGGGCTCGCCGCCGGACTCACCGCCACGCTCGTCTCGCACGCCGCTGCGAGCGGCGACCTCCGCTACGTCGCGCTCGACTATCTCCATGTCATCGCGATCTCGATCTGGCTCGGCGGGGTCGTCGCCTTCTCGTACGTCGTGATGCCCTCCGCGCGCGCCGAGGATCCGATGGGCCTCGGACGGACGATCTGGCGGTTCTCGCTGACCGCGCTGGCCGCCATCGCGGTCATCATCACGACCGGGACGCTGCAGTCTCTCGACCGGCTCGTGCTCATCGAAGATCTGGTGGAGACCCCGTACGGCATCGCGCTGCTCGCGAAGATCGTGCTGCTAACCCTGCTGCTCGGGCTCGGTGCGCTCAACCTGCTGGTGTGGGGACCGCGCATGCGCCGCGGCCTCGCGGCGAGCGCACAGTTCTGGCGCGGCGTGATCGCCGAGACCGGATTGTTCGCCGGCGTGCTCGTCGCCGCCGCCTTCCTCACGTCCTTCGCTCCGCCGGCGCAAGCGAACGGCGCCGCCTTCGACGAGACCAAACACACCAGCGGCATACGCATCGAGCTGCTGACCGCGACGGTGCGGAGAAGGTCGCGCTCCGCTTCACGATGGTCGAGCACGACATGGGCGAGCAAGAGCTCGTCGCGACCGAGCGCGCGCCGGGCGAGTACGTCGCCGAGGGCAGCCCGACGGCGATGCTCGGCACCTGGAAGGTCCAGGTGATCGTGCGGCTGGCCGGCAGGCCCGACATCGCGGCGCTCTTCACCGTGCCGGTGTCCCAACGCGCGGGCCAGGAGGCGACGACGAAGATCATCGCGATCCCGCCCTACCAGTTGATCGTGTTCTCCGAGCCCTTCCAGCCGCAGGCGGGCGCACCCCTCACTATCAATGTCGTCGTGGTGGATGCGAAGGGCGACCCGGTGACGGGCAAGAAAGTGCATGCGACCTTCAGCGGGCCGGCCGCCGCGCCGCCGCTGGACGCCGTCGAGAACACCGCCGAGCTCGGCCCGGGCCGCTACCGCTTCACGCTGCCGGGCCTCGAGGCCGGCTCCTGGAAGATCACGATCGCCATGAGCGACGCCGGCAGCGGCACGTACGACCTCGACGTCACGCGGTGACGCTGCTCTCCGTACTGCCACACGGCGTGACCGGCACGTGGCTCGACGAGATCCTCGAGTTCGGCCTGCCGCTCGTCATCCTCATCGTCCTGTACGTCTGGTCCTCTCGTAAACCCAAGCCGAAAGAGAAGAGCAAGTGATCTTTCCCATCTCCCGCCAGGGTCTGCAGGACATCGCGCAGTTCCTCATCGCGGGCGCGGTCGTTTTCCTCGTGCTCGCGCTCGTCACGCGCTATCGCGGCGGCGAGTGGCGGCGGTTCGCGATCAGCGCCGGCGCGCTGGGCTTGCTCGTGATCGTCTCGTACGCGCTTGCCTTCACGGTCGCACCGAACATCCCGACTCCGGCGGTGCCGTTCACCGCGCGCTTCGCGCAGAACCCGACGCCGGACACGCAGGAGACGATCGACGCGGGGCGCGTGGTCTTCCAGGCGAACTGCGCGATCTGTCACGGGCCGCGCGGCCTCGGCGACGGCCCGCAGGCGTTTCTCCTGCAGCCCCGTCCGGTGAACCTGCAATTGCACGTGCCGCAGCACGCGCCGGGCGAGCTCTTCTACTGGATCACGAACGGCGTCGCGGGCACGGGCATGCCGGCGTGGAAAGACACGCTCTCGGACGCCCAGCGCTGGCAGGTCGTGCGCTACCTGCAGGCGCTGGCAAGCGGAAAGGTGGACCGGTAGCCCGAGGCCGCCCGGCCCACCCTTACGCGATTCGGGTCGTCAGCTCTGGCGCGAAAGCTGATCGCGGCGCATCCGCTCTTCGATCAGCGAATCGGGCTTGCCATCCCCCCTGGCCGGAGTGGGAGCCGTTTCGACCCGCTCCATCACGTCAGTCGCCTGGCCGCGCCACTCGCGCAGGACCTTCGCGGCCTCCTCACGGCCCCCAAGACCGAAGGCGAGGGCGAACGCCAGCGCGACGGCCGCGACGACGCCGGTGAACAGGATGTTGATCAGCGTCGCGGCGACGCCGATCTGCGATGCCGCGGCGACGATGCCGAAGCCGAGCACGGTGGCGTAGGCGAGCGTCGCAAGCGCGCCGGAGTTCTGCACGCCGGCGCTCTGGGTGGCGCCGGTGACGAGATTCCGCGTCACGCCCGCCAGCCAGGCGAACGCGCCGAGGATGAGGAGCGCGACCAGCAGGTTCGGGATGAAGGCGATGATCTGGCCGAGCACCGTGCTCACGGCGGTGATCCCGACCGCGTTCGCGGCCATGATCACGAAGATGAGCCGCACGTACCAGGTGATGATGCCGCCCACGAGGCCGGCGGCATCCAGTTTCATGCGCGCGCGTTGCAGAAAGGCGGTGATGCCCGCCTTCGCGGCGATCGTGTCCAGACCGACTTTGCGGAGCAGCTTCGTGACGAGTCCGCCCACGATGCCGGCGACGATCCAGCCGATGACGAGCAGCAGGAGCGCACCGACGATCGACGGCAGTGCCTGAAGGAAAGCGGTGATCATCGCGTCCATTGGTCAACACCTCATTCGAAAATCGACGGGACTACGAGTGGTCCGGGCGAGCATTCGTGGAGCCCGAACGACAGCCGTGTTAGGGCGCAGTCATGCGCTTCGGTAACAAGCGTCCGACGACTCGGTGTCGGACGGCTTACAGCGGGCTCGAGCCGGTCAACGTCGCGCGCGCGACCTTGATCGGGGGGCAGAGGCAGACGATCGAGCCCATCCCGTTCGAGGACCACCAGTCCCGCGCGAGGCGCTGGGGCCCGAGGAGCTCGATACCGGAGAAGAGGTCGAGCGCGCTCATCGTGTAGCGGACGTTCGCGAGCGCGCGGGTGATGCGACCGTCTTCGATGAGGAAGGTGCCATCGCGCGTCGTCCCGGTCATCGTCGCGCGCTTGGGATCCGGAGTGTTCGTGTAGTGGAAGCGCGTGATCAGCACGCCGCGCCCCGTCGCGCGGATGAGCTGCTCGCGTTTCGCCTCGCCGCCCGCCATCGTGAGATTGCCGGCATGTCCGCCCACGGTGTAGCGGCGCGGATCGGCCGCGTGCCCGGTCGAGCGCGTGTCGAACCAGCGCGCCGACTGGCGGTCGTACACGACGCCCTTGGCGACGCCGCCCTCCACCAGTGCGACCCGCTGCTTCGGGGTGCCCTCCACGTCGAAGGGGATCGCCAGCGTGCGCGGGTCGAGGGCGTCGTCCCACAACGAGAAGCGCGGACCGGTCACCGGCTCTCCGATCCTGTCTTTCATGAACGAGCGCCCGTCCCGCAGCGTCTCTCCGGTCAGCCCGGT
>VBEZ01000143.1 GCA_005882255.1 Chloroflexota bacterium | reverse complement strand
CGCGCGCGCCGCGACGTCCGACGGATCCAGCGAGCGCGCGCTCCAGCCGAGATCCTCGGCCCAGCCGGTGCCGGTGTCGCTCGTGACCAGCGCGCGCAGATACGCCATCGTGCTCGGCGCGTACGTCGCGACGCCGTTGCTGTTCGCGATCGCGTCCTCAGTCAGCTCGATCTGATGCGTGCCCGCGGCGCGGAAGGCGCGCTCCGTCGCGGCGGCGGTGACGCGCTTGATCGCGTCGGCCTGACTGCGGGCGTCGGCGCGCGCCGTCTCGGCGTCGTACGCCTGCGGCTCCGACAGCGGGGCCGGCTCGGCGAGGCCCGGCCAGTCGGCGTTGGGTGCGCTCTCGCGCGCCGCGGCTGTCGCATCGGCGACCAGGCGGCGGAGGTCCGCCGGGTCGAGTGAGTTCGCGCTCGCGATGCCGACGGCCTTCGCGACGACGACG
>VBEZ01000055.1 GCA_005882255.1 Chloroflexota bacterium | reverse complement strand
TCGGATACAGCGTGAGCAGTCCGCCGCGCGACGCGGTCGCCGACGTCATCCGCGCCGCGAACGCGTCGCGCCTGCCGATCCTCGCCGTCGACATCCCATCGGGGCTGCACCCCGACACCGGCGAGCCGCTCGGTGTCACGATCCGCGCGGCGCTCACCGTCACGCTGGCGCTGCCGAAGCGCGGGCTGGTCGCGACGCGGTCGCGCGCTCTCGTCGGCGAGCTGCTCCTGGCCGACATCGGGATCCCGCCGCAGGCGTTCGACCGTCTCACGATCGAGACGCGCGGCCTGTTCGCCGCTGGCGATCTCGTCCGTATCATCCGCTGATGCCTCGCTCAATCTCGCGCCTTCGGCGCGGAGACACGCTCACGGCTGGTGGACTCGCTCGTCGCACACGCTCGCTTCGCTCGCTGACAGGGGCCCCTGCCCCTGAGCACGCTCCTCGCTCGTAATGTCCCTCCAAGGAAAGCGCCTCGCGTTCATCGGCGGTGGGACGATGGCGGAGGCGATGATCCGCGGGCTCCTCGACAAGCACCTGGTGCCGCCGTCGCACGTGTTCGTCACCGGCCCACGCCGCGAACGCCGCGCGGAGCTCACGAAACAGTTCGGGGTGAAGGCGCTCGTCTCGAACGCCGAAGCCGCGCAGAGCGCGCACATCGTCGTGCTGTCGGTGAAGCCGCAGGTGCTCCCGACCGTGCTGCGCGAGCTGCGCGGGAAGCTGCGCGCCGATCAGCTGGTCCTGTCGATCATCGCCGGCGCTCCGCTCAGTGTTCTGCGCGAGGGTCTGGACCACGCGACGATCGTGCGCGCGATGCCCAACACGCCGGCCCAGATCGGGATGGGGATCACCGCGTGGTGCGCGACCGCGAGCGTCGACCGCGATCACCGCGACCGCGCGAAGGCGATCCTCGGCGCGCTCGGCGAGGAGATCGAGGTCGAGGAGGAGGGCATGGTCGACATGGCGACCGCGCTCTCCGGCACCGGACCGACGTACGTGTTCCTGCTCATGGAGGCGCTCGTCGACGCCGGCGTGCACCTCGGGTTCTCCCGTCGCGTCGCGGAAGAGCTCGTACTGCGCACGGTCGAGGGTTCCGCCGCGTTCGCGCGACGGAGCGGGCGGCATCTGGCGGAGCTCCGGAACATGGTCACGTCTCCCGGTGGCACGAGCGCGGCCGCCATCTACGAGCTCGAGAAGGGCACGCTGCGCACCGTGCTGTCGCGCGCGGTCTACGCCGCGTTCGTGCGCACTCGCGAGCTCGGCGCAGAGGCGCAGCAGAAGCTGCAACGAGCGAAGCAGTGAGGGATTGGCTCATCCTGCTCATCGCGGTCCTCGTCGGCTTCTTTCTGCTCGGCTACGACCAGCGCACCGACGACACCGGCGTTGAGGTCGGGCTCATCGTCGCGCTGTCTCTCGCGCTCGCGTTCGCCGCGCCGCGACGCTGGTTCGCGATCGGCCTCGGCGTCGCGCTCCCGATCGCCGCGGGCAGTGCGATCAAAGGACACATCGATGTCGCGGGGGTAGTGCTCGTGATCGCGATGGTCGGTGCGGGTGTTGGTTGGATGATGAGGCGAGGGACACTGCTCGCGGCCCGCTAGGGCTCGATCTGCTCCACCTCGAAACGCTCGCCCTTGTTCGCGATCTTCGCGTGCGCGTCGATCGTCTTGCGCCACGCGGTGCCGCCGGCGTGCAGGGCCTCGAACGTCTTCGCCTCGGAAATGCTCGGCCACAGGAGCTCGGTGTGCTCGTGTGGCGCGCCGTCGGAGAGGAAGCGTTCGAGGTCCGATCGTTCGCTCAGGACGACCGCGGCTCCCGTCTTCGAGCCCTCGGGGGTCGAGTCGACCTTGCGCGGTGACCATGCGGAGAGCCAGTTCGGTGCGGCGCCGTCGTAGCTGACGACCGCCACCAGCGGCGTCGGCCCGAATTCCCAGAGCCACGCGGCCGTTTCGGCAACGGTCTCCGGGTCGGCGAGCGGGCGGTAGTCCGCGTCAGCCGGCGGGAGCTCCACGACGAAACGGTCATATGCGACCTGGCTCACCTGCATGTCGCGCTAGGAGTAGCACCAGGGGCCGCGCGAGCGGCGACGGTCGGGTATCGGTGGGTCCCAGGACCCCCGTACTAGCTGCCGGAGCGCCGAAGGCGCGGGTCCAGGGCGTCGCGGAGGGCGTCGCCCAGGAAGTTGAAGGCGAAGACGGCGGTGAAGATCGCGACGCCGGGCCCGACGCTCATCCACCACTTCAGGTTGGGCAGGTAGCGCTGCGAGTAGGCGATGTCCTGCCCCCACGACGGGTACGGCGGCTGTGGTCCAAGGCCGAGGAACGACAGCGCCGCCTCGGCCAGGATCGCGAACGCGGTCGAGAGCGTCGCCTGCACGATGAGCGCGTTCACGACGTTCGGGAAGATGTGCCGGATGACGATCCGCAGCGGCGACGCGCCGATCGTCCGTGCCGCGACGATGAACTCGCGCGCGCGGACCGTCAGCACCTGCCCGCGGGTGAGGCGCGCGTATGCCGGGATCGCCACGATGCCGATGGCGATCATCGCGTTCTGGATCTGCGGACCGAGCGAAGAGGTGATCGCGATCGCGAGGATGAGCGCGGGGAACGCGAGCAGCGCGTCGATCCCGCGCATCGCGATGAGGTCGAAGGTGCCGCCGAGGTAACCCGCGGCGAGGCCGATGGTGACGCCGAGGAGCAGGCCGATCGAGACGCTGATGAGGCCGACCGACAGACTCACGCGGCTCCCCCACATCACGCGGGACAGGACGTCGCGTCCGAGGTCGTCGGTGCCGAGCCAGTGCGATGCCCCGGGTGGTATGAGCGCGTCCGACGGGATGACCTTGATCGGATCGTAGGGAGCGATGAGCGGAGCGAAGGCGGCGACGAAGACCCAGGCCACCACGAGCGCGCCACCGATGATCATGCGCGGATTGCGCCGGGCGAACGCGCCGACCGTCGAGGCGGGACTCTCGCGCCGGCGGCCGAGCGCAAGCGGGACGGTGGTTCCGCTCACGCCGCGGCGCTCACATACGAGATGCGCGGATCGAGCCACGCGTAGAGCAGGTCCACGACGAGCGTGCTGAGCATGTACGAGATCGCGGACACCAGCACCACGCCCTGCACGACCGGGTAGTCCTGCGACGGGATCGCCTGCACCGCGAGGCGGCCTATGCCCGGCCACGAGAAGACGGTCTCGGTGATGAAGGCGCCCTCGATGATGGCGCCGACCTGGATGCCGACGAGCGTCACGATCGGGATGAGCGCGTTCTTCAGCGCGTGCCGGGCGATGACCGTGCGCTCGCGCAGGCCCTTCGCGCGCGCGGTGCGCATGTATTCGAGGCCGAAGACGTCGAGCAGACTCGATCGCACCTGCCGCAGGTTGATCGCGAGGCTCGCGGTGGCGAGCGTCGCCGCCGGCAGGACCAGACGACGCAGGTTCTCGGACGGATCGGTCGCGAGGGGCACGTAGCCGCCCGGCGGGAAGATGTGACCGGGTATCACGTACGCGAACAACAGGATCAGCAGGAGGCCGAGGAAGAAGCTCGGAAAGGACACGCCCATCAGCGTCACGCTGCTCGAGAGGAGATCGATGAGGGAGTTGCGTTTGACCGCGGACAGGATGCCGATGGCGAGAGCGAAGGTCACCGAGATGAGGATGGCCGCGGCGCCGAGCTCGATCGTCGCCGGCAGCCGCTCGGTGATCGCCTCCAGCACGCGTTGCCGTGTCTGGAACGAACGCCCGAGATCGCCCCGCACCACATGCGACAGCCATGCGACGTACTGGACCGGTAGCGGCTTGTCGAGACCGAGCTGCTCGCGGATCGCGGTCAACACAGCCGGGTCGGCCTGCTCGCCGGCGATGACGAGCGCGGGATCCGCCGGTGACAGACGGGCGAGCGCGAAGACGACGACCGTGACGAGCAGCGCGACGGGGATCATGAGCAGAAGGCGACGGAGGATGTAGCTGATCACTCCGTCGCCTTCGCTCTCACGCGCCTAAAGCGCTATTTCTGTAGCTGGGCGGTCTGAAAGCGTGGGATGCGATCGGGATACGACTCCATCCCGATGAGCTTCTTGATGCTGACGATCGGTGAGACGCCGAAGCCGTACCAGACGCGTGCGGGGTCGTCCACGACGTAGATCTGCTGCGCCTGCGTGAGCAGCGCCTTCCGCTTCGCCGGGTCCGACTCCGCGCGCTCCTGCTTCATCAGCGTGGTCACCTGATCGTTGGAGTACGAGCTGTCGTTGTTCGGGCTGTTCGCGACGACGAAATCGTAGGTGTTGCCGTCGGGATCGAGTCGACCGCTCCAGCCGTAGATCGCGATGCCGGGGTGCTTGTGCGACTGAGCGAGCGTGATGATGTCGTTGAAGAGCTGAGTCTTGATGTCGGCGACGATGTCGGCCTTCGCGAGCTGCGCCTGGATCAGCTGCGCTTCCTGCAGCGAGGCGGGGCTGCCGGATTGGACGAGCATCTCGAACTTCAGCGGACCCTTGCCGACGTCGGCGACGAGCTTCTTGGCGCCCTCGGGGTCGGCCTTGGGCCACGGCTTGAAGCTCGCGTCGAACGCGAAGTGCGCAGGCGAGATCGGACCGTAGCCCACGAGGCCGACGCCCTGGGCCGGTCCCTTCGCGAGGATCTCATCGCGGTCGATCGCCATCGCGACCGCCTTCACGTAGCGCTTCTCGTTGAAGATGTAGCCGGGCGCCTCGTTCGGCACCAGGCTGTTCCAGCTGAACGAGCCGACCTGCTGGTAGGTGAGCGTCGGGTCGCTCTGCACGGCCGGCACGTCCTTGCCGTTCAGCTGATTGATGATCTGCAGGTCGCCGGTGCGGAGATTGGTGAGACGGACGTCGGCGTCGATGATCGGCTTGACGATGATCTTGTCGAGGTACGGAAGCTTGTTGCCGTCCTTGTCAGTGCCCCACCAGTCCGGGTTCTTCTCGAGGGTGTAGTGGTCGTTCTTCACGGCTTCGGTGAGGATGAACGGGCCGGTCCCGGCCTTGAACGGCTTGAGCGTGAAGTCCGCGCCCATGGCTTCGACGACCTTGCGCGAGACCATCATGCCGGCACGGTCGACGAGCGCACCGAGTAGCGGCGAGAACGCGGCCTTGAGGTTGAAGCGCACCGTCGATGCGTCGACGACCGTGACGCTGTCGACCGAACCGAGGTCCGCGGTGCGGCTCGAGCCCTTCGTCTGGATGTAGCGGTCGATGTTCCATTTCACGGCATCGGCGTCGAACACCGAGCCGTCGTGGAACTTCACGCCCTTGCGGAGCGTGAAGGTGACGCTCTTCGCGTCGTCGCTGTACTTCCAGCTCTCCGCGAGCCACGGGATGATGTCGCCCTTCGGAGAGACGCGAACGAGCGAGTCGTACATGGCGTAATGGATGTTCCGGTCGACGAAGAGACCCGACAGCATCGGGTCGAGATTGCTGACGTCGTTCTCGAGCCCGAAGGTGACGGTCCCACCGTAGATCGGCTTCGCCGCCCCCGGCGTGGCGCTCGCCGCGCCTCCGGTCGTGCCCGACACGGGCGTACTCCCGCAGGCTGCGAGCACCAGGGCGAGTGTCGTCAGGATCGCGAGCGAACGGGTCATGCGCACACCCCTCCAAGACCGCTTCGCCGGTCGTCGAGGAGGATACGTCTGACTGGTAGGACCAGTTCAGAGGGTGCTAAGAGCGGTCCTGAACACGGTCCTGACGCGGGTAGCGCACCGTGTCCTTCTCGACGCGGTCGCCGCCCTTCTGACCGAAGGCCGGCAGGATGCGTCGCGGACGCTCGGTCACGACCTCGCGCCGCTCGGTGGAGCGGGCCACCGTCGCCGGCGCGCCGAGGGGGATCGGCCGCGCAGGAGTGGCGACCGCGACCGGGTAAGAAGGCGCGAGCAGGCCGCCAAGCCAGCCGCCGAAGATCGCGGCGAGGAAGCCAAGGATGGCGCCGAAGGTGAGCGCGTCGCCGAGCGCGTAGAGATTGAGATCGTGGACGCCGGGGATGATGTCGGCCGCGGAGCGGATACCCGAAGCCGCAAAGAGCCCATTGTCGGCGGCGACGCCGAGCAGCATGAGCACGAGAAGGACGAAGAGCGTGAAGAACGCCGTCATCATCCCGTGCCAGCTCGTCCGATAGCCAGCCATGCGGCCCGCCACATAGCCGCCGACGATGTAGGACAAGAACAAGCCGAGCACGACCGGAACGGCGACCGCGATGTCGCCGCTCGCCGTTGTCCCGGGGACCACGAGAAGACCCGCGACGACGGGCGCGAAAATGACCGATGCGCCGATGGTCGCGACCCAGCCACCGAGGACCGCGCCCCACGAGGTGGCGGCTGGACGCATCGCCAGATCCGAATTCGCCATGACAGACCTCCTTTGACGCGCGGAGCGGCGGGGGTGCGCCCCTCCGTTCCCGACCCTGGGAGGGCATGCACATCCTGGGCCGCACGGCCCGAGGGCAGGCTGCTAGGCGAGCGCTGCCTTCGCTCCGGCCGCGCGGGCCAGCTTGGCGGCGAGGTCCGTACGCTCCCAGGGGAGATCGAGGTCGGGCCGGCCAAAGTGCCCGTAGGCGGCGGTCTGCCGGTAGATCGGGCGGCGCAGCTGGAAACGCTCGATGATCGCGCCCGGCCGGAAGTCGAAGTGCTCGGCGATGAGGTTCCGGATCGTCTCGTCCCCCACGGTGCCGGTGCCGAACGTGTCGACATTGAGCGAGATCGGCTGCGCGCCTCCGATGACGTAGGCGAGCTGCACCTCGAAGCGATCGGCGAGACCCGCCTGGACGACGTTCTTCGCGACGTAGCGCGCGGCGTACGCGGCCGAGCGGTCGACCTTCGTGGGATCCTTCCCGCTGAACGCGCCGCCGCCGTGCCGCGCGTAGCCGCCGTACGTGTCGACGATGATCTTGCGTCCGGTGAGGCCGGCGTCGCCCATCGGACCGCCGATGGTGAACGCACCGGTGCCGTTGACGAGGTACTTCGTCTTCGCGTCGAGCCAGCGAGCCGGGATCGCCGCCTTCACGACGACATCGCGGATCTCCGCCTCGATCTGGTCGTGCGAGATGCCCGGATCGTGCTGCGCCGCCACGACGACGGTATGCACGCGCTGCGGAACGCCGCGCGAGTATTCGACCGTGACCTGGCTCTTCCCGTCGGGCCGCAGCCAGGGCAACCGCTTGGACTTGCGCGCGGCCGCGAGCTCTCTCGCGACCGCGTGCGCGAGCGTGATCGGCAGCGGCATGAGCTCATCGGTCTCGCGGACCGCGAAGCCGAACATCATCCCCTGGTCGCCGGCTCCGAGCTCCTGCGGATCCGTGCCCGCGCGCGCCTCGAGCGATTTGTTGACGCCCTGCGCGATCTCGCGCGATTGCTCCTTGATCGCGGTGAGGACGCCGCAGCTCTGGTAGTCGAAGCCGTAGTCCGCGTTGATGTAGCCGATGTCCTTGACGATCGATCGGACGAGAGCCGGCACATCGACCCACGCGGTCGTCGTGATCTCACCGCAGACGAGGATGGTCCCGGTCGTCGTCGCGGTCTCGCACGCGACGCGCGCGTTCGGATCCTGGCGCAGGCACTCGTCCAGCATCCCGTCCGAGATCTGGTCGCAGAGCTTGTCCGGGTGACCCTCGGTCACCGACTCGCTGGTGAAGAGGGTGCGGTCAGACGTCATGAACGAGCTCGTCACTCCTACGTTCCCGCCTTCCAAGACTTCGCGTAGATCGCCTGCTCTTCGGTCATCTTGTCGATGCGCATACCCATCGCCTCGAGCTTCGCGCGTGAGATCTGCTCGTCGAGCTCGCGCGGCACAGGGTAGACCTGCGGGGCAAGCGTACCGGCCTTCCTCACGAGGTACTCGATCGCGAGCGCCTGGTTCGCGAAGGACATGTCCATCACCGCCGCCGGATTGGCCTCTGCGGCGACGTGATTCACCAGGCGGCCCTCGCCGAGCACGAAGATCTTCCGATCGCCGAGGTCGTACTCATCGACGAAGCGACGGATCTCCCGCATCGAACGCGCCTGCTTCGCCAGCGCGCCAAGCTCGATCTCGTCGTTGAAGTGCCCGGCGTTCGCGAGGATGGCGCCGTCTTTCATGGTCTCGAAGTGCTTTGCGGCGATCACGTTCACGTTGCCCGTGCAGGTGATGAAGAGATCGCCGCGGCGAGCCGCGTCCGCGATCGGCATGACCTGGTAGCCGTCCATCGCCGCCTCGAGTCCACGGAGCGGGTCGACCTCGACGATGACGACGATCGCACCCATGCCGCGGAAGCGCGACGCGACGCCGCGGCCGACCCAGCCGTACCCGGCCACGACCACGGTCTTGCCGGCGAGCAGGATGTTCGTCGCGCGCAGGATGCCGTCGACGGCCGATTGGCCGGTGCCGTACTGGTTGTCGAACATGTGCTTGGTCTGCGCCTCGTTGACCGCGATGATCGGATAGGCGAGCACGCCTTCGGCGGCCATGGCACGCAGCCGGATGACACCGGTGGTGGTCTCCTCTGTGCCGCCCTTCACGTGCGGAAGGAGATCCTTGCGCTCGGTGTGAAGCAGCGTGACCACGTCGGCGCCGTCGTCCATGGTGATCTGCGGCTTCGTCTCGAGCACCGCGTTCATATGCCGGTAATAGGTGTCGCGGTCCTCTCCCTTTCGCGCGAAGACCGCGATGCCCTCGATCGCGACGAGCGCCGCGGCGGCGTCGTCCTGCGTCGAGAGGGGATTCGACGCGCACAGCGCGACGCTCGCGCCCGCGTCGCGCAGCAGGGTGGCGAGGTTCGCGGTCTCGGTCGTGACGTGGAGGCAGGCGGCGATGCGCAGCCCCGCGAACGGCCGCTCCTTCGCGAGCCGCCTACGGATCCCGGCGAGCACCGGCATCTCGCGGCCGGCCCACTCGACGCGTCGGGCCCCGACGTCGGCCAGCCCGATGTCGACGACATCGTGATGCGGTGCGGTGCTCGTGGTCATTTCATCCTCCCGAGGATCCGATCCCAGGCCGAGCGACGCACCGCCGGGCCTTCGATGAACGGTCCGTGAACGTGGTAGCCGAGGCGGTCGTAGACGGCGATGGCCGGAGCGTTGTCCTGCCGCACGTTGAGCACGACGTCGCGGTGCTGCTCGAGCGCGGCCTCGGTCACCGCGGATGTCACCGAGGTCGCCATACCGCGGTCGCGGTATGCGATCCGCGTCAGAACGTTGCCCACCGCGGCGATGTTCGATAGGCGCGAGCGGACGTGCGTGCCGGCGGCGGACACGAGCGTCGTCCCGACGTACACGCCGAAGTAGATCTCGCGCTCGAGTCGCGCCTCGGTGAAGTAGGTGCGTGATGCGTGGCCGTACAGGTCGATCACGTCGTCGAGCTGGTCCGGCCCCAGGCGCCGGACGCCGTGCGTGAGGCGAGGTCGGAACGCCGCGACCGAGACCGCCATGCGATGCATCTTCTCGACGCGCTCGAAGCGGTAGACGCTCTCCACCGCGAGCCGCCCCGGCGGCGGCGTCGCGACGACGATGCGCGGCTCGCGGATGCCTTCGCGAAAGATCGAGACGAGCGCCTCGCTCTCGCCGCTCGCGAAGCACGGCCGGAATGGGAGCGCCTCGACAACGAGCGCGCACGCGACCACCACGTCGCCGCGCGTGGCGGTCCACCAGCGTGCCTTCTCGATCTCCGCCGCGTCGATGTCCGCGAGCGCGTAGGCGGACATGAGACGGTCGCGCTGGAAGAACGCGCGCGCACTCTCGGCGGAAGGTTGGTCGGCGAGGCGGATCTCCGGCAACAGCGGGGCCGCGGTCATCGGTCCTCCTTCTTAGTGGAAAGGACCAAGCGGGCCTCCGCCGGTCGCTGGAAGGCTATGCCTGTATCAGTGTAACGACGTCGTAGCCCTGCAGCTTGTCGCGGCCCTTCAGGGCGGCGAGCTCGATCAGGAATGCCAGCGCGACGATCTCTCCCTTGAGCTGCTTCACGAGCTCGATCGTGCCCGCGACAGTGCCGCCGGTCGCGAGCAGGTCGTCGACGATCAGCACCTTCGCCCCGGGCTTGATCGCATCCTTGTGCATCTCGAGGGTCGCGGAGCCGTACTCGAGGTCGTATTCCACGCTGACCACTTCGGCCGGCAGCTTCCCGAGCTTGCGCACCGGCACGAATCCGACGCCGAGGTTGTAGGCGATCGGCGCGCCGAAGATGAAACCGCGCGACTCCATGCCCACGACGACGTCGACGTCGCGTTTGCCGATGCGCTCGATGAGCCCGTCGACGGCGGCCTTGAACGAGTCACCGTCTTTGAGGAGCGTCGTGATGTCCTTGAAGAGGATGCCCGGCTTGGGGAAGTCCGGGATGTCCCGGATCTTCGAGGCGAGGTCCTTGGTCGTCACAGCCACGCCGGAAGGTTAATGCGTCTCGCCGATGTGGGAGCTTTCGGCGACCTTTTCGAGGCGTCCGGTGTCGCCGTCGAAGACGAGCACGGTGAGGTTGGTGTTGCGCGCCGGCGAGCGGTCGAGCCGCGGAAGGATGCCGAGGAAGTGCGACACGAGGATGCGCGTGACGCCGCCGTGACCCACCACGAGGACGGTCCCTCCCGGCGACTCGCGCGCGAGGCGCCGCAGCGCGCGCAGGCCGCGCGCCAGGACCGCCTCGAGCGTCTCGCCGTTCGGCCATGCGACGAAGCCGTCGTCCCGCCAGTCGGGCAGCGCGGCGATCTCGTCCCACGCGGCGCCGGTCTTGTCACCGACGTCGATCTCGATGAGATCCGGCTCGATCTCGACCGGCAGGCCCAGACGCCTCGCGATGACCTGCGCGGTGTCGAGCGAGCGATGGAGCGGCGTCGCGACGATGCGATCGAACTTCGTGCCGGCAAGGGTGTCGGCGACGGCCTCGGCCTGCTGCCGGCCGCGCGCGGTGAGCGGACTGTCGCTCCGCCCGGCGAAGAGGCGCGCGGCATTCGCCTCGCTCTCGCCGTGGCGCACGAAATAGAACGTGACGGGCGCGGTCATGCGGCCGCGAGCACGTCGGGGACCTCGGACCAGCCGTTCACGCGCGTCACGAGGGGATGCTCGACCTCGCGGTTCCACGGATGGTCGAACAGGAAGACGCGCACGCCCGCCTCAGCCAGGGTGCGCGAGATGAGATCGTCGTCCTCGCAGAAGACGTCGAGGCGCAGCTCGAGCGCGAGCCGCGTCTTGTAGGCGGCCGAGCCCTGCGGGTCGTACCGCCCACGCGGCTGGTCCGGCCGGAACTCGCCGAGCGGCTTCAGGTGCACGGCCTTCGCGTAATCGAAGAGGCCCTTCTCACGCAGCCACGTCTCGGTGATCATCCGCCGGCGTTCGGCGCGCGCGGTGATGAAGTAGAGCTCGTGCCCGGCGGCGACGAGCTGCTCGAGGACCGCGGGGCAGTCCTCGTACACCTCGAGCTCGCCGAAGAACTTGCCGTCGTACAGCTTCATACGGAAGCGGTCGCGCTGCTCGGGTGTCACGCGCTCGAGACCGGGCACGAGCTTGTCGTACGGCGTGTCCTTCTGCATGCGGGACAGCAGGTGCCATCCGATCTCCTGCTCATCCGGAAGCACGACGCCGAACTCCTCGGCGAACTTCCGCAGGTACGGCACGGCGCAGATCGCCATGACATCGTCGAGATCGACCCCGATGCGCATCAGGCAGCGCGCCCGATGGTTACTTGAGGATCAACGCGTTCGAGTTGATGTTGTATCCGACAAGTCGGACCTGCTTCCCATCGACCCGCCAGTTGAACTTCTCGGTGCCGCTGCCATCCGCGAAGGTGGTCTCGTACGTAAAGGAGATGAAGCTCCCGGAGATGTCCGTGCCCGCACGGTCCTGCGAGAAGACCCCCGTCTGCGTGGTGCTGACCACGCGTCCCAGCTTGCGATGCACCGCGCCGAGCAGCGCCGAGAAGTCCGCCTGCGCGGTCACCTTCTTGAATGCGTCGTCCGCCTCCATCCAGATCTCGTCGTACTTCTCGGCGTCGAGCTGCTCGTGAAACCGCGCGATCGCTGTCTCCGCGGTCCCCTTCGCGGCAAAGCCTCCACAGGCCGCGGCAACGACCGTGGCCGCGAGCAGCACACGAACTACCGATGGAGTGAAGCGCAACATCGCGACCGACCGTAGGCGTGCTGGGGCGTCGGTTCAAGGAGCTTTGGAGGTTCGACCTCACGCTGCTACCAAGTCGAGCAGGCGCGTGAGCGCGTCGCGCCAGTCGCCGCGCGTGTCGAGCACGGAGAGGCGGATCTGCCGCTGGCCGGTCTGCGCCTTCGGGAACACGCGCGTGACCGCGCCGCGCTGCTGCGCCGTGATGTCGCGCGAGAGCACGAGGCGCAGCTCGGGTCCGCGCGCCCGCACCTCGGTCGCGCCGGCGCTCACCGCGCGCAGCTTCACCTCGACGCCGTAGAGGAGGTTGCGCACCGGATCCGGCGGCGGCCCGTAGCGGTCGCGCAGCTCGTCGCGCAGCGAACCGAGATCGTCGAGCGAGCGCAGCTCCGCGATGCGCCGGTAGAGCTCCAGCTTGCGCTGGCGGCTCGGCACGTACTCGTCGGGGATCGCGGTCGAGAGCGCGAGGTCCACGGTGACCTCCGGCAGCGCCTCGGCCTTCGGCGCGCCGCGCTGCTCGTTGACCGCCTCCTCGAGGAGCTGCGTGTACAGCTCGAACCCGACCGCGGCGACATGGCCGTGCTGCTCGGCGCCGAGGATGTTGCCCGCGCCGCGGATCTCGAGGTCATGCATCGCGATCTTGAAGCCCGCGCCGAGCTCGCTCGCCTCGAACACCGCCTGCAGGCGCTTGCGCGCGTCATCGGTGAGCCGCTCCTGCTTCTCGTGCAGAAGATAGGCGTAGGCCTTCGCGGCACTGCGGCCGACGCGCCCGCGCAGCTGGTAGAGCTGCGCGAGCCCGAGCTGGCCGGCGCGGTCGATCACGATGGTGTTGACGTTCGGGATGTCGAGGCCGGACTCGATGATCGTCGTGCACACCAGCACGTCGTGCTCGGCATCCGCGAACTCGACCATCACGCGTTCGAGCTTCCGTTCATCCATCTGACCGTGCCCCACGACGAAGCGCGCCTGCGGCACCAGCGCGCGCAGGCGCTGCGTCTCGTGCTCGATCCCCTGCACGCGGTTGTGCACGAAGAAGACCTGGCCGCCGCGATCGAGCTCGCGCAGGATGGCCTCGCGCAGCACGTCGTCGGTGCGCTCGACCACGTGCGTCTCGATCGGCTGGCGGTCCTCAGGCGGCGTTTCGATGACGCTGATGTCGCGCACGCCGGACAG
>VBEZ01000142.1 GCA_005882255.1 Chloroflexota bacterium | reverse complement strand
TGGGCCGGTCGGTCCCTGCGGACCGGTGTCACCTTTGACGCCCTGCGCACCGGTGTCGCCCTTGAGCCCTTGGGGACCAGCGTCGCCCTTAGGACCCTGCTGATTCCACGCCAGCGCGACCTCATTCATCGAGCAGGTGTCCGTTCCGCCGACCACGTGGATCGTGCCGCTGCTGTTGTTCACGCAGGCGTAGATCACTCCGGTGGATGCGGCGGCCGCGAACGTTATCGCGCTTCCCCCGACCAACGCGAGTGCCAGCCCGATGACAAGCGCCGGCCGCGTCAGGATCGATTTGATGCGTCGCATTCCGTTCCTCCTCGCTCCTTTGTGGAGACGCGCAAAGGATTGCCGCGAGCATCACGAGGAAACCATCAGTCGGGCCACGACGGGAATGTGTTGCAGCACACGGATCGAAATACTTGGAGAGTCCGACCGGCGAGCAGCGATCGAGTGATGCGCGTGGCGGCTGTCGAGCCGCCGGACGACAGACGTCTAGAGGCGGTCGATCGAAACCGCCGCGCTCATGGCATTCGCGGAGCGGGCGCGCGGTCTGGGAGCAGCCACGGCAGCGCCTCGGCCATCGGCTCGACCAGGCTGGCGTACTGCTCGCGGGTGAGGTGATCCCTCGCGAACAGCCCGAGCGCCGCGCCGAACGCCGCGCGTTCGGCTTTGTGTCCCTCTTGACCGTGCTTCGCCTTCCAGCTGACCAGCGCGCCGGTGCTCTCGGTCAGCCCGAACAGCGTGCGACGGAATTCCTCCCAGCGGGGACCGAGGTCGTGCTGCTCGATCTGTGCGAGCGCGGCGCGCTCAGCGGTGTGGTACGCGTCGAGGCCGCGACGTTCATGCCGATCCCAACCCCAGGCGGCACGTTCGATCCCATTGGCGTCAAAGACACGAAGATCGGCGGTGAGGCGATCGAGCTCGCTCTGGGTGGGACCCTGCCGCACCATTGGCCGAAACGCTAATCCCCCCGCGCCGATTGCGCTCGAAGCGCTTTCCGCTGATGACAGACTGGTCGTCATGAGCGACCGGCTCTCGGATCGGAGGACCCTTCCGCCGCAGCTGCACGCGGAGTCACTGAGTCTCGCCGGCCTGCTCGCGAGGGAAACGCGCGACGGCGTCGCGATCGTGGGAGCCGATGGCGAGCTGATCTTCTGGAACGCCGCTGCGGGCGCGATCACGGGCTGGTCCTCGATGATCGTCGCCGAACAGAACCTCGCCAAGTTCACCACGACGCCCCAGGCACTCGTCGAGATCCGCGAAGGGAAATGGGTCGAGGTCCGGCAGTCGCCCCTGCGGGCGGACGGTAAGACCGCGAGATCGCGATGCTCCACGTCGAGCAGGCGATCGCCCTGGCGCAGCGTGACCATCGTTCCGTCGGCATCTTGAGCCTCAAGCTCGATCGGTTCCGACAGCTGCGTGACGCGCCGGATGGTCACGCCTCCGCTGATGAGGTCGTCCGGCAATTCGCGAAACGCATCACGGCGTTCGTCCGCACGAGCGACGTGCCGGCCCGGCTTTCGGACGACTCGTTCCTCGTGGTGCTCACGGCGCTCACGACCAGCAACGATGCGGCGGTGGTCGCGGTCCGCTTGCTCCTCGTGCTGGCCGAGCCCTTCGACGTCGTCGGTCACGCGCGCACGGTCCACTGCAGCATCGGCGTCGCGGAGTTCCCGCGCGACGCGAACGAGTCGGTCGCGCTGCTCGGCGCGGCGCTCGCCGCTGCCGACCGCGCCCAGGTCATGGGTGGCGGCCGCTACATCGTCGCGTCGGACCTAGCGCAGAGTCGCTAGCCGCGCGGACCGGTCACCAGCTACCGCCGCCGCCACCACCACCACCACCGCCCGAGCCGCCGCCGAAGCCACTGCCGCCGCTGCCGCCCGGGGTCGAGGCGATCGTCGAGGACACCTGGTTCGAGAAGGAGCTGAGGTTGTTCGACAGATCGCTCGCGGAGAACGCGCCGAGGGTGCTGCCGGTGTACCAACCCGCGGTCTGCTTCGTCACGTCGATGTCTTTGAACGCGCGCGCCCATTTCTCGACAGAGCCGAACACGATCGCGTAGGGCAGGAACTCGGAGAAGATGTTCTCGCGCTCGGCGAAGCGCTGTCGCTCGGTCTCGGCGATCTCCATGTAGTGACGGAACCCGAGCGTGCGCCGCAGCAGTTCGGCACCCGCGCTCGTCTTGCGCGGCATGCGCGACGCGACTCCGAGCAGCGCGATCGCGGGCACGATCGCGGCCAGCCCGACCAGACCCGCGCCGAGGACGGAGCCGAGCACGAAGACGCTGATAGCAGCGAGGGCGATCGCAAGACACCCGAGCCCCGCGTAGATCTGCCGGACGCGCTGCGGGTCCGCCGGGAACCACTTACGCGCGACGGAGTCCGTGTAGAGCTCACGCTGCGCTTTGCTCAGCGTCGTGTAGAAGTGCTCCTTCAGATCCGACAGCTTGACCACGTCGGTGGGCTTCGGTTGGAGCGCTTCGAGGTACGCGGGCGCAGCACCGACCCGCGCGTTGAACTGCTGGATCAGCGCGACGAGCTTCGTCGTGCGGTCATCGGGCACCTCGCGGCCGAACAGTCCGTCGTAGATCGTGCGCTCGTACGGCTCCAGCGCCGCGGGATCGGCTTTGTCCGCGGTGCGCGTCAGCGACCAGTCCTTCCCCCCGAAGAGCTTGACGATCCCGATCATCGGTAGCTCGGTGATCGTCAAATAACCGCGGACCGCGAGATCGACGATGGTCGCGGTCACATCCTTCGTGTCGGCGTGCTCGTCTACAAGAAGCCCCACCTGGGCCGGCCGCAGCTTGTCGGGCGGCTCGTACTCGGCGACGATCGTCTGGCGGTCCCGCTCATCACGACCGGCGGTCCACCACCGCCAGATGACGAGGCCGAGACCGCCGAGCATCACCAGCAGCGCGGCGCCCTCCGTCGACGGCGTCAAGTCGAAGTACTGCTCCACGCCTCGCTCGCGCCGCTCCAGGATCGGGAGTGTCCCGGACACGATCCCTTTGCGGAGCGACGTCACGAAGGTGAGCTGATCGCCCGTGGCCAGCGCGCCGGTGGCGCTGAAATCGGCCCGGTCGGGCGCGAAGGAGCTGCGGCAGGCCTTGCTGGATGCGGTCGGACCTTCGTAGCACGCGACCGCCGCGAACGCGTTGGACGGGGCGAACACCGTCGCGCTCACCGCGAGCATCGGCACCGGCCAGGCTCCGCCGTTCACGTTCCAGAACAGCTCGTCGTGGTCCGCGAAGGAATTGAGCGCGCCGCGCACGGTGTACGCGATCCGGTACGTCTGCCTCCCGGTGACGATGCGATTGGCGTCGCCGATCTTGATCCGGACGTTCGCGCCGTTCTGGCTCGTTTCGTAATTCAGCGGCCGCCCATTCAGGTCGCGGACCGACTGCACGCTGAGCTGGTACACGCGCTCGTACGTCGGATCGGGATCCCAGCGGTAGCGCACCGGGATATCGCGGAAGATGCCGTGCCGATCGGTGAGGGCCTGGAAATTGACGTCGATGTTCTCGGTGATCAGGAGCCGCCCGTCGCTCTGGATGTTCACCTCCGAAGCGAAGCGTTCCACGACCCAGCCGTCGTCGGCGGCGCGTGTGGCGGACACGAGCAGCGCGGCAGCGACGACGAGCAGCGCGGATGCCGCGAGTCGGCGCGCGCCGGCGCTCACGTCAGCAGGCTGGAGAAGATGGTCGCGAGGCCGAGGAACGACATGAAGCCGGAGATATCGGTGATCGTCGTGAGAACGATGGAGGACGACTGCGCCGGATCCTGGCCGAGTGCCTTGAGGATGAGCGGGACGGCCGCGCCGGACATCCCCGCGAGGCTCATCGAGATCACCATCGCGAGGCCGATGACGAACGAGAGGCCCGCGCTGTGGCTCCAGAGGTACACCGCGATGGCGGTGACCACCGCGCAGCCGAAGCCGTTGATGATCCCGGTGCCCGCTTCCTTCCAGATGAGGCGTGGCCAGTGTGTCGGCCGGACCTCGCGCAGCGCGAGGCCGCGCATCGTCACCGCCAGAGCCTGCATGCCGCTGTTCCCGGACTGGCCGGCGACGACCGGCATGAGCACGGCGAGCGCGGTGAACTGCGCGATCGTGCCCTCGAAGAGGCCGACGACGGCCGCCGCGGCGAAGGCCGTCGCCAGGTTGATCTCGAGCCACGGCAGCCGCTGGCGGACCGCGAAGCCGACGCGCGACAGCGCGCGTTCCTCCTTACCGACGCCGACCATCGTCTGGATGCCGATGGTCGCTTCCGCCTCCGCCGCGGCGACGAGTGTCCGGTAGCGGATGACGCCGACGAGCTTGGACTCCGAGTCGACGACCGGCAGCGTCGCGACGCGTCGCTCGTCGAGCGCCTTCACGACCTCCTCGCGGGACGCGTTGACGAACACCGAGACCGGCTCGCCGCGGATCAGGTCGCGCAGCGGCGTCTCGGGCTCGGCCGTCGCGATCTCACCGAGCGGCACCGCGCCGCCGCGCCGGCCCTCGCGGTCCATCAGATAGATCGAGCCGAGCTCCTTCTCTTTGAACGTGCGCATCTTCCGCAGCGCCTCCTCGACGGTCGTGTCGGGGCCAAAGGCGCTGATGCGTGGATCCATGAGGGCGCCGGCGGAGTCCGCGGGATACGCGAGGAGCTCGCGGATCTGCTCCGCGGCACGTTCGTCGAGCCGGGTGAGCTGGGCGTCGCGTTCCAGCGGGTCGAGCCCGCCGATGATCTGCGCGGCCCGCACCGGGTTGGTGGCCGCGAGCATGGCGCGCACGAGCACGTCGTCGAGCAAGGACAGCACCTCCGCCGCGACCCGCGGATTCAGGCGCTCCAGGATCTGCGCCGCGGCGGACGGAGTGGGAGCGCGCGCGAGCAGCAGTGCCGTGTCTTCCGGCGAGCGTTCGTTGAGGAACGCCGCGACCTCTTCGGGATGGTGGCGGAGGTACTCGCTGTTGAGCGCACGCAGCGTCTCGAGCTCGAGATCCTGCAGCGTCAGGACCTTCCCGGCGACGCGGTGGATCGTATCGGTCATTTCAGCCACGCGGACAGTATCGCCGAACGACCGAGCGCTCGGCCTCGATTACCTCGTCCGTTTG
>VBEZ01000141.1 GCA_005882255.1 Chloroflexota bacterium | reverse complement strand
GACCGAGGCGCTCACGCAGAACACGAACTTCGCCTGGCTGGCGTACGGCGAGGCGGCGTATTCGTACGGCATGTTCGAAGAGGCGGTTGCGGCGTTCGAGAAGGGGCTCTCGATGGGTTCGCCGAACGGCGTCTTCGGCCTGCGCAACTCGTACCCGCAGGCCCTGCGCGCACTCGGCAGGCAGCAGGACGCCGAGCGGGCCGCGCAGCAGCTGAACAACATCAGCGTCGTGCCGTCGTCCACGGTCGTCGCGCCGCCGGACCCGTACGCGCTTTATCTGGCGATGCTGCGCATCACTCCGTTCGAGCAGATCCCGACCGAGTGACGCGCGTCCGCTTCATCGGAAGCGGGGACTCGGAGATGCGTGCGTTCTCGCGTTGGGTCACCCTTTCACTGGTGCTTGTCGCCTCCATAACGAGCGCCTGCCGGTCGACGACCGCATCCACGGAGCCCAGTGCGACACCCGAGGTGACCGCCTCGTCTCCGGCACCGACGCTGACCGCTACGTCACCGTCGCCAGTCGCGACGACGGTGCCCTCGTCTCTCAACCCAGCGTCCGCACCGATCACCCGCGTCGCGACTGCGCCGCTCGGAGACCTCCGCGGCGGCCGTGTCTACGCGTTCAAGGAGTACGCCACGGCTGGTGGCACAGGTGTGACGCGCGAGCTCTGGACCTCCACGTTGGAGGGGCCGTCGGTCACCACACTCGCCGCGCGGATCGAATTCCCTCAGGAGGTCTCGGTGGTCGTCGGAAAACCCGGCATGACGCTGCGCCACATCTTCTCTCCCGATGGGCGTCGGGTGGTCGTGACCGACGGCGGCTACCGGCTGACGATGCTCGACCTCGGCAGCGGACGCGCGAGCTCACTCGGCATCGATGGCTATGCCCCGACGTGGACGCGCGATGGGCGATGGATCGTGTACGCCGCCTTCGACCAGAGCGCCGATCCCACGAACCCGTACCGCTTGTGGGTCGTTCCCGCGGAGCTGACGGAACGCCCGCGGCGGATCCCCGGCGACAGCGTCGTCGCGCTCGCGGGTGGCTCGCGCATCGTGGTGTACGACTCGCGCGCCGGAGGCGAGGCCATCGTGGACGTCGCAGACGGAAAACAGCTGGGACGCTTCCCCGACCTCGTGGGCGGCATCACCTGGCGCTCGCTGTCGCCGCAGTACGCCTTCATCCGTAACCAGCAGCAGACCCCGGGGGGCGGACGGCCAGACGACGTAACGAGCATCGTCGTGGCCGACGACGATCTCGTCAGTCCGCGCGTCGTCGTGCAGCGGACCGGGAGTCAGTACGAGGTGAACTTCAGGGATCTGCGCTGGAATCCGCTGCGCGACGAGATCCTCTACTCCGTCGAGGGTATCGGCAGCCGGACGTACGGGATCTTGCAGATCGCCAGCGGTGCCGAGCGTTCGCTTCCAGCGACAGCCCAGTACCTCACATGGGCACAGGACGGCGAGCACCTCGTGGGCCTGGCTCGCGGTGACGGGGGACCGCGTCCCTCGGGACTACCTGTCTCGATCGACTTCAAACGCGCGACGGTCGTCGTCCTCGCCCGTGACGGCAGCATTACGCGTAGCACGACGATCTCCGCACTCGAGCCGTTCGAAGTGCTTACCCAGGTCGCGACGGTCGGGTACTAACGGGCCCTTCGGCCGCGACCCGACTCCTAGACTCCGGCGGTGACACTCGCCCGACTGTTAGGTCCTACTGACCGACCCGGCCCGCGAACGAATCTTCGCGCGCTCGCGATCACCGCCGCCTTTGCCTTCGTCGCGGTCAGTCTGATCGGCTATGGCAACAGTGGATGCGTCTCGCTTGTCGTGTGGTCGTCAAACGAGAAATCGCAGCTGCTCCAGGACATCGCCGAGAAATACAACGACACCGGTCCGACTGTCGATAGACGCTGCGTGCGAGTGCAAGTGAGCACGGTCGCGTCCGGCGATGGCGAAGCCGCGCTGACCCGCGATTGGTCCCCAGGAGATGCGACGCGGCCTGATGTCTGGTGGCCGGCCGCGACCACGTGGGTGCTGCTGCTCAAGGAGCATCGAGCGGAACGACGCCTTTCGGACATCATCCCGGCCGTATACCAGAAGCTGATCCAGTCGCCACTCGTGATCGCGATGCCCGAGCACATGGCCGACGCAGTCAAGAGCTCGGGTGAGGTCGTCGGCTGGACCTGGCTCTTGAAGTTCGCACAGGATCCGCAGGGCTGGTCCCGCTACGAGAAACCCTGGGGCCACTTCCGGCTCGGCAAAACGAATCCCATGATCTCGACCTCCGGGCTGCACGCCTTGATCGGGACGTACAACGCGGCGGCCGGCACAACCGGGCAGCTCACGCCGGAAGACGTTCGGCGCGACGATGTTCGGGCCTTTGTGCGCGGCGTCGAGCGGAGCGTCGTCCACTACGGAGAGTCCGTGGCGAGATTCCTGGACAACCTATGGAACGCCGATGATTCGGGTGACGCGCTCGGCTATGTATCCGCGGTCGCGGTGGAAGAAAAGCACGTGTTCGACTACAACCGCGGAAATCCAGAGTCGCTCTTGTGCGATCCTCTCTGCCCGCAGGTTGCACCACAGGAGAAGCTGGTCGCGTTCTACCCGAGCGAAGGGACCCTGATCGCCGATCACCCCTACGTCATCCTGAACTGGGTCGACTCGGTCCATCGCCAGGCCGCGGCCGACTTCCAGCGACATCTCGAGAGCGATGCGATCCAGCGCTTCCAGGAGGAAGGATTCCGGGACCAGAATCTCAGCGCGGGGCCGGGCCTGTCGACGAAGTATTTCGATCGCCAACCGCCGCGCACTCGGCTGCTCCTACCCGATCCTCCGCTGCTCGCCGAGATCCAAGCTTCGTGGTCCAGTCTGCGGAAACGCGCGCACGTGCTCATCGCGATCGATGTCGGACGATCGATGACGACGCTCGCGCAGGAACAATCGGTGACGAAGCTCGAACTAGCGAAGCGCGCCGCCTCGGACGCCGTCGGCCGCCTCGAACCGGACGACGAGGTCGGCCTTTGGACTTTCTCGACGAACGGCGACAAGCCCTACCGGGAGGTCCTGCCGATCGGCCCGCTCGGCACGGGAAAGAGCGAGCTCGCGCGGCGCATCGAAACGCTCGAGGCGGAGGACGGAACGAGGCAGCTCTTCGCGACGGTGCTCGCCGGATTCGATCACGTTCGGTCGCGTCTGGCGCCCGATCGCATCAACGCGGTCGTCGTGCTCGGCAACGGCGTCGACGAGGGGACGCAGGTGAACTTCTACGACCTCCAGAGCACGCTGCGCCGCCAATCGAACGACCAACGCGTCCGTGTCTTCACCCTCTCGTACAGCGCGGCGTCGTCCAGCCAGCTGCGTCAGCTCAGCGAGGCATCGCCGGGCGCGTTCTACAACGCGGCGGATCCGACGAAGACGATCGCCAAGCTCATGCGCGACGTGATCTCGAACTTCTGATGCGCGCGATCCTCGAACTTCTGATGCGCGCGATCGAGGAGCTGCGCGATCCATGGGCCCTCGCGTTCGCCGCGGCGAGCGCGTACGCGGCATACCTGTTCGGCGGCCACGACTGGCAGATCGTGGCCGTCGCAGTAGCGGTCCTGGCGGTGCGCGTGGCCGCCGGTCTGTTGCTTCCGCTCGCCCCTGTGCCTCCCGCGCCACGTCTCACGTCGGAGGAGTACGTCATCGCGCGAAGATCGGTGGAGGCCGCGACGATATCGCGCGTCACGTCGGCACATCGACTCCCGAGCCACAGCCCAGACACTGGTACGAACGGACGGTCGTCCGGGGAACGCTCGCGGGTGCGGGTTTGATCAGCCTGATGTGGACGCTCTACAACATCTCGATTCGCATCCTCGCTCGCTGACGAGGGTCAGGTCCGCTTCAGCCTTGCCGCCAGTTCCCGAGTCCGCCCGAGTCGCTCCGCCGCGGCCTCGAGCACGTCGTGCGTCTTGCAGAACGTGAAGCGGATAAGGTGTTTTCCCAGCGCGGGCTCCGAATAGAAGGAGGACCCGGGCACGCCCGCGACGCCCACTTCTGACACGAGCCAGCGCGCGAACGCGGTGTCGTCATCGAAGCCGAACCGCGTGATGTCGCAGAGCACGTAGTACGCGCCCTCGGGCCGTCGCGGCGCGAACCCGGCGGCTTCGAGCGCGGGCACCAGCAGATCACGCCGCTTGCGGTATTCGGTGGCGAGCGAGTCGTAATACGGCCGCCCGAGCGCGAGACCCTCGGCCACCGCCTCCTGAAGCGGCGCGGGCGCGCCGACGGTGACGAAGTCGTGCACCTTCCGGATCCCGGCCGTGAGCTCGGGCGGCGCCACGATCCAACCGACGCGCCAGCCGGTGACCGAGAAGGTCTTGCTCGCGCCCGAGATCGTCACCGTGCGCTCGGCCATACCGGGCAGCGTCGCGATCGGGATGTGCTCGCCCTCGTAACGGATGTGCTCGTAGATCTCGTCGGTCACCGCGACGACGTCGTGCTCGACGCAGAGCGACGCGATGAACGTGAGCTCGTCGCGGGTGAAGACGCGGCCGGTCGGGTTGTTGGGCGTGTTCACGATGATCGCCTTCGTCCGCGGGCCGAACGCCTTGCGCAGCTCGTCGCGATCGAAGACGTTCTCCGGCGGGCGCAGCGGGACGTAGACGGGTCGCGCGCCGGCGATGTCGGCGTCGGGTCCGTAGTTCTCGTAGAAGGGCTCGAGCACGATGACCTCGTCGCCTGGATCGACGAGCGCGAGGAGCGTGGAGATCATCGCCTCGGTCGCGCCGCACGTGACCGTGAGCATCGTCTCGGGATCCACGCGCATGCCGTATAGCTCGGCGTACGTCCGCGACAGCGCATCGCGGAGCGACTTCGCGCCCCAGGTGATCGCGTACTGGTTGATGTCCGCGTCGATCGCGCGCTTCGCGGCGTCCTTGAGCGCCTGCGGCGCTGCGAAGTTCGGGAAGCCCTGCGCGAGGTTGATCCCGCCGTGGATCGCGTTGAGGCGGGTCATCTCGCGGATGACCGACTCGGTGAAGCCGGCGGTCCGAGCCGCGAGCTTCGCGCGCGCGATGCGCACCTAGTACCCGGCCTCGAAGTCGACGCGGTTGAGCAGCGGCTCCCCCGCCTTGAAGCGGCGCAGGTTCTCGAGGAAGAGCGCGAGCGTGCGCTGACGCACCCGCGGCGACGAGTTCGAGGCGTGCGGAGTCACGACGACGTTGGGCAGCGACCACAGCGGGCTGTCGGCGGGCAGCGGCTCCCGCACGAACGTGTCCAGCCCGGCGCCTCCGAGCTTGCCGTCGCGAAGCGC
>VBEZ01000148.1 GCA_005882255.1 Chloroflexota bacterium | reverse complement strand
GCTGAACTCGCCGACGCCGAGCTGCTGCAAGAGGAGCGCGGTCATGCGCGTCGGCGCGCCTCGGCCGTCGACGGCGTGTGAGATCGCGCGGAGCGCCTCAAGGCCGCACCAAACCGCCGAGCCCTCGTCGCCGATAAGGTAGCCCCACCCACCCGCGCGGTCCTCCTCGCCCTCCTCGTTGCGGCCGTACGCGATCGAGCCCGTCCCGGCGATCAGCACGACGCCGCACCCGGTCGGATTGCCCGCGTACAGCGCCGCGATCGCGTCGTGCGTCACGAGCAGCTTCGCGCCAGGTGGCGCGAGTCGCATGAGGATCTCCTGACCGCGCGCGCGCTCGGTCTCGCGATCGCCGCCCGCGCACGAGAGCACGATCGCAGCGGCCCCGCGCCCGCCGAGCGCTTCCGCGAGCGCGGCCGCGATCGCGCCCTGGGGGTCGGGCGAGGTGAGCAGGTTGCCGCCACCGCCCGCGCCGCGCCCCACGACGGTGCCGGCGCGATCGACGGCGAACGCGCGCGTTTTCGACGCGCCCGCGTCGATCCCGACGACGATGTCGCTCAAGGAAGATGCACCACGCCGCCTCGCACGGCCTGGCGCGCGCCGGTCGCGCTCGGCAACACGTTCGGCAGCTCGCGCATCCGGTACGCGCCCATGATCGCGAAGGCGATCGCTTCCCGGGCCTGCGACGGCACGCCGAGCTCGTCGGTCTTCACGACGCGCAGGGGCGCCACCGCGCGAGCGACCGACTCGAACAGGGCGGGATTGCGCGCACCGCCACCGGCCACGGCGAGCATCGTCCAGGCCGTGCCGCGCGGCGTCTCGCGCGCCAGCGCGTCCGCGATGCTGCGGCTGCTCAGGGCGAGCGCGGTCGCGAGCGCGTCGTCGAGCGATCCACCGTCGGCGCTGACGCGCTCCTGGATCCGCGTCGCGAACGGCTTGCCGAATTCCTCGCGCCCGGTGCTCTTGGGTGCGCGGCGGGCGAAGTACGGATGGCGCAGGGCCTCCTCGAGCGCGCGCTCGTTCACCCGACCAGCCCGCGCACGCCGTCCGTCGCGATCGAAGGCCTCGCCCGATGGCGCGACGATCGCGTCGCTGGTCATGTTCGCCGGTCCGGTGTCGAACGCGATCACGTCATCGGCGGACGCGGTCGGGATGAGCGTGAGGTTGGCGATTCCTCCGAGGTTGAGCACCGCGATCGGCGCGCGCGACGCGAAGAGGACGTGGTCGCCGAACGGGACCAACGGTGCGCCCTCGCCGCCCGCGGCCATGTCCGCGCTCCGGAAGTCGCTCACCGTCGGCAGACCGGTCGCGCGCGCCACGCGAGAAGCGTCGCCGATCTGGAGCGTCGTGTGCTCCGCGGGAAGATGCGCGACGGTCTGTCCGTGCAGCGCGATGACGCCCGGGCGTCGCGGCAACGTCGCGATGAACTCCGACGCTGCTGCGGCGTACGCGTCGCCGAGGTCGGCGTGCAGTCGCGCGACATCGGACAGCGCGAACGGGACGTCGGCGCCCGCGCGCAGCACCGCCTCCCGCAGGCTCGGCGCGTAGGAGCGTTCGGCGGTCGCGACGAGGCGCACGCTCGGTCTGGCGCCGGGCTCGATCTCGATGGCGGCGAGGTTGATGCCGTCTCCCGACGTGCCGGACATCATCCCGACGGAGATCACGTGTCGATTGTCATGCGAAGGGCGCGGATACCGCTTCGTGCACCGCGATGCGGAAGCGGTAGGTCGCGTCGTCGTTGTTCCGTCCGAAGTACACGCGGTTGGTCAGCAGCACCACCGTGAGGTCGAGCTGCGGATCGACCCAGAGCGAGGTCCCGGTGAAGCCGGTGTGCCCGTAGGCGTCGACGCTGAAATGGCGCCCGACCATTGGCCCGTCCGGCGCGCGCAGCGCGAGGCCGATGCCTCTTCGCACGTTGCCCTGTTTCACCCGCTCCGTCCGCGCGAGCGCCGCGAGGTCGTTGCCGATGACCGCGCCGTCGCGGAACACGCGCGCCAGCTTGGCGACGTCGGCGGCGGTCCCAAAGAGACCCGCGTGCCCGCAGCTGCCGCCGACGGAGAAGGCGTTCTCGTCGTGCACCTCGCCGCGGAGCCGCCGCTTGCGCCACTCGGTGTCCTCCTCCGTCGCGACGCAGCGCTCGGGCGGACGCGGACCGAAGTCCGCGGTCGACGCCTCGACCGGTCCGAGCACGATCTCGCGCACCAGGTCCGGGAACGGCCGGCCGCCGATCGTCGCGAGACCCTGCGTGAGCATGATGTAGCCGAGGTCGCTGTAGGTGAACGTGCCGAGATCCTGCGCGAGCGGCTCCTGCGCCGCGCGCCACACGGCCTCCTCGAGCGTCGTGACCTCCTTCCAGAGCGGTAGCCACCAGGTGAGGCCCCCGGTGTGCGTGAGCACGTGATCGAGCGTGACGTCGTCCTTGCGGCCGCCGCGAAAGTCCGGCACGAGCTCGCGGAACGGCGTGTCGAGCGCCAGCACCCGCTGGCGCACGAAGGACAGCGCGAGTGCGGTGGTCGCGAGCTTCGTGAGCGACGCGAGGTCGAACAGCGACTCGGCGGTGCATGGCGCATCCGGGCCGGCACGCTCGTCGGGGCACAGCGTGCCGGTGGCGAAGACGTCGATCTCGCCGCGGCGCTCGACCCGCACGACGCACGCGGTGCACAGCGAGCCGATCGCGGCTTCGATGACGGCGCGTGCCGGCGCGGCGAGACCGCTCAACCGAAGTCGCGCAGACCCGCGCCGAGCGCATAGCGATCGCTGACGGTCACCGGAAGCGAGCCCACCGGCTTGCTCCTCCCGGTGATGACCTCGATGAGCGCCCGCAGCGACGGCAGCCGGCCGTCGTACGCGCAGAGGCAGGCCGCCACGTTCGGCGCGAAGCGCACGTCGTATGGCCCGCGGAGCGACACGAGCACGGTCGGCTTGGTCGCGGCGAGACGGGTCACGAGCTTCAGCTGATCGTCGTTGATGCCCACGTCGGCCACTCCGACGACCACGACATCCGCCGTCTTCGCCTCGGTCAGCGCGGTCGTGATCAGCGATTCGCTGATGCTCGTTCCAAATTTGCGAGCCACCACATCCCCTCGTGCGGCCTCGAGCTCGGTGGCCAGGTCGGTGTCGCCGGGCAGCTGTGCGAGATCGGCCGTGGTCGTCGCGATCGCGTACACGCGACCGCGGAGCGGCAGCACTTTCCCGTCGTTGTGGAGCAGGGTGACGCT
>VBEZ01000147.1 GCA_005882255.1 Chloroflexota bacterium | reverse complement strand
GAGGAGCGCCAGCGTCGCCTGCCGCGGCGGCGGTCGCTGGGCCTCGGTGCCTACCGGTAGGTGGTCCACCACTTTTGGAGGAAGTAGAGAACCGCGATCAGGATGATCGTGGTGACGAAGACCATGTAGAACTCGCCGGACTCGCCGACCTGAGCGATCACCTTATTTCAGGCTCTGCAAGTACTCGACGATAGACCGGATCGTCGCCTCGTCGAGACTGCCGCCGTCCTTGTCGAGCCACACCGGCATGATGATGCCTGGCTTGACCTTCGGCGCGTCCGACACCCAGTGGAACAGCCAATCGGCGTCCGAGGCTTTGGCGGCCTTGTTCTGGTCGTTGATCGGCCCCTCGGTGCCGTAGTGCCCGAGGTTCGGCGCGGTCGGCACGGTGCTCGGCTTGCCCGCATCGAAGCTGTGGCAGGTCGTGCAGTAGACCTGCGCCGCCTCGGCGCCCGTGGGCTTTAGTGGCGGCGGTGGCGGCACGACGTCGGCGTTGTCCACGCCGTCGAGATGCGTGCGGATGTTCACGATGTCGGCCCAGTCCTGCTCGGTGCCCCGCATGACGAACGTGACGAGCTGGTCGACCTGCTCCGGGTTGAAGGGGCCGCCCTCGGACGCGCCCCACGCGGGCATCGAGTAGCTCGGCGCCGGGTTGGCCTTCCCGCGGGTGATCGTCAGGCGAAGGAAGTCCTCGCGGGTCTTCAGCGCCGAGGGATCCTCCTTGAGGGTGTCGTACTTGTTGGCCGCGACGTTGAGCGGCTTGCCCGGCAGCGGCTTTCCGTTCACATCGTTCTCGCCGTTGCCGAGGCCCAGCTTGCCGTGACACGGATAGCAGAAGTTGGCGAACAGATTCTTGCCGCGTTGGATCGACGTCTCCATCTGCTTGTCGGCCGCCGCGGCGCGCAGCGACAGCGGACCGCTCGGGATGATCTCGAGCAATAGGTAGCCACCCACGAGCCCGAAGAGCGCGAACAGCATGACGCCACCGGCGACGATCTTGCGATCGAGGTTGCCGGAGATCTCGAGTGGATCCGGGGCCGCCGGGATCGGCGCGACCCAGTACGGCGTGGGCTGCTCGACCGTGTCGCCGGGACCGTAGTGCTGACGGAGGAGCTCCACACCGGTCGCGGGCTTCTCGTCCGGCTCGATCTGCTGCTGGTGGTAGGCGACGAAGCCGAAATACGCGAGCAGCGCGACGAAGAGCAACAGACTGGCCGTAGCCAGGATGATGTTGATGTCCACTACGCGTCCGGGACCTCGACGTGAGCGGGATTCCACTTGTTGTTCTCCCGCTTCAGCACGTTGAGCGGGTTCGTGTCGACGACGATCGCGCCGTTCACATCGGTGACGTGGAAGAGATCCAGGCCGCGCGGCGCGGGACCGCCGATGACCACGGCGGTGTGCTTGTCGTAAAGCGAGCCGTGGCATGGGCAGTGGAACTGGTCCTCGGTTTTGTTCCACGGCACGGTGCAACCGAGATGCGTGCACTTCCGGTACGCGGCCGCGATCGCGCCGGGCGCGTGGATCAGGAAGAACCGGCCCTCGGTGTTCAGGATGGGCTCGTCCTTCGACGCCTGGAACTTCGTGAGGATGTCGGCCTTCTTGCCGGCGGGGATCTTGGCGCCGAGACCTTCGATCTTGAGGACCCACAAGAACGGTAGGAGCGCCGCGCTGAACTCGGTCACCGCCAGAAGCGTGGCGGTCAGGAAGCCGATGCGGAACAGCTGCCGCCGCTTGACGCGCGACAACAGACCGCCAGCCGCGACCGAGGTGTCGTCGTGCGGACGGATCAACCTAAGGCCTCGGCGCGAAGCATTGATGTGTTTCCGGAAGCGCCCACGGCGCGTAGAGGTCCATACCCGGGCCGCGCAGCGAGGTGCCGACGACGGTCAGGACCACGTACGTCACGACGAAGCCGGTGAAGATCGCGATCATCCATTCACGCGTGCCCGCGCCGAACAGCCGTTTACAGAGCTGCACGAGCACGACCGGGAGCGCGAGCATCAGGAAGATCGGGATGACGTAGTTCGGGATGAGCTCGCGTCCACCGGGGAAGTATTGGCTCGCGAACTCGGCGTACCCGGGCCAGCCGATCGCCGGGTACTTCTGCTTGATGACCGCGTCGAAGGCGATCAAGCCGGAGACGATGACGGCCGTGAAGACGGTGGAGAAGATCGTGATGCGCTTCCCGACCTCGTTGGTGAACCAGTGGCCGATGCCGGAGCGGTCGCGGTCGATGTACGGGATCGCCGCCATGAACACGAGCCAGACCGTCGGCACGACGACGCCCGCGAGACCCTTGTCCATATGGAGGAGGAGCTCTTGCAAGTTGAGGAGGTACCAAGGCGCCTTTGACGGATTGGGAGTGCAATCGACTGTTGAATGGTCCTGCAA
>VBEZ01000146.1 GCA_005882255.1 Chloroflexota bacterium | reverse complement strand
TGTTTTCGGTGGTCCGCCCGCCCCAGAACACCCGTGCAGGGGACTCCCGGTCCGCTGGCGCGAACGTAGAATTCGCCTCAGAACCTGACGAAAGGAGGTTCACTCATGATCGCTTTCTTCCGTGACGAAGAGGGTCAAGGCCTCGTCGAATATGCACTCATCATCGCCGTCATCGCCATTGCCGTCATCGTCGCGATGATCTTCCTGCGCGGCCAGATCCAGAACATCTTCAGCAACATCGGCAACAACCTGACCTAAGCGTCCGCGACATCGCAGCGAACGAGCGGCCCGGTGCAGATACCGGGCCGCTCGTTTTTTCCGGACAGCACCACGCCCGCCACGAGGGCGGGCGCAGCGCAAGGAGGGAGGGAGACGGAAAGGCTGGCTTAGCGGCGGGGTCCCCGACCCGGGAAGCCGGGAGCGCCGGCGGGACGGGTCGCGTCGACCTCGGCGGTGACGTGCGCGGTGAGTGTGGCCTTCTGCGCGGTGGCTTGTGCCGCGGTGATCTTCCCGGCCGCGAGGGCCGCGTCGATCTTGGTGTTGGCGTCGGCGACCAGCGCCGCGATCAGGCCGTCACGGGTCTTGCCCGCGGCGGTGGCGATCTGCGCGAGGGTCTGGCCGGCTTGAAGCTTGGTGCGCAGGTCCGCCTCCGTCGTGCCGATGTACGTCGCGGCGGCAGCCTCGTCATTGAACTCGCGCAGGCCGCCCGGACCGCCACGGCCACCGGGGCCGGAGAAGTTCGTGCCCGGCTGGTCGACGGCGGTCGTGATCTGCTTGGTCGCCTCAGCCGACAGCGCGGCGATGAGGCCGTCGCGGGTCTTCCCGTGCGCGACGGCGATCTGCGCGAGGGTCTGACCGGTCTGGAGGGCGGTCCGCAGGTCCGCTTCGGTGATGCCGATGTACGTCGCGGCGGTGGCGAGGATGTTCGGCGAGCCGAATGGCCCGTTGGACGCGAAGATCGCGACGTCGCCCGGGAGCTGCGTGATGACGGCGTCGGCGCTGCTCGGCGTGAGCGCTGCGGCCGCGACCCCGCCCGTGAGCAGGAGTGTGACGCCGCTCGCGATGAGCATCTTGTCGATGTACTTCATATCGGGTTCCTTTCTCGGAGGTGGCTGACATGACAACAACATCCGCGGCGCCACCCTTCATGAAAGGGCCCTAAGAAGCTGTGACCGGGGCGGGTTTCTTACCTAGTTCTTAGCCGCGCGCCCATACACTCGGGCTCGTGAACGTCCTCCTCGTCGAGGACGATCCCGGAGTGCGGGGGGCCGTGGAGCGGGCGCTTCGCGGCGCCGGCCACCGGACCGAGACCGCCGCCAACGGCGTCAAGGCGCTCGAGGTGGCGACGGCAAGCCCCTACGACGCGATCGTCCTGGACCTTGGCCTACCCGGCCTCGACGGCCTCGAGGTGTGCCGCCGCCTGCGCTCGACCGGCAACACCGTGCCGGTGCTCATGCTCACCGCGCGCGCGGCCGTGACCGAACGGGTCGAGGGCTTGGACGCCGGCGCCGACGACTACCTCGTGAAGCCGTTCGCGCTCGACGAGCTGCTGGCCCGACTGCGCGCGTTCGAGCGCCGCGCGCCGCAGAGCGGCCAGTCTCGCGGCACGCTCCGTTTCGGCGACGTCGTGCTCGATCGCGACGCGATGACCTGCCGCCGCGGCGATCGGACGATCCAGCTGTCGCGCACCGAATACCAGCTGCTCGAGCTGTTCCTCTCCAATCCGAAGCGCGTGCTCAGCCGCGATGTCATCTTCGATCGCGTGTGGGGCTACGACTTCGGTCCCGACTCGAACTCCCTCGACGTGTACATCGGATACCTCCGTCGAAAGCTCGGCGAGCCGCGGATCATCCACACCATGCGCAGCGTCGGCTACGTGCTGAGGGAGCCGTGAGCTTCCGCCTCCGCGTGACCATCCTGACCGCCGCGGCCGTCGCAGTCGCGGCCATCGCCGCGGGCGCGTTGATGTACCTGATGGTGCAGCAGCAGATCCAGTCGGCGTTCGATGACACGCTCAAGACCACCGCCAACACGGCACGCCTCGGCGGTCCACGTCCGGATGACCGTTTCGGCGGGCGCGCTGGCGGCGGCCAGGTCTTCCTCTCCGGCCGCCCCGACATCTTCGCTCAGATCGTGGACACGTCCGGGAGCATCGTCGGCTCTGACTCGCAGGTCGGCCAATCCCCGGAGCTCGTGACCAGTCAGGTGCTCGCCGTCGCGAACGGCAAGAGCGCCGATGGCTGGTCCGACGTGACGACATCGACAGTTCATTGGCGCATCTACGCCGTGCCCTTCAGCCCTGGCCACGCGCTGGAAGTCGCTCGTCCGCTCAACGAGATCGATGCGGCGCTCGCGAGCACGCGCTTCGCGCTCATCGGCCTCGCGATCACCGCGGTGGTCCTGGCCGCGCTGCTGGGAGCGCTCATCGGCCGGGCCGTCCTGGGGCCGCTGCGCCGCCTCAACGAGACGGTGAACGACGTGACGCGCACGCGCGATCTGTCGCGCCGGGTCGCGATGAACGGAGGCGACGAGATCGGGAACCTCGCGGCGTCCTTCGACGGCATGCTCGGCGCGCTCGAGATCTCGCTGCGCCAGCAGCGTCAGCTCGTCGCCGACGCCTCGCACGAGCTGCGCACTCCGCTCACCAGCCTGCGCACGAATCTCGAGCTGCTCGCGCGCGGTCAGCCCACCGATAACGCCGAGCGCCAGCAGGTGCTCGTCGAGCTCGTCGGCCAGATGGAGCGGCTCTCGACGCTGGTCGCCGATCTCATCGATCTCGCGCGCGACGAAGAGGCGACGCTGCCGATCGAAGACGTCCGGCTCGACGAGGTCGTCGCCGACGCGATCACCGACGTGCGGGGCCGTTACCCGCAGGTTCGCTTCGAAGCCGTCCTCGAAAGGGCGGCCGTGCGCGGCGTCCGCTCGCGCATCGCGCGCGCCGTCACGAATCTGCTCGACAACGCCGGTAAGTGGAGTCCCGCGGGTGGCGTCGTCGAGGTCACCGTGAACGGCGGCGAGGTGAGCGTCCGGGACCACGGGCCGGGTGTCGCGCCCGAGGACGCGCCGCGCGTGTTCGACCGTTTCTGGCGCGCGAGCAACGCGCGCTCGCTCCCGGGTTCCGGCCTCGGTCTTTCGATCGTGAAAGACGTCGCCGAATCGCACGGCGGATCGGTCAGCGTCGAGCACGCCACGGGCGGCGGCGCGCGCTTCCGCCTGCGGCTCGCTGGGGGCTCTTAGTCCCTTCTTAGCCGCTTTTCATGCTCCCGCCGCGCGCGGATGTTCCCCTATCCACATGACCGATCGACCACGACGCCGAAGGCCGCTCATCACCTCGACGCTCGCGCTCCGCGTGCTACAACCCGCGGCCGCCGTCGCGACCGCCACACCCGCGACGACGGTCACGGCCTCGCGCACGACGACGACGCGGCGTTCGGTCACTACCACGAGCACCGCGGCGCTCACGCGCACCAAGCAGTCCTAGCCGCGCCGTGACCTTCAACACCGACTTCATCTGGATCCTCGCACGCTCGACCGGCGTCGGCTCGCTCGTCGCGCTCACGCTCTCGGTCCTCACCGGCATCGCGCTGCGCACCGGCACCTTCGCGTGGCTGTCGCACAACCGCGGCGTGCGCGTGGTGCACGGCTTCCTGACCGTCCTGTGGATCCCGCTTGGCCTGGCGCACGTGATCGCGCTCCTCTTCGACCGCTATGCGCAGGTCGGGCTCCTCGACCTCGTCGTCCCCTTCGGCGTCTCGTACGGGCGCTTCGCGGTCGGGCTCGGCACGATCTCCGCGCAGCTCATCGTCGTCGTCCTCGTGTCGACCTGGATGCGCTCGTCGCTCACGCTCGGGCAGTGGCAGGCTTTCCATCGCCTCTCGTACGTCGCGTTCGTCGCCGCGTTCGCGCACGGGATCCTGTCGGGGACCGATCTCGCGAATCCGGTGGTCGCGGCTCTGGCATGGATCACCGCCGCCGCGGTCGGATTCGTCGCGGTCCGTCGCCTCACCCGCGTTCGCTTCGCGCGAAAGAGCACCGCCCGCCCGGCGTAGGTACGCTGGAGGGCCATGCGGCTCGTCTTCAGCGTCAACGGCACGAAGCGCGAGGTCGATCCACCGCCGGCCGCTTCGCTGCTCAGCGTCCTGCGCGACGACCTCGGGCTGACCGGCACCCGGTTCGGCTGCGGGAGCGGTCAATGCGGCGCGTGTTCCGTCATCGTCGACGGCAGGGCCGTCGCCTCATGCCTCATGCCCGCCCGCCAGGCGGTCGACCGCGAGATCACCACGATCGAGGGCCTCGCGACAGGCGAGGCACTGCACCCGGTGCAGGAGGCGTTCATCGCGGAGGACGCGATGCAGTGCGGCTACTGCACGAGCGGGATGATCATCGCGGCCGCGGCGCTCCTGGCGCGCGACACCGCGCCGGACGAAGCCGCGATCCGCGACGCACTCGCCGGCAATCTCTGCCGCTGTGGTGTGTATGGCCGCGCGATCCGCGCCGTGCAGCGGGCAGCCGGAACGAGGGCGGTCGCGGCGGGTTCCTCCCCGGCGATGCACAGATGAATGTGGAGGAGCGCATCCGGATCGAGCCCGACGGGTCGGTGACCGCGTTCTCCGGCAAGATCGAGTTCGGCCAGGGCATCCGCACCGCGTTCGCGCAGCTCGTCGCGAACGAGCTCGACGTCCCGGTGGAGCGCGTGCGGGTCGTCCTCGGCGACACCGCACAGGTGCCGTTCGACTTCGGGACCTTCGGGAGCAACTCGGTCGCACAGGAAGCGCCCGCGCTGCGCCTCGCCGCGGCGTTCGCGCGGCGCAGCTTGATCGGACGGGCATCCGCGCAGCTCGGCATCCCCGCGGCACGACTCGACACGAAGGGCGGCACGATCGGCGACGGCGACGGCAGACGGATCAGCTACGCCGACCTCGTGCGCGACGCGCCACTCGCAGGCGCCGTCCCGGAGGACGAGCCGCTCCTGCCGCCGGAGCGCTGGCGGCACATCGGCACGCCACTCGCGCGGGTCGAGGCGCGTGACATCGTCACCGGGCGCGCGCGCTACACGGCCGATGTCCGGCTCGACCGCCTTGCGCGCAGCGCCATCGCCCGTCCACCGGTTCGTGGCGCTCGCGCGACACGCGTCGACGATCGCGCCGCGCGTGCCATGCCCGGCGTCATTGCGGTCGTGCACGACGGCGACATCGTGGGCGTCGTCGCCGAGCGCGAGGAGCAGGCGCGCGCCGCCGCGGATGCGCTCGAGATCGATTGGGAAACCCCGCAACGCGCGTCCTCGGAGACACAGGTCGTGCCGATGCGCGAGGACGCCGGCACCGATGCCGCACTCGCATCGGCCGCGCTCACACGCTCCGCGACGTACACCCTGCCATCGATCGCGAGCGCCTCGATCGGTCCAAGCGCCGCGGTCGTCGACGTGCGGTCCGACGGCGCGACGGTCTACGCCGGGACGCACCGTCCGTTCGGGCTACGCGATGCCGTCGCCGGTTCCGTGGGACTCCCCAAGGAAAGCGTGCGCGTGATGCCGCAGATGTCGAGCGGCACGTACGGTCGCAGCAGCGCGCCCGACGTGTCGGTCGAGGCAGCGGTCCTGTCGAAGCACGCGCGCCGTCCGGTGCTCGTGCAGTGGTCGCGGGCCGAAGAGTTCGCGCACTCCCCCAGCCGGCCAGAGGCGGTCCTCGAGGTCACGGCCGGACTCGACGCGAGCGGGCACATCGTCTCGTGGCGCTACGACGAGCACACCAACGTCCACACCGCCGCGGGTCCGGATCCGCGCGTCGCGGCGATGACGTCGGGCCGGAACGCCGTGCCCCCGTACACGATCCCGAGCGCGCGTGTCGTCCTCCACGTCGAGCCGACGCCGCTGCGCACCGCGAACTTCCGCTCGCTCGCGGCGGCGGAGAACGTCTTCGCGATCGAGTCGTTCGTCGACGAGCTGGCTCACGCTTCGCAGCAGGACCCGCTCGCGTTCCGGCTGCGTCACGTCGATGACCCGCGCTTGCGCCGCGTGATCGAGCGGGTCGCAGAGGTGAGCGCGTATGGGAAGAAGGTCCCCGCGCGGCACGGGCACGGCTTCGCCTGCACGCTCTATCACGGCACCTACGTCGCGCAGGTCGCCGAGGTGGAGGTCGCCGCCTCTGGCGCCGTGCGCGTGCTGCGCGTGTGGT
>VBEZ01000145.1 GCA_005882255.1 Chloroflexota bacterium | reverse complement strand
CGTCCCGCAAGGGACACGCGGCGGCGAGAGTGATCAACGCGGGCGTTCTGAGGCTTTTCTTCCTCCCGAACCCTGGCGAGTGCTCAAGGCGTCAGCAATACATAAGGGAGGAAGCTTCAAAAGTGAGCTTCACCGACAAGACTCTGACCTGCAAAGACTGCGGTCAGGAATTCATCTGGACTTCTGGGGAACAGGAGTTCTACCAGTCACGTGGACTGGTCAACGAGCCAGGCCGATGCTCGAGCTGTCGCGCGGCACGCCGCGCAGGCGGCGGCGGCGGCAGTTCGTACGGCGACAGCCGTGGCATGAGTGGTCCCCGTGAGTTCTTCACGGCCACCTGCAGCAACTGTGGCAACGAGGCGCGCGTGCCATTCCAGCCGCGCGGCGACAAGCCCGTGTACTGCAGCTCCTGCTTCGAGCAGGTCCGGCCTTCAGCATCCCGTCGATACGCCTGATCAGCGTTCCGATCAGCTGAAAGAAGAGGCCCGCCGAAAGGCGGGCCTCTTTCATTTCAGGCGCTGCAGCCAGCGATGCGACGGATCGATCGTGTACAGCGCGGCGATGAGCCACCCCTTCTGCGCGGCATCCAGTCGCGGCAGCACATAGAGGAAGTCCGTTTCGTCGACAGGCCGCGGCGCCTTCGACTTGTACAGCAGCATGACCTCCGGCCGGATGAACTGGATGCCGTAGCTGTCGCGGCGACCGAGGTCCGCGAGGTTCAGGCCGATCCGATCGTTGCGACGGTAGGACCAGCGTTTGCCGTCACTGTCCTCGAGGAAGACCTCCATGCGCCACGGCCCCTCGGGTGTCTCGCGCGCCCAGAGCTGGTGATGTTCCGGCTTGGCGATGGTCTCGCCTGCCTTCAACGGGATGAGCTCGCCGTTGTGCGCGATCCGCAAGTCCCACATCCGGAGCGCCTCGAGGAACGCTTTCTGGTCGCGTCGAAGGATCGCGACGTCCATCCCGGCATGCGTGCGCGTCTCGTGGCCGAGGAACATGTCGAGCGCGTGACCGCCCGCGATCCACCACGGCGCGGCGACCGGACCAAAGAGCCGCTTCACCTCCTCGAGGCTTAGTGGCTCCCAACGATGCTCGGGCGGCGGCGGGGGCTCCGCGTTCTGCATCAGAACCCCGAGCTGTACACGCGCCGCACCGGCATGCGATACGTGATCCGGTGCTGCTTCGCCCACGTCGCGTCCACATTGCGCTGCACGCGCTCGTCGCTGTGGTAATAACGGAACGCGAGCTTCCGGATGTCCGCCTGTGCGACCACCTGGTCGTCGTTCGCGCGGACCGTGCCTTCCACACGAACGAAGCGGTACTCGTCGGCGACGATGAGCGACGCGCGCGGGTCGCGCGCCAGGTTCTCGGGCTTCTTTCGTCCTCGCGCGGTGTTGAACATGATCTCGTCGCCCTCGAGGTCGTACCACATGACGGTGAGGTGCGCGGAGCCGTTCTCGTTCGTCGTCCCGAGCACCGCGAACCGGACCTCGCGCAGGAAGGCCCGCTCGGCCTGCGTCAGATCACGTCGTATTGCCACAGCCTCGCCATTTCTAGCGGAACAGATCGCGTTCCGCGGGACGCACGTACTCCTGCGCGGTCTCGGCCGGCTCGTCGGGGGTGAAGCCACGCACGATCGCCACCGGGCAGCGGTCGAGCTTGCCCATGACCAGCTCGGCCGCGCCGGCGATCTCGTCGGCCACAGCGATCTCCGTCACGCGCAGCTCGTATCCTTCGGGATCGCGCTGACCGACGTAGCGCTTGAGCGCGGGCAGACCCGCGATCCCGATCGCGATATTGGTGTGGCCCTCGCGCCAGGCCCGGCCGAAGGTGTCGGTCACGACGACCGCGACCGTCGCGCCGGCCGATCTGGCGAACGCGTCCCGCAGCCGCTTCGCGGACGCGTCGGGATCCACGGGCAGGAGCACGACGGTGTCGGGTGCGCCGGCGTTCGAGCGATCGACGCCCGCGTTCGCGCAGACGAACCCGTGGCGCGTCTCGCAGATGAGGATGCCGCGCTCCCAGCGCACGATCTTCGCGCACTCGGACAGAACGACTTCGATCTGGCGCGCGTCCTTCCCCGCCTCGGCCGCCATCGCACGCGCGCGCTCGCCCGGCACGACGTCCGACAGATGCACGATGCGCCCCTCGCTCTTCGACACGATCTTCTGCGCGATCACGACGATGTCGCCTTCGCGGATGTCCTGTCGCCCGGCGCGCGCGGCATCGCGGATCAGCGTCGCGAGATCGTCGCCGGGCCGGATCTCCGGCAGGCCCTTGACCGCGGTGACCGTGAGCTGTGTCACGTGTTCCTCATACGATGTGCTCGCTCATGTTGACACTCGGCTGGAAAGCGTCGGCGGAGCAGTTCGCGCCGACCGAGCTGCTGCGCTACGGCGTCCTCGCCGAGGAGCTCGGCTTCGACAGCGTGGTCGTGAGCGATCACTTCCATCCCTGGCGCGACACCGGCGGCCACGCGCCGTTCTCGTGGTCCTGGCTCGGCGCGCTCGGTGCGAAGACCTCGCGGGTCCGGATGGGAACGAGCGTCGTGACGCCTAGCTTTCGCTACCACCCGGCCATCGTGGCGCAGGCCGCGGCGACCATCGCGCTGATGTTCCCGGGCCGTTTCTTCCTCGGCGTCGGATCGGGCGAATCGATGAACGAGACGCCCGTGCTCGCCGCCGAATGGCCCGAGCCGGCGGAGCGCTTCCGCCGGCTCCGCGAGGCTGTGAAGCTCATGAAGCAGCTGTGGTCCGACGACTACGTGACCTTTGAAGGCAAGTACTTCAAGACGCGCGGGGCGAAGATCTTCGACAAGCCGAGGGATGGTGTTCCGCTCTACATCGCCGCGGCCGGTCCGCAGACGGCGACGTTCGCCGGCAGGGAAGCCGATGGCTTCATCTGCACCAGCGGCAAGGGCGACGAGCTGTACCGCGAAACGCTGCTGCCCGCGGTCGAGACCGGCGCGCGTGAGGCCGGACGCGACCCCGGGAAGATCGAGCGGACGATCGAGATGAAGGTCTCCTTCGACGCCGAGCGCGACCGCGCCATGTCGGACACGCGTGAGTGGGCCGCGCTCGCGCTGCCGGCCGAGGACAAGGCCGGGGTCGAGGATCCGCGTGAGATGGAGCGCCGCGCCGAGGCCGCGGCGGACAAGGCGCACACGCGCTTCATCGTCTCCACCGATCCCGACGAGCATGTCGCGAAGATCCGCCGCTACGTGGAATGGGGCTTCACGCACCTGATCTTCCACTTCCCGGGCAAGGACCAGGAGCGCGCGATGCGCCTCTATGCGCGCGAGATCCTCCCCCGCCTGCGTGCCTGACCTCTCCGCGCAGGCGCGCGAGCTCCTCACGACCGCGCGCGTCGCGCACCTGGCGACCGCGGACCAGTACGCGCGACCGCATGTCGTGCCCATCGTGTTCGTGTGG
>VBEZ01000054.1 GCA_005882255.1 Chloroflexota bacterium | reverse complement strand
CCTGGGTTCCGGTGACGCAGAACGGCCAGGTCGTGGGAGCGGTCGTCGTCTGGCGCGACATCGCGCCGCTCGACGCCGCGCTCATGCGTATCCAGCTCACGATCTCCGGGATCATCGCGCTCGCCGCCGCCTTCCTCTGGCTGGTGCTGCGCGGCGTGTACGCGCGGTCCTCGAAGCGGATCGTCGCGCAGGCCAGCGCGCTCGAGGACGCGCTCGCGCTGCGGGAGCGCACCTACGATGCGACGCTCACCGCGCTGACGAGCGCCCTCGACTTCCGCGACAACGAAACGGGCGGCCACTCCGACCGCGTCGTCGCGTACATGGAGCTTCTGCTCGAGCAGATGAACATCCGCGGCCCCGAGCTCGCGACGCTGCGCCGCGGCGCGCTGCTCCACGATGTCGGCAAGATCGGTGTCCCGGACAACGTCCTGCGCAAGCCGACCGCGCTCAGCGAAGGCGAGTGGGCGGTCATGAAGCGCCACCCCGAATTCGGCGCGCGCATCATCGCGGGCATCCCGTTCCTCGAGGACGTCGCGCGCATCGTCCGGCACCATCACGAACGCTGGGACGGCATGGGCTACCCGGACGGACTCAAGGGGGACCGCATCCCGCTCGGGGCGCGCATCTTCGCGGTGGGCGACTCCTTCGACGCGATGACCAGCGACCGCCCGTACCGCCGCGGACTCTTGATCGACGCGGCGCGCGAGGAGATCCGGCGCTGCGCCAGCTCGCAGTTCGATCCGGCCGTCGTGACCGCGTTCCTCAGCATCCCCGTCGCGCGCCTCGCGGCGATCGCCGACGACGCGCCACACACGCACCCGCGGGTGGTAGCGAGCTAGCCGCGGCACGTTTCCTAGGGAAATCGAGCGGGATCGACCGGGCCTAGAATCGCTCTCGTCCGGCGCCAGCCGGAACGACGGAGCGGTGGAGGTCGGTGGATGTACTCGAGCCTCATCTCCAAGATCGAGAAGGCCAAGCGATACGCCGAAGAGCCCCAGCGGATCACCTTCCAGGAATTCGAGATCCGGTTCCGCGGCGACAACGGCTCCCATAGCGTCTCGCTCCACGGAGATGAATGGTCCTGCGAGTGCGAGCACTTCCGTACCTCGGGCCTGTGCGCGCACGTCATGACCCTTCAGCGCCTCTTCGCGACCCACCTCACCGACGCGGTGAAGTACACGACCGAGCACGTCCCCGCATAGCGGCCCGCGTGCCCACAACTGAATAGGCAGGGTCCCAGCGAAGCCGGTGCGAGTCCGGCAGTGTCGCGCAACCGTGATGGACGAGTGTCCTCACTCGGGTCGCCTGGTCCTCCTGCTCGCGGCCAACACGCCTTCGCGAAAAAGGAGTGAGCCAGATGCGTTTCCGCCTTGCGGCCCTTTTTGCGCTTCTCATGCTCGCCGCGACCTGTGCGCCTGCCGGAACGCTCGCCCCCTCATCCACGCCGCAGCCCAGTGGCTCGGCCCTCGCAGCCGCGTTCCCGGTCACGGTCACCGACTTCCAGAACCACTCCGTCACCGTGCCGCAGCGTCCCCAGCGCATCGTCTCGATCGGCCCGTCGATCACGGAGTTCCTCTTCGCGCTCGGCGCCGGACCGCGCATCGTCGGCGTCGACGACTTCTCCGACGAGCCCGCCGCCGCGCAGCAGCTCGAGAAGGTCGGCGGCATCAAGGTCAACTTCGAAAAGGTCGTGTCCCTGAAGCCCGACCTCGTCCTGACCGTGAAGTTCTCCGACGGCACGATCGAAAAGCTCGCGAGCGCCGGGCTGCTGGTGCTGGTGGTCGATCCGCAGAGCGCCGGCGACGTCGCGCGGACGGCGATCCTGCTGGGGCGCGCCGTCGGGAGCGACGGGGAAACCATGGCGCGCGACATCCAGAAGCGCGTCGACGACGTCAGGTCGAAGACAGCGGCGGCCGCGACCAGACCGCGCGTGTATCACGAGATCGACGCGTCCGACCCGACGAAGATCTTCACCGTCGGGCCCGGTTCGTACATCCACGACCTCATCGAGATCGCGGGCGGCCAGAACATCGCGGCCCGCGCGACCAGCGCGTACCCGCAGCTCTCCGCGGAGGAGATCCTGCGGAGCGATCCCGAGATCATCGTGCTGGCCGCGGCCGACTACTCGGCCAAACCCGAACAGGTGGCCGCTCGCACCGGCTGGGCGGTCATCACCGCGGTGCGGAACAAGCGCATCGTCACGATCGCGCCGAACCTCATCAACCGGCCGGGCCCGCGCGTCGGCGAGGCCGCGGAAGCCTACGCGAAGCTCGTGCATCCCGAGCTGTTCCCCTAGTGCGTACGGTCACCGTCTTCGCGCTGCTCGTGGCCGCGCTCGCAGTGAGCGCGGCCGCGGGCATCCTCGTCGGCGCGGTCGCGATCGCGCCCGGCGACGTGCTGTCGGCCCTCCTCGGCGCGGACAGCACGAGCGGCACGATCATCCGCGAGCTCCGTCTGCCGCGCGTGCTCGGGGCGGCGCTCGTCGGCGGCGCGCTCGCGGCGGCCGGCGCGCTGCTGCAGGGCATGCTTCGCAATCCGCTCGCGGACCCGTTCGTCACCGGAACGTCCGCGGGCGCGTCGCTCGGCGCGGTGCTCGCGGTCGCGCTCGGGTTCGAACCCGCGCTGGTGCCGGTCGCGGCGTTCGTGGGCGCGACGGGTGCGATCGCGCTGGTGTGGCGTCTCGCGCGGCTCGGCGGGCGGACGACGGTGCTCACCGTGCTTCTCGCGGGCGTCGTGCTCACCTCGTTCGCCGGCGCGCTCGTGACGCTGGTCCTCGTCTCGAGCGACCGGCTCGCGCTCCGCCTCCGCGCGGTCCTCGGCTGGCTGCAGGGCGGGATCTCCGTGATCAGCTGGAGCGAGCTCGCGGTCGCCGCGGTCGTCGTCGCGGTCGGCGTGATCGGTGCGCTGCTGCTCGCCCCGCGCATCGACGCCTATGCGTTCGGCGAGGAGACCGCGGCGGCCCTCGGTGTCGACCTCGACCGCACGACCGCGGCGGTCCTCGCGCGGATCCTCGAGACGATCGCGAAGGAGAAGACCATCTTTCCGCCGGCCTGCAAGTTCGCGTAGTGACCGCTGAGAGCACCCAGGGGGCGGTGGCCCCGGCCGGTACCGGCCGGGGCGTCGCCTCCGGCCCCATCCTGCGCACCGAGGGACTGACCAAGCGCTTCGGCGGCTTGACGGCCGTCAACAACGTCAGCATCGCCATCGAGCGCGGCGAGATCCGCGCCATCATCGGTCCGAACGGCGCGGGAAAGTCCACGCTGCTGCGCGTGCTCGGCGGCCTCCTGCGAGCCACCTCGGGTAGCGTGACGATCGACGGCGTCGACGCGACCACGCTGGATCGTCGCGCGATCGCGCGTCACATCGCGGTCGTGCCGCAGGTCTTCGAAACGCTCTTCCCGTTCACCGTCCGCGAGATCGTCGCGCTGGGGCGGACCTCCCGGCTCGGACCGCTGGGCACGCTCGGCTCCGACGACGCGCGCGCCGTCGCCCGCGCGCTCGACGACATCGGCGCCGCGGATCTCGCCGAGCGCCGGATCGATCGCGTATCGGGCGGTGAGCGTCAACGTGCGGTGCTCGCCATGGCACTGGCGCAGGAGGCCGGCGTCTTGCTCCTCGACGAGCCGACCGCGCATCTCGATCCCGCGCACCAGCGCGCGACGCTCGAGCGCGTCGCGACACTGGCGCGGACCCGCGGCATCGCCGTCGTCGCCGTGCTGCACGACCTCAATCTCGCCGCCGCGTTCGCGTCGCGCGTCGTGCTGCTCGCGGACGGCGCCGTCGTCCGCGACGGCGACGTGAGCCAGGTGATCACGCCGGAGCTCGTGGCGCAGGTCTTCGGACCGGGGCTGCGCGTGATCGCGCACGACGGCCGGCCGTTCGTGATCCCCGAGCCCGCCGCCCTGCTGGAGCGCCACGCGCGCGCCGGCTGACCGATCTCGTGTCAGAGCGGTCACCGCCCTTAGATTTTCCAAGTGACCGTGTCTGGTTTCTCGAAGCGCACCGCCGCGGCGGTGTTCCTGCTGTCGTGCTCTGCGCTGCTCTTTCAGGTCGCACAGACGCGTCTCTTCAGCGCAACGCTCGGCTACCACCTCACGTTCGTCGCCGTCTCGATCGCGCTGCTCGGCGTGGGCGCGGGCGCGGCTGCCGCGACGCTGGTCGATCGGCGTTCGAACGCACCGAGCACGTCGCGACTCGCCGCGTTCGCCAGCGCCAGCTACGTGCTCGCGATGGCCGTCGCGACCGTGGTCGATCCGGCGGCGCTCGACGTCAGCCTCGCCATCGTGCTGATCTACGCCGCGAGCAGCCTGCCCTACGTCCTCGTGAGCTGGGTCGTCGTTCGCGCGCTCGCGGCGAACCCCGCCTCGGCCGGCCGGACCTATGCCGCGGACCTCGGCGGCGCCGCGGTCGGCGGGGTCCTCGCGTTCCTCGCGATGCCGATATTCGGGGCGCCGGGCGAGTACGGGGCAGCCGCGGCGCTCGCCGCGACGGCGGCGCTCGTGCTGGCGGCCCCGACCGCACGGCGTCGCGTCGCGCTCGCCGCGGTCCTCCCGACGGTGCTGCTCACGCTCGCGCTCGCGTCGGCCGGTGACCAGCTCGCGCCGCTCCGGCCGGCGGCGTTCAAGCCAATCCTGGAGGACCTGCGGCGAGGTGCCACCGTCGAGGCCACGCGCTGGGACGTGCAGGGTCGGGTCGATGTCGTTCGCTACGGCGCGGATGGGGCGTCGAGCGCGTACGACTTCCTCGTCGATCCGGCATTCGCCGGTGCGCGGCCGCGCTCACTGATCATGCGGATCGACCTCGACGCGTCGACCCTGATCGTCGAGGGTGGCGCGACGGCCGATGGTGCGGTGTTGGACGCGTCCGTTCTCGCGACGCCGTATCTGTTGGTCGACCGGCCCAACGTTCTGGTCATCGGACCCGGCGGGGGCATCGACGTCCTCGTCGCGCTGCGTCGCGATGCGCGGGCCGTCACCGGCGTCGACGTGAATCGCGCGGTGATCGCGACGGTGCACGACAGCTACCGCGGCTATGGCGGCGCTCTCTACGACGATCCGCGTGTGACCGTCGTCGCTGACGAAGCGCGCAGCTTCGTGCGGCGCTCGAGCGACCGTTACGACGTCATCGTGATGACGGTCGTCGATAGCTGGGCCGCGCTCCAGAGCGGCGCGTACGCGCTCTCGGAGAGCTACCTCTATACCGAGGAGGCGTTCGCCGACTACGTCCGCCATCTGACGCCGGGTGGGACGCTATCGATCGGTCGCTGGTACCGCGATCCGCCCGCGGAGATGGTCCGGGCACTGGAGGTCGCGAGCGCGGGCCTTCGTCGCATGGGCGCCGCGCATCCCGAGCGGCATCTCGCGGTCGTCCGCAGCGCGGAGTTCGGGCTGATGCTCGTGCGCGCCGAGGAGTTCGACGAGGCGAGCATCGCGACCGTCCGCGCCTTCGCGGCGACGCACGGTTTCGAGCTGGCGTACGACCCGGTCCGAGGGAGCGGACCGCTCGCGTCCGCATTCTCGTCCAGCGGTCGGCAGGCGCCGTCGACCGACGACCGCCCGTTCTTCTTCGACAGCGTGCCTCTGGGAGAGGCGCTCGCCGGTCGCGTGGCGCTCCCGCAGGGACAGCAGACGCTCGTGGCGGCGCTCATCACGGCTCTGCTGCTCTCGTTCGCGCTGATCATCCTGCCGCTGCGCCGGACCGTCTCGCGCCGCGACCCGCGCCTGGTGCGCTGGGTGACGGGCTATGCGCTGCTGCTGGGGACCGGCTTCATCGTCGTCGAGATCGTCCTCCTGCAGCGGCTGACGCTGTATCTCGGTCAGCCCACGCTCGCGCTCGCCGTCGGGGTCGCCGGACTCCTCGCCGGCGCCGCCGCGGGCTCGGCCAGCATCCGTCGACTTCCGGGCGGCCTCCGCGGCGCGACGATCGGCAGCACCATCGCGCTCGCCGCGGTCCTCGTGATCCTGCCTCGCGTCGGAGACGCCACGCTCGCGGCGCCGTTGTTCGTGCGCGTGACCTTGGCGTTGCTCTTCGCCATCGCGCTCGGCCTTCCCCTCGGCACGGCCTTTCCGCGCGTGCTCGACGCCGCGGGCGCGCATGAGCGGAACCTCCTGGCGTGGGCCTGGGGTGTCAACGGCGTCGCGTCGGTGATCGGCTCGATCCTCGCCGCCGGACTCGCGCTCGAGACCGGCTTCACCGGACTGGCGTGGCTCGCGATCGCCTGCTACGTCGTGGCGACGTTCCTCGGCGAACCGCCGCGCGTTCGTCAGTCCGCGGAGAGCGCGACCGGAGCGGTCCAGCCCCAGTCCCAGCGCGCGAGCTCCTCGAGCAGCGCGTGATTCGTGAGATCGAGCGCGATCGGCGTCACGCTGATCTTCCCGGCGCGCATCGCAGCGACGTCGGTGCCCGCCTCGGCCTCCTCGCTGACCGCGGGCCCGCCGACCCAGTAATAGGGATTGCCGTACGGGTCGAGCCGCTCGACGAGCTGATCGCGGTAGGTGCGTTTGCCGAGCCGCGTCACCTCGACGCCGGCGATCTTCGCGCGCGGTAGCGGCGGCACGTTCACGTTGAGCAGGGTGTCGGGCGCGAGGCCGCGGCCCAGGATGTTGCGTGCCAGCAGCGCCGCGAAGCTCGCCGCCGGTCCGTAGTCGATGTCGCCGCCGAATGCGCCGATCGAGATCGCGACCGAGGGGACATTGGAGAGCAGTCCCTCCATCGCCGCGGCGACGGTGCCCGAGTACGTGATGTCGTCGCCCATGTTCGCGCCGCGGTTGATGCCGCTCACGACGATGTCCGGCCGGTGCTTCAGGAACCCGAGGACCGCGAGGCGCACGCAGTCCGTTGGCGATCCGTCGGTCATGTATGCGGCGTGGCCGTTGCGCAGCTTCGTGGCCCGGACGCGCAGCGGGCGGAAGAGCGTGATGCTGTGGCTCGCGCCGCTCCAGTTGCGCTCGGGGACGATGACGTCGACGTCGCCGAGCTCCGACAGCGCCTCGGACAGCGGCGGCAGCGCGTCCGAATCGATCCCGTCGTCATTGGTGATGAGGATGTGCCGGCGTGGGGTCACTGTCCGGCGGCTCGTGCCTCGCGATCCTCGATGAGCGTGGCGGCCTGCACGCGGGTGCGTCGGCCGGCGGCGAGCTCGTACGAGTAGCGGAGGAAGATGTTCGCGATGCCGGCGACCGGCACCGCGAGGAATACACCCCAGAAACCGGCGAGCTTCGCGCCGAGGAGCAGCGCGAGGAAGATGAAGATCGGATGGATGCCGATGCTGCGCGACATGATGCGCGGACTGACGACATTCAGAAGCACCTGCTGCACCACCAGCACCAGGATGAACACGATCACGAGGCGGTCGGGAGCGCCGACGAAGGTGACCGCGATCACCGGGACCATCGCGATGATCGGCCCGAAGAAGGGGATGATCATCGTCAGACCCGAGACCAGGGCGAGCACGCCGGCGTACGGGACCCCGAGGGGGACGAGGATCGCGAGCGTCGCGATGCCGTAGATGAGACCCAGGATCAGCGACCCGCGGATGAAACCGCCGAAGGAGCGGTCGGCGCTCTGCCGGAGAAGCTCGGCCTCGCTTCCGAGCTCCGGCGAGAGCACGCGCGTGAAGCGGTGCCACATCTTGTCGCCGTCGATGAGCATCAGGAACGCGATGATCAGGATGAGCGTGACGTTGAAGAAGATCGCGGCCGTCGCCGACACGACACCCAGGATGTCCTTGGCGTAGGCCGCGGCGAGATCTCCGAAGCGCTGGGGCAGGGTCCCGTAGAAGGCCGTCAGATCAACGCGGATGCCGAGCCCGGCCAGGGTCGACTGGATGCTGGCCGCGAGCTGCGACGCGCGCTCGCCGTACTCCGGCCCGCGGGTGACGAGATCGTTGAGCTGCGCCACGAGCGGCGGGATCGCGAGCAAGCCCACGCCGACGAGCACGAGCGCGATCGCGATGTACACGACGACGACCGAGAGCGTGCGATTCAGCGGCGTCACCATGTCGATGCGGCTCACCAGCGGCGACAGGAGATACGCGAGGGCCCACGCCGCGACGAAGATGAGGATGACGTCCGCGACCTGCGCGACCGCGAGCCACCCGAAGGTGAAGACCTGGATCGCCAGATACAGGATCGCGAGCACCACCAGCACCTGGAGCAGCTGATGTTCCCTTGCGCTGAGCCTCACGGCGCCAATGGTATTCGGCGCATTCGCGCAGCTTCGCTGCGCTCATCTGCTTGGCGTTTGCGCTTCGCGCACGCCACAGTAGGAGGGCTAACATCCCGCCGTGACACCCGCGCTCTGTCTCATCGATCGTTACGCCGCCCATCTGCCGGTGACGTCCCGCACACCGCGCCTCACGCTCGGCGAAGGTGGCACGCCGCTCGTGCGTGCGCCGTCGCTCGAACGCGAAACGGGCATCGACGCGGTGTGGCTGAAGGTCGAGGGCGCGAACCCGACCGGCTCGTTCAAGGACCGTGGGATGGTCGTCGCCGTCGCAAAGGCGCTCGAGGAACGCTCGGGGGCGGTCCTCTGCGCGTCGACTGGCAACACGGCCGCATCCGCGGCGGCCTACGCGGCGCGCGCAGGCCTACCGTGCACGGTGGTGCTGCCCGCGGGGTACGTCGCGCTCGGAAAGCTCGCGCAGGCGATCGCCTTCGGCGCGACCGTCGTGTCGGTGCGCGGGCCGTTCGACGCGGCCCTCGCGGTCGTGAAGGAGCTCGCGGCGCAGGGCGAGGCGACCCTCGTCAACAGCGTGAATCCGCACCGCATCGAGGGTCAGAAGACCGCGGCGTTCGAGATCTGCGAGACCCTCGGCGACGCGCCCGACGCGCTGTTCATCCCCGTTGGCAACGCCGGGAACATCACCGCCTACTGGCAGGGTTTCGTCGAATCCGTCGCCGCGGGATTCGCGACGCGGCGGCCGCGCATGTACGGCTGGCAGGCCGAGGGCGCGGCGCCGATCGTGCGGGGTGTGCGCGTCGCCGAGCCGGAGACGATCGCGACCGCCATCCGCATCGGTGCGCCCGCGTCGTGGCAGGGCGCGCTGCGCGCGCGCGACGAGTCCGGCGGCGCGATCGAGGCGGTGAGCGACGCCGAGATCATGGATGCGTATCGCGACCTGGCGCGCCGCGAGGGTATCTTCGTCGAGCCCGCGAGCGCGGCGTCGGTCGCGGGGTTGCGCAAGCGCGCGCAGGGAGCGGGACTTCGCGGCGCATCGACCGTCGTCTGCGTCCTCACCGGCAGCGGTCTCAAGGACCCGGACACCGCGCGCTCGCTCACTCGCGACGTCGCCCTGGTGGACGCGACGGCCGACGCCGTCATGGGTGCGATCGCGCACGCGTCGCGCGCATAAGGCCGGGTCGTGGGCGAGATCCGCGTCCGCGTGCCCGCCTCGAGTGCGAACCTCGGCCCGGGATTCGACTCCTTCGCCGTCGCGCTCCCGTTGCTCGCCGAGTACGACCTTCGGCCCGCGAAGGTGTGGTCGGTCGCGATCGAGGGTGACGGACAGGGGATCCCGGGGGACGACGAGAACCTCTTCGTCATTTCGGCGCGCGCGACCGCGAAGGCCGCCGGCCGCGAGCTCGTCGCGCAGCATGTGACGCAGCGGTCGGCGATCCCGATCGCGCGCGGTCTTGGCTCGAGCGCCGCGGCGATCGTCGGCGGCGCCGTCGCGGCCAACGCGCTGCTGGGCGAGCCATTCGACCGCCGCTCCCTGCTGCGCATCGCGAGCGAGGTCGAGGGCCACGCCGACAACGTCGCCGCCGCGCTGTACGGCGCGTTCACCGTCGCGCTGCCGGACGAGGGCGGTCCGGTCGCGACGCGCCTGGTGTTCCCGCGCACCTGGCGGGTGTGCCTCCTCATACCGGGGCGGCTGCTCTCGACGGAGGACGCGCGCGCGGTCCTTCCGTCACAGGTCTCGCGCGAGGACGCGGTCTTCAATGTTGCGCACGGCGCCGCCCTCATCGCCGCGGTCATGCGGGCGGACGGCGCGTTGCTCGCGCTCGCGATGGCGGACCGTCTGCATCAGGCGGCGCGCACCAAGCTCGTGCCGGCGCTCGGCGAGATCATCGCCGCGGCACGCGAGGCGGGCGCGTTCGGCGCGGCGCTCTCGGGTGCCGGACCCAGCGTGCTCGCGGTCGCGCCGACGCGGCTCGCCTCCCGTGTCGTCTCCGCGATGGAAGAGGCGGCCGCGGCCGCGGGCGTTCCGGGCCGCGGTCGCGTCGTGCGGGTACGCGCCGCGGGCGCGCAGGTCTTGAGATAGCGCGGCTGGCGCTCCTAGCGGATCCCGCCGTGCGTTCGTCGTTCGCCGGAGAGCTCGGACGCGAGATCGAATATCACGACGTGCTGCCGTCGACGCAGACGCGCGCGCGCGAGCTCGCGGCGCAGGGCATCCCGCGCGGCATCGTCGTGGCCAACGAGCAGAGCGCGGGTCAGGGAACGCGCGGTCGCGTGTGGGTCGCGCCGAAGGGAACGAGCCTCCTCGCATCGTGGATCGTGCGGCCCGCACCGGTCGCGCCCGCGCTCTTCGCCGCGCTCGCCGGTGTCGCGATCGCGCGTGTTCTCGAGAGTCTGGCGCGCGCGGATGCCCGCCTAGAATGGCCAAACGACGTACACGTCGGGGGAAGGAAGGTCGCGGGTGCGCTGGCGCATGCGACATCGGATGGCGACGGCGGCGTGCTCGTGCTCGGTATCGGCATCAACGTGCATCAGCGACCCGAAGACTTCCCCGCGGAGCTGCGCGAACGAGCGATCTCGCTCGCGAGCGCGGGCTACCCACTCGACCGGCTCGCCCTCCTCGCACGTCTGACGCGCGAGCTCGATCGCCTCGAGGACACCAGCGAGCGAGGCGCCGCGCTCGACGAATGGCGTCGCCGCTCGACGTTCCTCGGCAAGGCGGTCGAGGTGCGCGCCGGCGAGCGGCCGCCGCTGCGCGGCATCGCGACCGCGATCGCCGACGACGGCGCGCTCGTGGTGCGCACCTCGACCGGCACGGAGCGCGTCGTCGCCGGTGAGGTCGCCCTCACGTGAGCGAGCGCTTCGCCATCGTCGTCGACGGGACCGCGTGTCTCACGCCGGAGCTGCAGCGCGAATTCGACATCCGCTGGCTTCCGCTCCATGTCGATATCGGGTCGGAGACGTTCACCGCGAACGTCGACCTCACGGCCGACGAGTTCTACCGTCGCATCGCCGCACCGGGCGTGCTCACCGGGACGTCACAGCCGAACATGGGCGAGTGTCGCGATGTGTACGACGCGATCGTCGCCGAGGGGACGAAGCACCTCCTGGTGCTGACGATCGCGACCGAGCTCTCGGGCACGTACTCGGTCGCGAGCACGACGGCCCAGGCGATGCCCGGCGTCACGATCGAGGTCATCGATACGCGATCACTCGCCGGCGGCATCTCGCTCATCGCGACCGCGTGCGCGCGGCTGCGTCGCAGCGGCGGCTCGTTCGAGCAGGCCGTGGCGCTGGCCCGGACGCTCTCGGGGAAGATCCCGATCTACGCCGTCGCGGACACCCTCGAGTATCTGAAACGGTCGGGGCGCGTGAGCGGCGCGCAGGCGCTCTTCGGTTCGATGTTGAAGATGAAACCGATCCTCGAGGTCGCGAACGGCGTCGTGCATCCCGCCGATCGCGTGCGGACGCGCGAGAAGGCCCTCGAGCGGATGAAGGAGCTCGTGGCCGCGCGGGTCCCCGAAGGCGCGCGCATCCACGCCTGCACGCTCCATACGAACGCGCCCGACCGCGCGCGCAACGTCGCCGACTGGGTGCAGGAGCGCTACCACTGCGTCGAGCACTGGATCGCCGAAGCCGGGCCCGTCATCGGCGCCCGCGCCGGTCCCGGCGTCGTTGGACTCTGCTGGTACCGTGAGGACGACGCGAAGTGAGTAGTGAGGCGGGTTCTCGTCCCGGGGTTGCAGGGGCGGAGCCCCTGCGAGAGATAGGTTCTGCTCTCATGTCGGCGAAGCCGACATGAGATTGCGGATGCCGTTCGGTCGGAAGCCGAACGAGTTCCCCTCACACCTGTGGACGCAGTGTCCCAGCTGCAACGAGATGCTCTTCAACAAGCAGCTCGCGCGCAATCTCAACGTGTGCACGAAATGCGAGCACCACTTCCGGCTCGGCGCGCGCGAACGCATCGAGCTCCTCGTCGACAAGGGCTCGTTCCACGAGCAGGACGCGGCGCTGACCTCCGGGGATCCGCTCGGCTTCACGGATAGCAAGCCCTATCCGGAGAGGGTCGCGGCGGCGCAGACGAAGAGCGGCGAGAAGGACGCGATCATCACCGGTGAGGCCACGATCGGGGACAACCCGGTCATCCTCGCGGTCATGGACTTCGAGTTCATGGGTGGATCGATGGGCGCGGTCGTCGGCGAGAAGATCACGCGCGCCGCCGAGCGCGCGCTTGCGGAGCGCCGAGCGCTCGTCATCGTCTCCGCCTCGGGCGGTGCCCGCATGCAGGAGGGCACGATCGCGCTCATGCAGATGGCGAAGATCCTCGGCGCGCTCGCGCGGCTCGACCAGGCGCGCCTGCCGTATGTGAGCGTCATCACCGACCCGACGACCGGCGGCGTCCTCGCGTCCTACGCGTCGCTCGGCGACATCATCGTCGCCGAGCCGGGCGCCCTCATCCGCTTTTCCGGCGAGCGCGTCACGAGCGGGACGGTGGGCGAGAAGCTGCCGACCGGCTTCGGCAAGGCCGAGTTCCTCCTCGAGCGCGGCTTCCTCGACCAGATCGTGCCGCGGCCGCAGCTCCGCGAGCGGATCGGATTCTTCCTCACCGCGTTCCGGGCCGCGTCGCAGGATCTGCGCTGGAGCCTCTAGCGGTGTCGATGCTCGATCGCATCACCGGAACGAAGCGCACCGTGGAAGGCAACGGTCACCTCCCGGTGGACGCGAACCTCATCACCGAGCCCGCGCAGCTCGTGTCGCGCGTGAGCGCCTGGGAGGCGGTGCAGGCCGCGCGCAACATCCAGCGTCCGCACACGCTCGACGTCATCGGGCGCGTCTTCGATCGCTTCAACGAGCTGCACGGCGACCGCGGCTTCCGTGACGATCCCGCGATCGTCGGCGGGATCGCGGACCTCGACGGACGGCCGGTCGTCATCGTCGGCGAGCAGAAGGGCGCATCGACCGAGGAGAACATCGCGCGCAACTTCGGGATGCCGCACCCCGAGGGCTACCGGAAGGCCATGCGCCTCTACCGCCTCGCCGAGAAATTCCACCTTCCGCTCATCACCTTCATCGACACGCCCGGCGCCTACCCGGGACCAGAGGGCGAGGAGCGCGGGCAGGCGGAGGCGATCGCGCAGTCGATCCTCCTCATGGCGCGACTGCAGACGCCGATCATCGTCGTCATCCTCGGTGAGGGTGGCTCAGGCGGCGCGCTCGCGCTCGGCGTCGGCGACGTCGTGCTCGCGCTGCAGAACGCGATCTACTCCGTCATCTCGCCCGAGGGGTGCGCCGCGATCCTGTGGCGAAGCCCGGCCGAGGCCGAGCGCGCCGCGAAGGCGATGCGTCTGTCGGGTCCCGACCTCCTCGAGCTCGGCGTCGTGGACGCGCTCATCCCCGAGCCGCCCGGTGGCGCGCATACCGATCACGCCGCGACCGCCGCTGCGATCCGCACCGCGCTCGCGGCGCAGCTCGCGAAGCTCGAGCGCGTGCCGGCGGCCGACCTCATGTCCGCGCGCTACGAGCGCTTCCGCGCCTTCGGCGCGCTCGAGGAGCCGGGCGTCACGGCGCCACCGCCGGCGCCGGATTCGTGGTGGCGACGCATCGTGAAGCGAGCGGGCTCTTGAGCGAGACCGACCACGTCCTGGGCCTCCTCGACGACCTGATGCGGCTCGCCGACGGCTCGCCGGCGGTCACGATCGAGGTCGAGGCCGACAACTTCGCCGTCTCGGTGACGCGCCGTGGCACCGCGCGACCCGACGCGAGCCTCGCAACGACCGAGCGGCCCGCGGCCACCGGCGACGCGCGACCGACACGCCTGCCGACGCAGCGCGTGCACGCCACGACGGTCGGCATCTTCAGCCCGTCGAAGGAGTGGCACGCCGGCGACGCGGTATCCCGCGGTGACGTCCTGGGTGGGATCAAGTCGCTCGGTCAGGTCGCGAAGATCATCGCTCCGGCCGATGGCGAGGTCCGCGAGGTGCTCGTCGCGGGCGGCGCGCCCGTGGAGTACGGCCAGCCTCTCCTGGTGATCACCCTCCGCTGATGGCGACGCGCAAGATCGAGATCTCCTACAGCGAGTCGGGAAACGGTTGGGTCGCGCACGTGACGACGACAGCGCCCAGGAAGACGTCGCACGTCGTGCGCGTCTCCCGTGCGGAGCTGGAGCGTTACGGCGGCGGCGACGTGCACGAGCTGCTGCGGCGCTCGTTCGAATTCCTGCTCGATCGTGAAGCGAACACGTCGATCCTGCCGGAGTTCGACCTCGGCACGATCGAGCGCTACTTCCCGGAATACGCGGCGGTGATGAAGCGCACCTAGGGCCGCGGCCCGATTAGCATTCCGCGTCCATGGCGAGCGGTGTCGCGTGGCTCTTTCCCGGTCAGGGCTCGCAGATCGTGGGCATGGGCCGCGAGCTCGCGGAGCGCTACGTGGGCGCGGCGCGCGCATTCGAGGAAGCCGGCGACGCGCTCCGCTTCGATCTGCGAGCGCTGTGTTGGAGCGGGCCGCAGACCGATCTCGACCGCACCGCGAACACACAGCCCGCGCTCCTCACCGCGTCCATCGCGGCGCTCCGCGCGGCGGAGGAAGCGGCGGGCGATCTCGACGAGCCCGTCGTCGTCATGGGTCACTCGCTGGGTGAATTCACGGCGCTCGTCGCGGCGGGCGCGCTGCCGCTCGCGTCCGCGGTCGTCCTGGTGCGCCGCCGCGGCGAGCTCATGCAGGAGGCCGATCCATCCGGTGGCATGCTCGCGGTCATCGGCCTCGACGCCGGCGCGATCACGACGGCGATCGCGGGGACCGGCCTCGTCGTCGCGAACGACAACGCGCCGGGACAGGTCGTCATCTCCGGTCCGAAGGTCGGCTTCGAGCGCGCGACCGCCGCACTGAGGGACGCCGGCGCGAAACGCGTGATCCCGCTGCGCGCCTCAGCGGCCTTCCATTCGCCCGCGATGCGTCCGGTCGGACCGGAGCTCGCGAAAGCGATCAGGGCCACGCCCTTCGCGACGCTCCGTTACCCGGTCGTCGCCAATGTCGATGCACAGGTGCACGAACATGCGGCGGATTTCGCGTCATTGCTGGAGAGACAGGTGTGGTCTCCGGTACAGTGGGTCGCCTGCATGCGGCGCGCGCACGGGGAGGGCGCGACCGCATTCGTCGAGTTCGGTCCAGCGAGCGTCCTCACCGGACTTGCGAAACGGATCCTCCCCGAGGCGCGGACCGCGAACGTGTCTGACGTGAAGACACTCGAGGAGGCACTCACTGTCCTTCGATAAGATCCTGATCGCCAATCGCGGCGAGATCGCACTGCGGATCATCCGCGCCTGTCGCGAGCTCGGCATCCAGACCGTGCTCGTGTACAGCGAGGCCGACGCGCACAGCCTGCCGGTGCACCTCTCGGACGAAGCCATCTGTGTCGGTCCCGCGTCGTCGCGCGAGAGCTACCTGAACATCCCGTCGATCATGTCGGCCGCGCTCATCAGCGGCGCGCAGGCCATTCATCCCGGCTACGGCTTCCTCGCCGAGAACGCGGACTTCGCCGAGGTCTGCAAGGAGCACGGCCTGGTGTTCATCGGTCCGCCGCCCGAAATCCTGCGGCGCTTCCACGACAAGGTCGCGACGCGCGTCGCGATGAAGAAGCTCGGCCTGCCGGTGATCCCGGGTTCCGACGGTCCGGTCAAGACGATGGCCGAGGCGCTGCGCATCGCGGAGGCCGTCGGATATCCGGTGATGCTGAAGGCGCGCTCGGGTGGCGGCGGTCGCGGCATGCGCAAGGTGACCGCTCCACAGGAGCTTCAGCGGCTGTGGGACCAGGCGAGCTCGGAGGCCAAGGCGTCCTTCGGTGACGCGGGCCTCTACGTCGAGCGCTGCCTCGAGGGCGTGCGTCACGTCGAAGCGCAGATCGCCGTCGACGAGTACGGGAGCGGCATCTGCCTCGGAGAGCGTGAATGCTCGATCCAGCGCCGCAATCAGAAGATGATCGAGGAGGCGCCGTCCGCGTCGATCAGCGAGGAGCTGCGCCAGGAGGTCGCGCGCCGCGCGGTCGACGCCGCGGTCCGATGCGGCTACCGCAACGTCGGTACGTTCGAGTTCCTCGTCGATGCCCGCGGCGAGTTCTACTTCATCGAGGTGAACTCGCGGATCCAGGTCGAACACACCGTCACCGAGATGACCACCGGCATCGACCTCGTGAAGGAGCAGATCGCGCTCGCGTCGGGCCGGCCACTGTCATTCAGCGAGGAGCAGATCTGGGTCAGCGGCCACGCGATCGAGTGCC
>VBEZ01000053.1 GCA_005882255.1 Chloroflexota bacterium | reverse complement strand
GGACGGCTTCGTGCGATTCGTAACCCAGCTCTTCGCGCCGAGTCTCCTTCGCGCGCTCGTCGGTCGGACGGTCGCGGTGGCCGTGGGCGCCCTCGTGGTGCTCGCGGCCATCGCGCTGTACGAATCCAACGATCTCGTGGCGAAGCAGTTCGAGGACGAAGCGACGATCGTCGCGCAGGCGGCCGCGAACGGGATCGAGGGTCAATCCACGCTGCTGGTGCGCCAGGCCTCGCTGCTGGCTGGTCTGCCGACGATCCGCGAGCTCACCGAGGCCAAGGACCGTGACGCGCTTGATGCGTTCCTCCTGCCGCAGAAATCGCGCCTCCTCGTCGACTTCATGGACGTGGCCGACCTGGACGCAAAGCTGATCGGCGCCGCTCAGGACTTCAAGCCCGGCGACACGCTCAAACCTGACCTCGTGCAGCTCGTGCAGGCGCGCGCGCAGCAGTCATGGTCGCTGTCCGACGAGCCGCAGGGCATCGTGATCCGCGCCATCTATGTGATCCGCGGCAAGGACCAGGAGCCGATCGGTTACATGGAAGTGGCGTCTGTCCTCGACAACTCCTACCTCAAGACGATCAACACCAAGAGCGATGCCCAGCTCGCGCTGATCTGGAACGGGAAAGTCCGCGCGTCGACCACGACGATCCCCGAGGACGCGGTCTTCCCATCCGTCGAGCAAGTCGACAATGCCCCGGGCGATGTCTTCGTCCAAGACGTGGCCCTCAATGGACAGAGCTACTACGGCATCTTCCAGGTCGTGCGGTCGCAGGTGGCGAAGCCCGGGGTGCTCGCCGTGCTGTTGCCGCTCGACGCACTCAACGCCTCGCAGCGGACCCTGCTCGTCATCCTGTTCGTCCTCGCCGCCGGCCTGATCGCACTCGTAACGTTCTTCGCGTACCGCTCGGCCACGGCGATGACGCGACCACTCGAAGATCTCGCCGCCGCCGCCCAGCAGATCGAAGCCGGCGACCTCGGGGTGCGCATCCGCCAGCGGTCACATCACGAGATCGGCACGCTCGAGCGTGCGTTCGACACGATGGCTCGGTCGCTCAGCGAACGTGAGCGCGCTCAGCAGGAATACCTCGCCGAGGTGCGCACCGTGAACGAGGTGGCCGACGCCGTCGTCGGTGTCACCGACCGCGAGCGCATCTTCGCCGAGTCGCTGTCGCGTATGGTCGCGCTGTTCCACGCGGACGGCGCGTCGATCGTCATCCGTGAGGACGCGCCGGGCGCGCCGCTCGGATCCGGCGGGCGGCTCATCGCGCCGACCACGATCGGCGTCGACGCCGACACCGCCGTCATGCTCGCGACACGGGTGCTGGTGAATCCGGTCTACGACCCGAACCAGATCCAGCACCTGAACGTGCCGCACAGCCCGATGCCGCATGTCGCGCACATCCCACTGTCGGCTCGCGGGCGTGCCGCCGGCCTGCTCTCCGCGTACTTCAAGCGGCCGCGCGAGATCACCGACACTGAGGCGCGCGCTCTGCGCACCATCGCCCGTCTCGTGAGCGTGGCGAAGGAGAACGCCGATCTGGTCAACGAACTGAAGGACAACAACCTGCAGCTCGAGCGCGCGAACCGCCTGAAGAGCGAGTTCCTCGCGTCAGTCAGCCACGAGCTTCGCACCCCGATGAACGCCATCATCGGCTACACGAAGCTCATGCTCGACGGGCTCGACGGCGATCTCACCGAGCAGCAGACCGCCGACCTCGAACGCGTCGTGCAGGCGGCCGACAACCTCCTCAGCCTGATCAATGGGCTGCTCGACCTCGCGAAGATCGAGGCCGGCAAGATGGAGCTCAACGTCGAGGAAGTCGACATCCCGCTCGTCATCGACGACGTGATCGAGCTGATGCGCGCGAGCGCCGATGCGAAGGCGCTCAGCCTCCGCGCCGACGTCGCCAGCGCACTGCCGACCGCGTGGGCGGACCGCGCCCGTATCCGTCAGGTGCTCGTGAACCTCGTGGCCAACGCGGTCAAGTTCACCGAGCACGGTGGCGTCACCGTCCGTGCGACCGTGGTCGACGGCTGGATCACCCTGGGAGTCGTGGACACCGGCGTCGGCATCCCGCCCGAGGCGCAGACGTACATCTTCGATGAGTTCCGACAGGTCGATGCGTCTACGACGCGCCGCTACGGTGGCACCGGTCTCGGACTCGCGATCTCGAAGCGGCTCATCGCGCTGCACGGCGGCCGCATTTGGGTCGACAGCACGGTCGGCGTCGGGAGCAGCTTCCTGTTCACGTTGCCGGTACGCGTGCGCGCGGCGGCGCTCGTGGAGGGCGGCTTCACCGGCGTGGCGGTCCGCTCGTGAGCGTGGCGCGGGTGCTCGTCATCGAAGACGAGGCGAACAACCTCGACGTCGCGCAGCGCATCATCCGCGCCGCCGGCCACGAGGCGCTCGTGGCGACGGACGGGCAGAGCGGACTCGACGTCGCGCGGGCGGAGCGACCGGACGCGATCCTTGTGGATCTGCTGCTCCCGCGCATCGATGGCTGGACGGTCACGCGGACGCTCCGCGCGGAGTCGTGGGCGGCGCGGATCCCGATCATCGCGGTCTCGGCGCTCGCGATGCAGCAGGACCGGCAGCGCGCGATCGACGCCGGCTGCGACGATTTCGTGTCCAAGCCGTACGCGCCGGCCGAGCTGCGCGCGGTGCTCGCGCGCTTCCTCCCCGAAGCGGCGCCGGTCATCGTGGGGACCAGACGGCACGACGTGGCGTCGCCGATCGACCGCCTGGGCACGGTGCTCGCGGTCGATGACGAACCCGCGAACCTCGATCTGCTGTCGCGCCGTCTCGCGGCGCTCGGCTGCGGGGTGCTTCGCGCGTCGAGCGGCGAGCAGGCACTCGCGATCGCGGAGCGCGAGCACCCCGATCTCGTCCTGCTCGACGTCATGATGCCGGGCATCGACGGCTGGGAGACCTGCCGGCGGCTCAAGGCGAACGCGCAGACCACTTCGATCCCGGTGATCTTCGTCACGGCGAAGGACCAGACCGACGACGTGGTCACGGGGTTCGAGGCCGGGGGCGTTGACTACGTCGCGAAGCCGTTCGAGGCCGTGGAGCTCGCCGCACGAGTGCGGAGCGCGCTCTTCACGAAGCGCCTGCAGGACGAGCTGCGCGCCAGCAATCACGAGCTCATCAAGGTCGAGCGGTCGCGGCAGGAGCTCATCGGGATGCTCGGCCACGACATCCGCAACCTCGCGAACAGCGTGGTGGCCTTCCTGCAGCTTGTCGGCATGGGTCAGCTCGATCCCGCGCGGCCCGAGTTCGCGGAGCTCCTGGGTCTTTCCGAATCGAACGTGAGCGAGATGCTGCGGATGGTCAACGCGCTTCTCGATGTGTACAAGCTCGAGGAGGGCCGGCTCGAGGCGGTCCCGCAGGCGTTCCGGCTCGAGGAGCTCGCGCGCAAGAGCGTCTCGCAGGTGAAGCCCGAGGCTCGCGCGAAGAACATCACCGTTACGAGCGAGGTGGGCGACGCCACCGTCTTCGTCGACGACGGTCTCATCGTTCGCGTGCTGACGAATCTCCTCGCGAACGCGGTGAAGCACACACCTTCGGGCGGCAAGGTCCGGGTCGAGGCGCGCAAGGCCGACGAGGGTACGGACTTCGTCCTGATCCGCGTTTCGGACACCGGACCGGGCATCACGAACGAGGACGCTCCCAACGTGTTCGACCGCTTCTATCAGGGCGGCAGCGGCCGGAGTCGTGGCGGCACCGGGCTCGGTCTCGCCTTCTGCCGGCTCGCGGTCGCGCTGCACGGCGGGACGATCCGCGTCGCGAATCCCGGCCAGCCGGGCGCGACCATCGACCTCACCCTGCCGGCGGCGGCCGCGGATCGCGTGGCGGTCTCGGCATGAAGAACATCGTCCTCGATGCGACCAGCGACAGCGCGCGCCGGTACGAGCACCGCTTCCTGGTGAACGAGGCCGTCGCGCGACTCGCGCTGCGCACCAGCGGCACGTATCTGCCGCTCGACCGCGACGACCGGCCCTATCAGTGGTCGACGACCGCGTACCTCGACAGCTACGACTGGCGCATCTTCCGCGCCGCCGAGGCCGGCGAGGCGCTTCAGCTCCGGGTCCGTGAGTATCACCGCACCAGGCCGAGTGAGATCCTTGCCGGCGCGTCCGTCTATCTCGAGATGAAGGACGACTCCGCGAGCACCTCGTTCAAGGAGCGCTACGAGGTGCCGACGATGTCTCTTCCCGGGTATCTCCGCGGCGAGCAGAAGCTGCCGCGCGACCAGAACGGCCTCGTCGAGCGCGCGGAGCGGACCATCGCGGGTGGGGTCCGGCCCGTCGTCGTCACGCAGTACAACCGCATCGCGTACTCGGCGCCGGACGCGAGCATGCGCATCACCGCGGATCACAACCTCATGTATCTGGCCGTGCCCTGGGTGACGAACGACGAAAGCTCGCTGCCGTGTCGGATCGGCCCGGTCATCGCGCGCGAGCCCGGCGTGATCATCGAGGTGAAGTGGTACCAGGAGCTACCGCGCTGGGCGGACGAGCTCTACTCCTACATCCGCGACCACATGGTGAACGAGCGGCCGTCGAAATTCGTCGTCGCGCTGCGTCATCTGCTCGGCGAGGAGCAGAGGAGCGTGGCGCAGTGAAAGACCTCACCGTGACGATGCCGCCGGGCTCGTCGACGATCCCGACGAGCGTCGTGGTCGTCGAAGACGATCCCGCATCCGCCGACGTCCTCCAGCGCCGCCTGCAGGCGAACGGCATGAAGGTCGCCGTCGGTCGTGATGGCGGAGAGGGGCTCGCGCTCGTGCGGCAGATCGTCCCCGATCTGGTGCTGCTCGACGTCATGCTGCCGGACACCGACGGCTACGACGTCTGCCTGCGCATCAAGAGCGACGGCTCCATCGCGCACATTCCCGTGATCTTCCTTTCGGCTCGCGGCGAAGTCGTGGACAAGGTGCGCGGCCTGTCGTGCGGCGCCGCCGACTATGTCACGAAGCCCTGGAACGCCGCGGAGCTCCTGGCGCGGATCGACGCCGTGCTGTTGCAGTCGCGGAACGCCCGCCCGCCGCGCCTCGAGCCCGAGGCCCAGCGTCCGGATCGCGCTCGGCCGGTGGCGGCCATCACGCTCAAAGACGCGGCGCGGCGCGCCGCGGCGGAGAAGCTCCTCGCGTCCCGGTTCGACATCGTGCAGGACGGCTCGGTCGCCGTCGATCTCATCCTCGTCGACGACAGCGGAACGTCGGATCGGGACTTCGCCGACGACGGCGCCGCCATTCTCGTCATCGCCAAGGGCTCGGAGACGCCGGCGGCCGAGTTCGCGCGGCTCGATGGCGATCTGGGGCGTCACGCGGAGCTCCTCGTGCGCGAGATGCGGCTCGTGCGCGACATGGGCGCCGCGGCTGATGCGCTGATCACCCTCGCCACCTCGCTCGAGGCGCACGACCGATTCTTGATGGGCCACAGCGAGCGCGTCGCGGCACGGGCCGTCTCCATCGCGGGGCTCCTCGGGCTCGATCAGGCGGCGGTCGGGACGATCCGGCTCGGCGCGCTGCTCCGCGACATCGGCAACGCGAAGCTGCCGCCGCCGATCGTGCACAAGGCGGGTGAGCTGACCGCACACGAGCGTGAATCGCTCGAGCAACACCCGCTGCTCGGCGAGGAGCTTCTGCGCCGCGTGTCGCCGCTCGCGCCGATCCTGCCGATCATCCGCTGGCACCACGAGCGTCTCGATGGACGTGGCTACCCGGATCATCTGACCGCCGAGAAGATCCCGCTCGAGGTCCGGGTCGTCAGCGTCGCCGATCGGTTCGAGGCGCTCCTCGCCGATCGTCCGGACCGCGCCGCGGTGTCGGAGCCGGAGGCGGTGCGCATCCTCCAGGGCGCGGTCGGTCGCGGCGAGCTGGATCCCGCCGTGGTCGCGGCCCTCGCGGCGCTGGTGCGTTCGACCGCCCAGGACATGGCGCAATGAGCGACGCGATCCGCGTGATGATCGTCGACGACGAGCGGCTCTTCGCCGAGCTGCTCCGCGTCGCGCTACGGGGCGCCGACGACATCGACGTCGTCGCGGTCGCGCACGACGTGCGGAGCGCGATCGCCGCGCTCGACGAGGCGCGACCGGACGTCGTTCTCGCGGACTACCACCTTCCCGATGGCACCGGCGCCGATCTCGCCCGCGCGGTGCGCTCGTCGCCGCGGCAGACCGCGATCGTCGTTCTCACCGGCGATCCCAGCGCGTTCACGCTCGCCGATGTCGCGCGGTCCGGGGCGTCCGGGCATCTCACGAAGGAGCGCGGCTTTGGCGATGTCGTCGGCGCGGTGCGCGCCGCGGCCGCCGGCGAGGTGCTCTTCTCGTCGAGCGAGCTCCAGCGCCTGCTGCTCTCCGAGCGCAGCGAGCCCACGACCGTGACGGAACCGCTCACGCCGCGCGAGCTCGAGGTCCTGCATCTGCTCGCGAGCGGCGCGAGCACGGCCGCCGCCGCCGCGGCCCTCGGCATCTCGACGGCCACCCTTCGTGCGCACGTTCAGGCGGTGCTTCGCAAGCTCGGCGCGCACTCCCGTCTGGAGGCCGTCGCGGAGGCCGCGCGACTCGGCCTGGTGACGTTGGATTCGTGGACACGCCAGGGCCCGACCTCCCCTCGCGGGGGGAAAGTGCTCGTCCGTGGCACCTAACTCCCCACGGGAGGGGGGTCGGGTACGGGGGGACCCGGCTACCATCCAGCGCATGGCAAAGCTGCTCATCGCCGACGACCTGGTGCCTATCCGCCAGATGGTCCGCATCACGCTGTCCACGCAGGGCTGGACGATCCTCGAGGCCAAGAACGGCACCGAGGCGCTCGAGCTCGCGCGCGCGGAGAAGCCGGATCTGGTCCTCCTCGACGTCGACATGGGACCCGGGCCGAATGGCTTCGAGGTCTGTCGCCAGCTGAAGTCCGAGCCGGGCACCAAGGACATCCCGGTCGTGATGCTGACGGCGCACGAGAGCGAGAGCGACAAGAAGACCGGGTTCTCGGTCGGCGCGACCCAGTACCTCACCAAGCCGTTCGGGCCGCTGGAGCTCATCGACACTATCCGCGGGATCCTCGCGCACAGCTGATCCCGCCATGCCAGAGGAAAGGCCCGAGCGGATGTCGATCGAAGTGATCGAAGTCTCTCCTCATATCGTCGTGCCGCAGGCGGGCTCGACCGTCGCCGGCGAAGTGTTCCGCCAGCTGCTGCAACAGGCGATCCGCGTCGCGGACCAGGCGAACTCACAGTCCGTGCGGATGGCGACCGACTTCGCCGAGGTCTACCGCCGCGAGCAGTCGGTGCGTCTCGAGTACGAGACCAAGCTGCGCGAGATGCGCCTCCTCGAACGGCAGAGCACGCGGTACGCCGAGGACCTCGCCGACATGCTGCGCAAGGAGCGCGAGCGCCGCGAGGAGCTCGAGACCGCGCTCGAGAGCGAGCGGATCGCGAACGAGGAGCTCCGGCGCACGGGTCTCCAAGGCATCAGTCACCTGCTGCTCGCGGCGACGATCAAGGACCAGACGACCGGAGCGCATCTGCTCCGCGTTCGGAAGTACGTCGAGGCGATCGGCACGCGTCTCGGCCTGCCGTCGCAGGTCGTCGAGGAGTTCGGCTACTCCAGCGTCATGCACGACGTGGGCAAGATCCACACGCCCGACCACATCCTCCAGAGCGAGCACCACCTCTCGACGGAGGAGTTCGAGGTCATCAAGCAACACTGCATCGACGGCGAGGTCATGCTCGGCGACGCGCGCTTCTTCGAGACCGCGCGCGCGATCGCGCGGGAGCATCACGAGCGCTGGGATGGGCGCGGCTACCCCGATGGAAAGAAGGGCGACGGCATCTCGCTCGCCGCGCGCATCGTGTCCGTCGCCGACGTCTTCGACGCCCTCACGTCGAAGCGGCCGTACAAGACCGCGTGGTCGATCGAAGAGGGCATGGCCGCGGTCATCGCCGGCTCGGGCGCGCAGTTCGACCCCGAGGTCGTCGCTGTCTTCCAGTCGCTTCAGGCCGACGGAAGCATCGAGCGCGTCAGGCAGGAGGTCGCGACCGCGCAGCTCGACTGAGCCTGCGTCCGGTCCATGCGAGCGCCCCACCACCGACCGCGCTCGCCACGCACGAGAGCGCGACGAACACCGCCAGCGCGCCGGGAACGAACCAATCCGGCACCGCTGCGTATCGCGCGACGAGGTCCGCGACGGGGCCCTCGATGATGAAGGCGCGGACCGTGCCGCCGATCAGTCCTGCGAGCGCGCCCGTAAGCGCACCGGCGCGCACCGCCGTGCGGTCGTCCTGCGCGAGGTGGCCGAGGACGAGATAGACGACGGTGCTCGCGAGCAGGCCGGCGGCGGTCAGCATCAGGCCCGCGCTTTCGAGGCGCGGTGGTCCGACCGACTCCGCGAGCTGCTGTGCGCTCGCGCGCGCCTCGATCGCTCCGATCGCGACGAGCAGGACCACCGCGATAGGTGCCGGGGTCCGCGTCACGTCAGCTCCTCTTCGCCGCGCATGAAGGTGGTGCCGATGAGGGCGACGAGCGACACGGCGCCGACGAAGAGCCATGCCGCCCAGAAACCGAAGGTCTGAACGGCAAAGCCCATCATCGGTGCGCCGACCATCACCGCGGCGGTCCCGCCGACGGCCGCCAGGCCCTGTGCCGCGCCGGGAGCCCCGGGCAGCGATGCCGCGGCGGTGTTGAAGACCGCGGAGTAGGGAAGCCCGACGCCGATGCCGACGAGGATCGCGCCACCGAGCGCGACCGCCAGCGGACGATCCGGGAAACCCAGCAGCACGACGCCCGCGACGATCGCGAGATCGCCGATACGCATCACGCGGCGCGTCGGCACTCGCTCGCGCGCGAGCAACAGGCCACCCAGGGGGCGCGCGAGCACGGCGAGCACGAGCAGCAGCGAGCCGAGGAGCCCGGACAGCTCGAGCGGCAGATGGAACTCGCGCAGGAGATACACGGTGATCCAGGTACCCGAGGCGATGGCGAGACCGAAGCCCGCGGCGTGCTGCAGGCTGGTCCACCAGCAGTTCGGGCAGCGCAGCGCGTCGCGGATGTTCCCCGGGCGCGCGACGGGCGGGACCGCTGGCACGCTCCACCAGAGAGCCGTGGCGATACCGACGAACGCGGCCTCGATCCAGAACGCGCCACGCCAGCCACCCAGGGCCGCGGCCAGCGGCGGCATCGCGACCAGCGCGATCGCGCTGCCGAGCGGGAACCCCGCGCCATACAGGCCGAGCGCGAAGTGATTGCGGCGCTCGCCGTAGAGGCCGGCGAGATAACGCGCCGCCGCGACGAATGCGAGGGCCGAGCCGATCCCCTGTATCGCTTTCGCCGCGAGGGCGACCGCGTAGGTCGGCGACGCCGCGAACACCACTGTCCCGGCAGCCGAGACAGCAAGCCCCATACCGACCATCCGCTTCGGACCGACACGCTCGGCCAAGCCGGTCGTGACGAACGTCGTGGCCATGTACGAAATGAACAGCGCGGTGGAGAGCAGTCCGGCGCCGAGATCGTCGAGCCGGAAATCGGCCGAGACGAGCGGAATGAGCGGCGCGTGGTCCGAATACGTGAAGCCGAAGGCGACGGCGCTCAGCGACAGGAGCGCAACGGCCACGCGCACATGCCGACGGTACGTGAACGAGCGCAAGCCGACATGTATCCTCCGCGCCGAACCGATCTGTCACCCAGTACGTATTCCGTTCGTATCTGACGCGACAAACGACGCTGGAGGGGGTGCCATGCGCAGGCTGTCCGCGGTCCTTGGAGCGGCGCTGCTCGTCGCCGTCTCGTGTGGTCAAGCCCCGGCGAGCACCACGGCGACGTCGCCGAGCCCGGCGGCGTCGGCATCGGAGCAACCACAAGCCGGGGGCCGGATCGTGTTCGGTGCCACCGGCGACCCGAAGACGATGCAACCGGTCATCGCGACCGATACGCAGTCGAGCGAGATCTGGAACAAGGTCTACCTGAGCCTGACCCGTGCCAACACGAGGACCGGCGAGACTGAGCCGAACCTCGCCGAGAAGTTCGAGCTCTCCAGCGACGGCCTCACGCTTACGTACACGCTCCGCGACAAGCTGGTCTGGAGCGACGGCACGCCCTTCACCGGCGAGGATTGGAAATACACGGCCGAGGCCGTCGCGCGCAGCGTGAAGACCGTTCGCAAGTCAACGCTCCAGGACATCGTCGGCTGGGCTGATTATCGCGATGGCAAGACCGACTCCCTCGCGGGCGTCGCCGTGAAGGACAACGGTAAGACGATCGAGATCAAATTCGCGAAGGTCTTCTGCCCGGCAACGGCCGCCCTGGGTGGCGCCGGCGCGGGCGGCATCCTACCGAGCGCAGCCTTCAAAAAGGTGTGGGACAACAAGACCACTGACACCAAGACGAACATCGATGACAACCCCTTGAACATGAACCCGCCGGCCTCGATGGGCCCCTGGGTATTCAAGGAGTTCAAGCCCGGCGTGCAGGTGACGTTCGTCAAGAACGACAAGTATTTCCGGGGCGCACCGTATGCCGACGAGCTCGTGGTCAAGACGTACGCCGACGCGACCGCCATCAAGAACGCGCTCGTGACGGGCGAGGTCACGTACGGAACGGTCGAGGCGAAGGACTACGACGAAGTCTCGAAGGTGGACGCCCTCAAGGGTGTCCGCTACAAATCGTCGGGCTACACCTACATCGGGTGGAACGCGAAGGCCGCGAAGGCGCCGTGGCTCGCGAACCGCGACGTGAGACAGGCGCTGTGGTACGGGATCAACGTCAACGCGATCATGCAGAAGATCCTGTTCGGCCTCGGGACGCAGGTATACGCACACAACCCACCTCCCTCATGGGCCTACGACCCGAGCGGGCTCACGCAGTACAGCAACGACGTCGCGAAGGCGAAGTCGCTGCTCGAAAAGGCCGGCGCGAAGCTGGGCGCAGACGGCGTCTACCGCTGGACCGATGGGCAGCCGATGAAGATGCGCATCGAGACGAACCAGGGCAACAATGCTCGCGAGACGATCCTCCAGTTCGCGCAGGAGCAGTACAAGGCGATCGGCATCCAGATCGATCCGCTGCTCGAGTCGTTCAACGCGCTGCTCGACCGAACGGACCCGGGCACAGACTACGAGGGGTTCATCATCGGGTGGTCTCTCGGCGCCGACCCCGATCCGTACTCAATCTGGCACTCGAGCCAGCAGGGCAAGGGTCAGTTCAACAACGTGGGCTACGTGAACCCGACCGTCGACCAAGCCCTGCTCGACAACCGCAACGGGCCGGACTGCAGCCAGACGGCGCGCAAGGCCGCCCTCAAGAAGGTCGACCAGGCACTGAACCAGGACGCGCCGTACACGTTCCTGTACGCGGCGGATGTCCTGTTCTTCGCCAACAAGCAGCTGCAAGGTGCCGACCCGAACACGTACGGACTCACGCAGTGGAACGTAGAGAAGTGGTGGTTCAAGAAATAGGCGTCTAACGCGACACGGCGCGGCCCGGGCGGATCGAACCGTCCGGGCCGCGCAGTTGGAGACGGATGGGCCGATTCATCGCGCGCCGGTTGGTGCAGGCGATCCCGACGCTCTTCGGCGTGCTCCTTCTTACCTTCCTGTTGTCTCGCCTGTCTCCGTCGGACCCTGTGCAGCTCATGCTCGCGGGTCAATACGACGTGACGCCCGAGGAGCGTGACAGCCTTCGGCATTCGCTCGGGCTCGACCAGCCGCTTCCGCTGCAATTCCTTGCGTGGCTCTGGCAGCTCGCACACCTGAACTTCGGTAACTCGATCTACTACCACCGACCGGCGCTGGACCTGATCCTCGAGCGGCTGCCGAACAGCCTTCAGATCTCGATCGCTGCGCTGATCGTGACCGTGGCGATCGGCATTCCCTTCGGAGTCATCGCCGCGATGCGCCGCGGCCACATCGAAGATCACGCGATACGGATCTTCAGCGTCGCGGGGCACGCGATCCCTCAGTTCTGGCTGGGCCTGATCTTCGTCCTCACCCTCGCGGTCCAGCTGCGCTGGTTCCCGATCGGCAGCATGAACACGGTGGGCGTCGACTGCCTGTTCTGCTGGGACCGGCTCTGGCATCTCCTCGGACCGGTCCTCGTCATATCGGTGGCGGGTATCGCGAACCTTCCGCGGATCCTCCGCACCGAGGTCCTCGAGGTCATCGCGCAGGACTATGTACGAACGGCGCGGAGCAAGGGACTCAAAGAGCGGATGATCGTCGCGCGACACATCCTGCGGAACGCGCTCATACCGGTCGTGACGTCGTTCGGGACCATCCTGCTCGTGTTCTTCAGCGGGTCGCTCATCATCGAGCGCGTCTTCAACTGGCCGGGACTCGGCCGTCTCACCTTCGAGGCGGCGGTGGGAAAGGACTTCCCCGTCGTTCAAGCGGGCGTCGTGATCTCGAGCGTTCTTCTCATCCTGTCGTATCTCGCGCGTGACATCGCGTATGCCTGGGTCGATCCGCGGATCAAGGTGCGCTAGTGGCGACGCAGGCGACGACGACGACGGCGCCCCTCATGCAGCCGGCCGACGCACAGCGTTCGGCGGCGGGGCTCTGGTCGGATGCTCTCTGGCGGCTGCGACGTGACCCGACGACCCTCGCCGCCATCGCGGTCGTCGTGTCCATGGTCGCGGTCGCCCTCGCGGCCGATGTCCTCGCCGCGAACTTCTTCCACCGCAGCTTCACGCAGCAAGACATCCTGTCGAACTACGAGAAGCCGAATGGCACCGAACCGTGGATGTGGCTCGGCACGGACGAGCTCGGACGCAGCCAGGTCGTTCGTCTGCTTTACGGCGCGCGCGTCTCGCTCTTCATCGGGACCTTTGGGGCGCTCACCGCATTCGTGATCGGCCTCACGATGGGCCTCACCGC
>VBEZ01000052.1 GCA_005882255.1 Chloroflexota bacterium | reverse complement strand
CTCTTCCGACTGGACCCGCTGCCGTTCGCGCTCTTGCTCGGAGGACTCGGCTGGCTGGGGATCGCGAATTACGCGCGCGGCCAGACGATCGCGCTGCGCGAGCGCGAGTACGTCGTGGCCGCGCGGACCGTCGGCAGCACGCCCGTCCGCCTGATGGTCCGCCACATCGCGCCGAACATCCTGCCGCTCATGATCGTGCTCGCGATGATCGAGGTCGGACAGCTGATCCTGATCGAGTCGGCGATCTCGTTCATCGGGTTCGGTATCCAGCCACCGACGCCGTCGTGGGGGAACATGCTGACGAACGCGTCGCAGTACCTTGGCAAGGCGCCCTACCTGATCTACCCACCCGGCATCGCGGTGCTCGTGACGGTCCTGTGCCTCTACCTCGTCGGCGACGGGCTACGCGACGCGCTCGATCCGCGCCTCCGAGGCGCGGTCGGCGGAGGTGCTCGCAAGTAACCCCTTGCG
>VBEZ01000051.1 GCA_005882255.1 Chloroflexota bacterium | reverse complement strand
AACTCCCCGCCGTTCATACCGCCGCTCAGGAACAGGTCGAGCAGGATCAGATCCGGATCGCGCCGCGCGACCTGTGCGAGTGCGAGGTGGCCGGTGGCCGCCTCGGCGACCTCGTAGCCGTTCTCGCGGAGTGCGAATCCGAGCATCCGCACCGCCTCCGCATCATCCTCCACCAGCAGGATCCGTCGCACGACGGCAGTGTAGGTCGCGACAGGCCGAGACAAGCCCTAGTTTGGACGGGAAATGGCACCGCAGCCGCGTCCTCTTGGATCTCGCAACGGGAGCACTCCGGTCCTCTTCTACGCGGACGGGTACAAATTCCCGGACGTCTATCACGTGACCCGCTTCCTCGCGCCCGATCCGATCATCGCGCTCGAGCAGAACGGTGAGGTCGCCATCGTGGCGAACTCGCTCGAGGAAGGCCGCGCCCGCAAGCAGTCGCGGGCGCGCGAGGTCTTCAACGTCGACGAGTTCGGCGCGAAGGAGCTTGCGAAGACGGCGACTTCGCGCGAAGAGCTAGACGCAGGCGTCATCGAGCGTTTCCTCGAGTCGCGCGGCGTGCGGCGCGTCGCCGTCGGGACGTACTTTCCGATCGGGATGGCCGAGCGCCTTCGCGGCGCGGGCATCGAGCTCGTCGTCGACCGCGACCTCGGCGAGCGCCGCCGCGCGAAACGTCCGGACGAGATCGCCGCGCTCGAGGCGACGCAGCGCGCTACCGAGGACGCGTGGGCGAAAGGCGTCGAGGCTCTGGAGCGCGCGACCGTTCGGGCGGACGGCACGCTCGAGTTGGCCGGCGAGCCGTTCACCGCCGAACGGCTGCGCGCGGTCGTCGAATCGCGGCTGCTCGAGCTCGGTTGTGTCTCGGAGGGCGCGATCATCGCGCCGGGGAAACAGGCCGCCGATCCGCACCTGATCGGCTCGGGGCCGCTTCATGCGGGCGAGGCCATCGTCATGGACATCTTCCCGCAGGACAAGGCGACCCGGTACTGGGCGGACATGACGCGCACCGTCTCGAAAGGCCAGCCGCCCGCGGAGATCACCAAGCTCTACGAGATCACGCGGCGTGCGCAGGACGTCGGCATCAAAGCGCTGCGTCCAGGGATCACCGGCCGCGAGGTGCACGAGCTCGTCGAGGACGTCATCTGGGAAGCCGGATACGACACGCTCCGCCCGGGGCAGCAGCGCTCGAAGAACGGCGGCGCCCCGCGCGGGTTCATCCACGGCACCGGCCACGGTGTGGGTCTCGAGATCCACGAGCTGCCGACCGTCGGGCGCGCCGGGACGACGCCGCTGTTGACCGGCGACGTCGTGACGGTCGAGCCCGGCATCTATCTGCCCGAGCTCGGCGGGGTGCGGCTCGAGGACATGCTCGTGATCACGGAGACCGGCTCCCGGAACCTGACTCGCGCGCCGCGCCAGCTCGTGGTCTAGGGCCCATCGAAGCTCTCCTCTATGGCGTCGGCGCGGCGATCGCGTTCGGCTTCGGTGACTACGCGGCCGCGATGGCGACGCGGCGCGTGGGCGTCGTACTCACGTCGCTGGGCATGCAGACGATCGGCCTCGCCGCCTACGCCGTCACGCTCGCGGCGCTCGGACGCTGGCCGACGTTCGAGCTCCAACAGCTGCCGTACGGGATCGCGCTGTCCGTGTCATCGTGGTCTTCCTTGGTGAGCGCCTCACGAGCGGTCAGGCCGTCGCGATCGGCGTCACATTCGTCGGCGTCGCGGTCGCCTCGACGGACATCCGCGAGCTCCGGCGGACCCTCGGTCGTCCTTCCGAGGGGGTTCGGATCGGGTTCTTCGCGACGCTCGGCTTCGCGGTCTGGAGCGCGATCTTCGCGGTCGGCGTCCGAGCGACCGATGGCCTCGGGCTCATCGTCCTGCAGCGGTCCTTCAGCGTCGTGCTCCTCACCCTCTTCGTCGTCCTGCGCGGCACCTCGCTCCGGCCGATCGCCGCGCGGCCCGCGCTTGCGCTCGTCGCGGCCACCGGCGTGCTGGACACCGGCGCGAACGTGCTCCTCGCCCTCGGGATCGCGTCCGGCTTCGCGACCTTCGTCATGACCGGGAGCGGGGCGTACCCGCTCATCCCCGCGCTCCTCGCGATCTCGGTCCTACGCGAGCGACTCGCGCCGAACCAGTACGTCGGCGTTGCGGTGCTCGTCGCGGGACTCGTCGCGCTGGGGCTGCAGAGCTGAGGTAGGCCGCGGCCGGACCTTCTAGACGTGCGCCCGCAGGAACGTGATCGCGGCCTGGAGCTGCTGGTCGGCCGGGTCGGTGACGATCCGGTCGGGCACGACGCCCTTGCCGGGGCCGTTGAGGTCGGCGCCGGTCTTGGCATCCTGCATCTTGGTCAGCGTCACGAGCAGCAGACCCCCGTCGGGAAGCTCGCGTGGCTGTCCGGTACCCACACAGCCAGCCGTCTGGGCGCCCATGATCGTGCCCGCGCCGTTCGCCTGGATCCCGGCGGCGATGATCTCCGAGCCCGACGCCGAGTTCTTGTTGACCAGCACGACCAGCGGCTTGTTCAGACCGAGGAACTTGCTCGGGTTCGAGTCGACCGCGGTGCGCTGTCCGTCACGCCCGATCTGGTAGACGAGCGTGCCGCGCTGGACGAAAAGACTCGCGACGTTCACCGCGACGCTGAGCTCGCCGCCCGGATCGTCGCGGAGGTCGAGGATCCAGCTGGTCGCGCCCTGTGACGAGAGACTGCGCGCGGCGGCGCCCACGTCGTCGGCCACCGACGAGATGAGCTGCGGGATCTTGATGTACCCGATGTTGTTGTCTTCAAGGCGGCTGCTGAAGAGCGGAGCCTGGAAGCGCGCCCGCGTCATCGTGAACTCGACCTCGCTCGACCCACGGAGGAAGGTCACCGTCACCTGCGAGCCCTCGGGCCCCTTGACCCGATTCGCGACCTCATCAGTCGTGATCTTCGTGACGTCCTCTCCGTTGACGCGGATGATCTTGTCGCCCTTCTTCACGCCGGCGCGTTCGGCCGGGGTGCCCGGGTACACGTCGATCACCTCGATCGGCACGTTCGGGTCAGGCTGGAAGATCTGCACGCCGATCCCGGTGACCGCGGCGGGCCGCTGGTTGAAGCCCTTGGCGCGGTTCGGATCGAGGTAATAGGTGTGGCACTCGTTCATCGCCCGTGCCATCCCATCGACCGCGGCGCGCTCCATCAGGGTCTTGTCGGCGGTCGGATAGCGCGCGACGACGGCGTCGAGCGAGGCCGTGAACTTGGCGAAATCGGACCACTCGCTGCCGGTGAGGGTCGGCCGGTCGACCGTCGCGGAAGCGTCGATCTGGGCGTCTTTCAGGTATTTCGCGACGCCATCGAGGGCCCCGGGGATCAGCTGCTGGGGCGTCGGCTTGTCCACGTGGCGCTCGATCAGGACCGAATACGCGGCCTCGGCGGTCTTGTATTGGGTCTGCGACGGCAGCAGCTCGTGCTGCAGATCCGCGGGCAGCAGGCCGCACGCGGTCGCCACGAACGCCACCGCAAGGAGCAGGGGAAGTGCGCGAGAACGCATCTGTTTGAGTCTATGACCGCCGAGGTCGCCGAGTTTCAGGAGTTCAGGCGACCTCGCTGGTCATGAGCTTCCGCAGACGGCCCAGCGCGCGGAACTGCAGCGCACGGATCGCGCCTTCGTTCTTGCCGAGCATGTTCGCGACCTGGCGGCTCGACATGTTCTCGACGAAGCGCAACACGAGAACTTCCTGCTGTTCGGTCGTCAGATGCTTCACCGCACCACGAAGCGCGTCGACTTCCTCACCACGTACCGCGTGCTCGTGCGCGGTCGGTCCGTCCTCGGCGAGACCGAACGCGTTCTCGAGGTCAACGGTCGGACGCTGACGACGGCGACGGTCGGTCACGGCGTTGCGCGCGATCGTGTACAGCCACGCGAGGAACGATTTGCCCTGCCAGCGGTAGCGGTGGATGTTCGCGAACGCGCGAGTGAACACGTCGCTCGTGAGATCCTCGGCGTCGCTGGGCTCGCGGACGCGGTACAGGATGTAGCGATACACCGCGTCGACGTGAGTGTCGTAGAGATCTGCGAAAGCGGAGCGGTCGCCACTGCGAGCGCGCTCGATGACGTCCGGCACTGGACCCATCTGCTCGAAGGGAGGAAGCGAGTCGACCCTTGCTGCGATGAGTGTCACGACGTGATGGCCCCCCAATCCCGTCCTCAATGAATCTGTGCGCACCATATCGACCGGAAGGCGAGCCGCCAACCCTTTTCCAGTACCAAAACCGTCACAGCGAAACCCGATTCGGGCGCGAGCCGTACGAAGAGGACCTCCGTACTGGTACCTCTGGGGCAGATTTACGACGACCGAGCGGGCCCTCGTCTGGGTCGGAATGCGATCAGAACTTCTGCTTGAGGATCTCGATCGCTTTGTCGACGGCGGTCACGTCGTCCGCCTGGACGTCCGGCTGCACCCCGACGTTGTTGTAGATCGTGCCGGTGTTGGCGCCGGTGAATTCCTGGACCACGACGGCCAGCCTCGACCCGTCGGTCATGTTCGTGACCGAGGTGGCCCCCATGCAGCCCACGCTCTTGCCGCCGACGATCGTGGCGCGCTTGTTCTCCTTGAGATCGGCCGCGAAGACCTCGGGGCCCGAGCCCCCGCGGTCGTTGAGGATGACCGCCAGCGGCAGCTGGTAGGCGTCCGGGAGCCGCCACTCCTTGCGCGCGCTCGTCCAGACGGCAGCGCCACCGCCGCGGTAGACGATGTTGAGCATCTTCTCGCCGTTGAGGAAGAAGGCCGCGATCGTGTCGGCGTCGAAGCCGCCGACGTTGCCGCGAAGGTCGAAGAGCCACGCCCTGCCGCCGGCGGCCACGCCCTTGTCCATCATCTTGCGGACCTCGTCGAAGATCTTGTACGTGCCGGTCACGACGAACTCGTGCCAGGTGATGTAGACGATGCCGCCCGGCAGCATCCGGCCCGCGAGGCCCGCCTCATCCGGTCCGCCGAGCGACGTGCCGGTGGTCGGGATCCGCGCCAGCGATCCGTTCGCCGGCTCGGGCCGCGAGCGATGGACGCCGCCGCTCGGGTCGACGTAGTAGGTGTGGCAATCGGGAGTCGCGCTCATCATTCCCTCGATCGCGACGTCGGCGTAGCGATCGGCGGTGATCTGAGGGTTCTGCGACTTCACGACGGCGGCGGCCTCCGCGAACTTCTTGAAGTCGGGGACCGTCGTCTCGGTGACGTCCTGGAAATCGATCGGGGCGATCTCGCCCTTCCCGCCGGTCTTCTTGATCTCGGCGTTGATCGCGGCGATCGCGCCATCGAGGATCTTCTTGCTGGAGACCTTGTGGACGTCCTGGTCGCTCAGCGACGCGTAGCTGATGTCCAGCTTCGTCCGCTTGATGTCGACGGAGGCCGTGGGCGTGGGCGAAGTCGCAGCCGGCGCGGGGGCGTTGCAGGCCGCTGCGAGGAGTGCCAGGACCGCGAGGAACCGAAGAGCGCGCATCTCCTCACAGGATATGGGACACGGCGCGCTAGTCGGCGGGGGTGCTCACCTTCGACGCGTGCTGCGCCTGCCACTCGGACGGTGATGCGCAGAAACCCTCGTAGTCGATGTACTCCGTGATCGTCGGGTTGTCGCCACAGACCGGGCATTTCGGGTCGCGCCGCAGCCGTACCTCGCGGAATGAACCCTCCAGGGCGTCGAACAGTAGATAACGCCCGACGAGCGGCTCGCCGATGCCGAGCAGCAGCTTGATCACCTCGTTCGCCTGGATCGTGCCGATCACGCCGGGCAGCACGCCGAGGACTCCGGCTTCCGCGCACGAAGGCGCGAGCTCCGGCGGCGGCGGCGTCGGGAACAGGCACCGGTAGCACGGGCCTTCGTGCGGCTTGAACACGGTGACCTGACCCTCGAAGCGATAGATGCTCCCGTGCACGACGGGCTTGTCGTGCTTCACCGACGCGTCGTTCAGGAGATAGCGGGTGGGGAAGTTGTCCGCGCCGTCGACGACGACGTCGTACTCGGAGAGGATGCGATCGATGTTCGCGCTGGTGAGGCGCTCCTGGTACCCGACGACCTTCACATCGGGATTGAGCGCCTCGAGCGTCTGACGCGCCGAATCGGTCTTCGGCTCGCCGATGCGCTCCGTCGTGTGGAGGATCTGGCGCTGCAGGTTGGTCGCATCGACGACGTCCGAGTCGACGATGCCGAGCGTGCCCACGCCCGCGGCGGCGAGGTAGAGCGCCGCGGGCGACCCGAGGCCGCCGGCGCCGATGAGGAGCACCTTGCTGCGAAGGAGCTGCTGCTGCCCGGACTCACCGACCTCGGGGATGAGCAGGTGCCGGCTGTAGCGCTGCGCCTGCTCGGGCGTGAGGCCCGCATCCGGCTTCTTCCAGGGCAACCCGGAGTCCTTCCAGCGGTTGAATCCCCCGGACATGGAGACGACGTGGCTGTAGCCAAGCTTGGCGAGCGTGTCGGCGGCCATCGCGGACCGCACGCCGCCCGCGCAATACAGGACGGTGGTCTTGTCCTTGTCGGGGATACGGTCCTCCGCCCACTGTTCGAGGTAGCTCTTGGGAACGTGGACGGCCCCCGGGAGATGCCCTTCGTCCCACTCGTTCTTCTCGCGGACGTCCGCGAGCTGGACGTCGCCGGAACGAAGCAGGTCGGCGACCTGCTGCGGCGTCGCTTCCTTGACGCGCTTCTTGATCTCGGCGAAGTAATCGCGGTACGTCGGCATTCGTGCTCCCTTGTCGCCGATTCTAAACCGACCGCTCCGGTCGGAAATTCCTCCACGCTCGTTTCGCGCCCTGAACCGGGGCCGTGTCCCCGGCATGATGCACACGTGGAAACGCTCTATTTCGACGTGCTCCAGTTCCTCTATCACCTCGCGCTCGCGATCCTGGTGGGTGGTGCGGTCGTGCTGGGCGCCGCGGCCGCGCCGGCGATCTTCGCGAGCGTCCGTTCGCGCGGTGAGGCCGGCGCGATCTTCGGCGGCGTCCTCGGCCGCTACGACGGGCTCGCCATCCTCTGCGTCGTCCTCATCATCGTGACGAGCGTCTTGAAAGCGACCGCGTTCGAGGTGACCGGCGCGCCCGAGACGCGCCTGGTCGTCCGCTGGCTCGCGCTCCTCGTGTTGTGCGGCGCGACGCTCTACTCGAGCGCGTGGGCGAATCCGGTGGCGCGCACGATCCGCGCGCAGACGCCGGACTGGGACGATCTCCGCGACGACGCGCCGCTGCGGCGCGAATTCGCGTCTATGCATCGCGGCTCGCGCCGCGCGATGACCGTCGCGATCTTCGCTGGCATCGTCGCGATGTTCCTCAGCTAGACATACGCGGAGGATGACGATGGATCGTGTTGGCTGTATGGCATGCGACGCGAACGCCGGCCGTCTCACGGCGCCTGGTGGGGTGATCTACGACGATGGCTTGTGGCGAGTCGAGCACGCCCTGACTCCCGCGCTCCTACGTGGCTGGCTGATCGTCAAGCCGCGGCGACATGTCGAGCACCTCGCCGAGCTCACGCTGGACGAGGCCTCGGCCCTCGGACCGCTAATCCAACGTGTCTGTGGTGCGCTTCAACGCGCGCTTGCGGCCGAACGCGTCTATGTCTGCTCATTCGGCGAGCTCGTGAATCACGTGCATTTCTACGTCCTGCCTCGGTACGCAGACATGCCGCGTGACGGTCTTGAAGTGTTGCGACTGATGTTCGGTCCCGAAGCGCCCTTCGCGTGCGGGGACGACGACGCAGCCGCGGCGGCCGGGCAGGTTCGAGCGGCGCTCAGCTAGCGACAGCGACCGTGCCGCCGACCTCAGCGGAGCGGTAGGCGGCGTCCATGACCTCCTGAACGCGCAGCCCGTCGGCGAAGGTCGGATGCGGCGCATCGGCCTTTCCGGTCGGGCCAGCCTCGATGTGCTCGCGCACCCTCCGCGCGAGATCGGGGAAGGCGCCATCCATGGTGCTCGCGGGAAGGATCTCCGCGAGCGCGCCTGACCCGTGCGCCAGCATCACGCGACCGTCGCCGCCGAGCACGATCGTGCCGTCGCTCCCATACAGGATCACGCGGCGGGATGGATGGTGCACCGCGCTCGAGAGCTGGATCGTCGCGATCGCGCCACTGCTCAGGCGGAGCAACAGCTGAGCGGTGTCGTCGGCGGTCACGCGCACCGAACCGCCGTCCGTCGTTGGACGTGTCGGCGCGGAGACGCCGAGCTCGCTCGACACGCGGTCGATCGCACCGAGCCACCAGATGAGGGAATCGATCCAGTGCGAACCGATCGCGCCGAGGAGTCCGCCGGATCGGTCGCGCCGCAGCCACCACTCCTGACGGGGTCGCGCCGGGTCGACGAGCATCCCGGTCATCTCCATGACCAACGCGAGCCGCATCTCGCCGATCGCGCGCGCCTCTAGCAGCTCCTTCACCTTGGAGCGCGCCGGTGCGTAGCGGAATTCGTGGTCGATCGCGTGAACGACGCCGGCGCGCTCGGCCGCCGCGAGCATCTCGCGCGCCTCGCGGCTGTCGCGCGCCATCGGCTTCTCGCAGATGACGTGCTTGCCGGCCGCGAGGGCGGCGAGCGTGTGTTCGCGGTGCAGCGTCGGCGGCGACGTCACGCATACGACGTCGACGTCGTCGCGCTCGACGAGTTCCCCCACCGTTTCGACCGCGACCGGGATACCGGCCTGGTCGGCCACGGTGCGAGCACGTTCCGGGTGCGCCGAGCAGATCGCCGTGACCTCGTAACCCGCGGCGCGGAAACCGGGGACCTGCACGCGTGCCCCGAACCCGGTCCCCACGATCCCCACCCTCAGCGCCATTGCGGCACAGTATGAGCACCGATGACCGCGACACGCGCGTTCCGTCAGGCGCCGCACCGCAGGGAAACGGACCTCGACACGGTCCTCGACGCGCACCGCGCGAGGGTCAATCGCGTTCATCGCGTGCGCAACGCCGAGGACCTCGTGACGATGGTCGACGCGTTCGGCTTTTGCTTCGCCTTCACGCATCGGACCGGCGATGCTGCGATCCCGGCCTGCTTCGACCACCTCTCGACGAACAGCGAGGACCGCAAGTGGGGTTGGATGTGGGGCTGGAAGGACGAGCTCCCCGAGGAAAAGCGCCTCTACTACGGAAAGCTGCTGGTGCGAAAACCGACGTTCGTGTCGATGAAGATGCTCCCGACCTTCTACGCCACGTTCGGGCGCGCCGGAGAGCACGACGACCATCTGGACGACGTCCGCGCGGGCCGGCTCTCCGACATCGCGCGCCGCGTCATCGACTACCTCGCGCAGCATGGTGAGACGCAGACCAAACGCATGCGGGCGGACCTCGGCATCAGCTCGCCGGAGGGCAAGGCCGACTACGCGAAGGCCGTGGAAGAGCTCCAGCGCCTCATGTACGTCGCGCGCGTCAAGGCAGTCGGCGAGGGTCGCGAGGACTACAACTACACCTACGACCTGTTCGTCCGACGCTACCCGGAGACCGTGAAGAAAGCCGAGCGCATCGCATCGAACGACGCGATGACGACGCTGCTGCGCCGTCTGCTCGAGCTCGCGGGCGGCGTCTCGACGAAGCAGGTGAAGCGTCTCTTCGAATGGGACGATGAGCGGACCGAACGCACCATCGCGCGTCTCGAATCGAAGCGCGGCGTTGCGCGCGTCGACGGAACGCTCGTGCTGCCTGAACTTGTAGGCTAGCCCACCGTGGACATCCAACAGCTTCGTTCGTGGATCTTCGAGCTCTACACGCCGCTCGATGACGAGCGCCAGTACATCGTCTTCGACGCCGCGCGCGGCAACCTTCTCATCGACATCCCGCCGTACAGCGAGCGCGCGCTGCGTCTCATCCAGGGCGCCGGCCGCGCGTCGCTCTTGCTCGCGACGAACGCGGACCGCGCGGTCGAGGCGCATCGGTATCGCGAGACGCTGGGCGTCCAGATCGCGGTTCACGAGGACGACGCCGCGGCGGTCGTCGGCGGCGCCGACCTCGTCCTGGGGGCCGACGACCTGGTGCGTCCGGACGCACGTGTCGTCCGCGTCAAGGCGAACGGGCAGGGCGCCACCGTCGTCCTCGTTCGCAAGTCGGGCGGCGTCCTCTTCACTGGCGACCTCGATCTCGCGAGCGACGGCGCGAAGGAGCTCATCCCGCTCACGTTCTCGTCCGTGCTGTCGTCGAAACGCGCGCCGATCTGGAACGCGGGCCGCGACACGCTCCTCCAGCTCCAGCGCGAGCTGCCGAAGCCCCGCAAGCAGTTCGGCATCCTCCTGCCGCCGCCGTGGGACCGCGCGTACAAGGGACGCCTCGAGGACAAGATGTACCACCACGACGTCATCGTCCCAAAGGAGGACACCGCCGTGCGCGAAGCGGCGATGGGTCCCGCGACGCTGGTCGTCGCGAGCGCGACGCGCGAGCTGCTCGAAGGGGCGAAGCGCCCGCTGCCCGCGCGTGGCGCGGTCGCCGGCGACGGCGCGGGCGCCTCGTCGGCCCCATCCGCGCCGGCCGCCGCGTCGGCTCCGCCGGCAGCGCCGCGCGAGCAGCGGCAGCGACCGAAACCGTTCGCCGAGGACTGGCGGGCGACGTCGACGGAACGGCCGCCGACGACCATCGCGAACCCCGCAACCGACATCGTCCCGGCCGCCGCTGGATTCAAGCCGCGATCGATCGGCGCGCGCTTCCGTCGGGTGCCGATCGCTGACCTCGTCGGGTCGCCGTACGTCGATTACGTGTGGGGCGGCATCGATCTCTCGCCGGATGGCACCGAGGTCGCGTTCGCGTGGAATCAGGGCGGGATGTTCGAGATCTACAGCGCGCCGATCGAGCGCGAGCGCCTTTACCAGCTCACCGACGCGAAGGAACGCTCGGTGTCACCGCGCTGGTCGCCGGACGCGAAGCAGATCGCGTTCCTACGCGACACGGGCGGGAACGAGCGCTTCGATATCTGGCTCGTCGACCGCGACGGCGAGACCGAGCGCAACGTCACCAACCAGCCCGACGTCATGCATCGCGACATCGCGTGGTCGCCGGACGGCACGCGCATCGCGTACGTCGCGAACGCCGACGGCAAGGCCTTCGCGGTCCACGTGATGGACGTCGCGACCGGAAAGAAGCGCGCTCTCGACGATGGACGCTTCGACGACGAGCGACCCCGCTGGTCGCCTGACGGAAAGCGCCTCATGTTCACCTCCCGACGCGAGGCCGTGCGCACGAACAGCGACCTCTACGTGATCTCGGCCGAAGGCGGGACACCGACGAAGCTCGAGACCCGCGACGTCGATGGCGAGTCGCTCGAGGGCGACTGGTCCGCCGACGGAACACGCATCGCGTTCACGACGAACGTGCGCCGGCGCTACGAGACCACGGTCGCGACGATCGAGGGCGACAAGGTCACCCGGGTCGAGCCGCTCACGAGGAGCATCTTCGACGAGACGAAGCCCGCGTGGCGACCCGACGGCCGCGCCGTCCTCTATCAGCACAACGAGGATGCCGAGGTGTCGATCCGACGCGTGTTCGTGGTCTCGCACGCCGACCACGCTGTCGCCGACCGGTCCGGCGTCCACGATTCGATCCGCGTCGGACCCGACGGTGATCTCGTCGCTTACGTCTTCAGCGGCGCCCGCGAGCCCTGGGACGTGTACGTCACCCGCGAGCGCATGACCGAACCACGTCGACTCACGCGCTCGCTGCCCGCGAGCATCGATCCCGAGACGCTGGTCGAGCCGATCCACGTTCGGTATCCGGGCGCGATGGGCCGCGAGATCCCCGCCCTCCTGTACGTCCCGTTCGCGGAGGCCCTGCGCGGCGAAGGCGCGCCGCCGGCCATCGTCCACGTCCACGGCGGACCGACGAGCCAGCACTACCGCTGGTGGGACCGCGCGAGCCAGTCGTTCGCAAACAACGGCTACGTCGTGCTCGCGCCGAACATCCGCGGATCGACCGGTTATGGCCGCGAGTTCCAGGAGGCGAATCGCCAGGACTGGGGCGGGCAGGACCTCGAGGACGTCGTGAAGGGCCTCGACTGGCTCGCGAAGCAGCGGATCGCCGACGCGAAGCGCGTCGGCATCTACGGCGGCAGCTACGGCGGATACACGACGCTCATGGCGCTCGGCAAGTACCCCGACCGCTTTGCCGCCGGCGTCTCCGTCGTGGGTGTCGTGTCGTGGAAGACGATGTACGACACGACGCGCGGCGATCTGCGCGAGTACCTGGTCCGTGAGTTCGGCGATCCCACGAAGGACGCGGAACGCTATCGCGATCGTTCGCCGCTCACGCACGTTTCGAAGATCGAAGCGCCGCTTCTCGTGCTCCAGGGCGAGAACGACCCGCGCGTGCCGCTGTCGGAAGCGGAACAGGTCGTGGCCGCGCTGCGCTCCGCTGGAAAGATGCACGAGTACTACGTGTACAAGGGCGAGGGACACGGCTTCCGCACGCGCGAGAACATGATCGACTCGGTGCGGCGCGCGGGCGAGTGGTTCGACCGCTACCTGCTGCGTGCCTGATGCGGTCGTCGTCGGGGCCGGTCCCAACGGCCTCGCCGCGGCCATCCAGATCGCGCGCGCCGGACACTCGGTCGCGGTCTACGAGGCGAACGACGAGGTCGGCGGTGGCATTCGCTCCGCGGAGCTGACGCTTCCCGGCTTCGTTCACGACGTTTGCTCCGCGATCCATCCGATGGCCGCGGTGTCCCCGTTCTTCAACGGAGTGCCGCTCGCGAAGCACGGTCTCGAGTGGATCCAGCCCGACGCGCCGCTCGCCCATCCGCTCGACGATGGGACTGCGGTGATGCTCGAGCGCTCGGTCGACGCGACCGCCGCGCGGCTCGGCGCGGACGGCGACTCCTATCGCGGCCTGTTGTCCCCTCTCGTTTCGCGCTGGGATCAGCTCGCGACGGAGATCCTGCGGCCCGTGACACATATCCCGCGGCATCCACTACTCCTCGCGCGTTTCGGCCTCCACGCCATGCGCTCGGCGCGCGGCCTCGCCTCGGCATTCCACGGCGAACCGGCGCGTGCGCTCGTCGCCGGTTGCGCGGCGCATTCGTTCCTGCCGCTGGAGCATCCGTTCACCGGAGCATTCGCGCTGGTGTTCCTGCTCACGGGCAATGCGGTCGGGTGGCCGCTGCCGCGGGGCGGGTCGCGCCGCATCGCCGACGCGCTCGCTTCGTATCTGCGCGAGCTCGGTGGCGCGATCACGACCGGTCACCCCGTCCAGGAGCTGTCCGACGTGCCGACCGCGCGGGCCTACGTCTTCGACACCTCGCCGTGGCACCTCGAGAGCATCGCCGCGGACCGTCTGCCCGCCGGCTACCGGCGCGCGCTGCGTCGCTACCGCCGCGGACCCGGCGTGTTCAAGGTCGACTACGCGCTCGATGGTCCGGTCCCGTGGCGCGCCGCGGACTGCCTGCGGGCCGGGACGGTGCACCTCGGCGGGTCGTTCGAGGACATCGCGGCCTCGGAGTCGGCGGTGTGGCGGGGCCAGCATCCCGAGCGTCCGTTCGTCCTCGTCGCGCAGCAGAGTCTGTTCGATCGCACCCGTGCGCCGGCAGGGAAGCACACCCTCTGGGCCTACTGTCACGTGCCCAACGGCTCGACGGTGGACATGACCGACCGCATCGAAGCGCAGCTCGAGCGGTTCGCGCCCGGATTCCGCGACCGCGTCCTGGCGCGCAGCGTGATGAACCCGCGCGACGTCGAGCACCGCAACGCGAACAACGCCGGCGGCGACATCTCGTGCGGCTCGCACTCAGGCTTGCAGCTGTTCGCGCGGCCGCGCATCGCGATCGATCCGTACGCGACGCCCGCGCGCGACATCTACCTCTGCTCGTCCGCGACGCCGCCGGGTGGCGGCGTGCACGGGATGTGCGGGTACAACGCGGCGCGAAGTGTCCTGGCGCGGAGCCTCAGCTGAGGGTCGGTCGTCGCTCTGACGAGCCCGACTAGACCCGGACGGTCAGGTTCTCCGCGGCGACGCGCAGCGCGGTCGCGCTGAGCCGCTCGGCGATCGCCTTCGCCTCGTCGCACTGCGCCTGCGCCTGCTCCTCGCGCCCGGGAACGTCGTGTAACGCGCGCGCGAGGTCCGCGAGCGCGACCGCCCGCTCGTAGTCGAGCTTGAGCGTCGCGAACGCCTGCACCGCGTCGAAGAGCAGCTTCGCGGATTTGATGTGCTCGCCGGCGTGGTAGGCGCGGATCGCCTCCGCCTGCGTGAGGAGCGCGCGGCCGCGCGCGTGCCCGGTGCGCTCGACGATCGACGCGACGCGGTCCTCGAAGGCTTCGTCGGGAACGCGCCAGCGGGCCGCTGCGAGGACCATGAGCGGGCCGACGAGCATGTGATCGATGATCGCCTTCGGTTGCCCGGCACTGCGCAGGGCGTGATACGCGCTTTCGCTCTCGCGCAGTCCGTAGTACGCGGCGAAGAAATCTGCGAGCGCGATCTCGGACGGCGACGCCTCCTGCTCGACGAGCAGGTCGCGATAGGTCTTCTCCTCGGGCGAGGCCATCGCGGCGGCGGCCCCGATCGCGATGCCCAGCATCGACGGCCATTTCGTCGGGGACGCGAAGCGCTCGCGGCGCGCGGCGGCGGCGACCGTGCCCGGGAAGTCGCCGGCGAGGAGATGCGCGAGAGCCTCCGTGCGTAGCGCGTGCGCGCCGAGCCGCGGCTTCTCCGTCTCGATCGCGACTTCGCGCGCGCTAGCGGCGTGCTCCATGGCCTCGCTCATGTCGCCGAGGGAGAGCGCCGCCAGCGCGACCATCGTGTGCGCGTCGATGAGCTCGTCGCTGTCCTGCAGCGATCTCGCGATGGGCAGCCGTCGCTGGTTCGCGAGATACGCCTCGCGGAAGTTGCCGAGCTCGCGATAGGCGTAGCCCACCGCGTCGAGGCACAGCGAGCGCTCGCGCAAGAGGCCGAGCTCCTCCGCGATGGCGAGCGCCTCTTTCGCGGTCGCGAGCGACGCCTCCCAGTCGGCGTCCGTCGACTTGGGCCCGCGCCGCGGCATGAACGACTTCGCGGCGAGGAGCAGCACGCGCTCGCGCGAGCGCGCGGTCCCCACGATGGCGAGGCCTCGTTCGATGAGCCCTTCGAGATCCGGATACTTCGCGTCCCACCGCGTGCAGAGCTCCGCCATGTGCGCCAGCAGGATCGCGACCTCGCCGCTCTTCGGATCGCGCGCTTCGAGCAGCACGAGCGCTCGCTCGTAGGCCGAGAGCGCCGCGTCGCTCTCGCCCCGGTAGCGCCGCACGCGCGCGATCAGGTAGAGCGCCTCGACCGCCGCGTCGATCCGTCGCCCGCTGCGCGGACTTCCACGAGTACTCGGCGGCCTTCTCGGGAACTTCGCCGATGAGGTAGTGGTGCGCGAGCGCGGGATAGAACTCCTTCAGCTCCTCGCCGAGCACCGCCTCGTACGCCGCCGCCACGCGGCGATGCAGCTCGATGCGGCGACGCACGAGCAGCGTGTTGTACGCGACCTCCTGCACGACGGCGTGCTTGAACCGGTAGCGGCCCTCGCGCCGTTCCCCAGGCACGGCCTCGAGCACGAGGTCCGCGGCGATGAGCTGGTCGACGGCGTCGGCGATCCGGTCGCCGCCCGCCTCCCGGAGCACGCGGTCGCCGAAGCGCTGCCCGATGACGGCCGCGAGCTGGATGCATTCGCGCGCGGTCGGGGGTAGCCGGTCGATGCGCGATGCCACGACCGCGTGCAGCGTTGCCGGGACCTCGAGCGCGGCCGGACGCTCGCGCAGATGCCACTCGCCGCTCGCGTCCTTCTCCGCGGCGCCCGACTCCACGAGCGAACGCAGCGATTCCTCGATGAAGAACGGATTGCCGCCGGCGCGCGCGACGATCCGGTCGCGCAGCTCGTCGGGGATCCAATCGAGGGTCGCTTCGACGATGCGCGCGGCCTCCTCGTCCGAGAGCGGTTCGAGCACGAGCTGCGTGAAGTTCGTGCGCGACGGCTTCGGCTCCGGCGAGCCCGGTCCGAGGCGCTGCGCGAGCAGGAACAGGATCGGCACACGCGAGGCGCGCGAGGCGAGGAACCACAAGAGGTCGAGCGACGCCGCGTCGGCGAAGTGCAGGTCCTCGAGGACGTAAAGCAGGGGATGCTGCCGCGCGAGCGCTGCGATCACGTCGTACACGACGATGTACATCGCACGCTTCCATTCCTCCGAGTCGCTCGCCGGCTCGCTCACGCCGGGCAGATGGAGGAACTGCGCGAGCGTCGGCGCGATCATCAGCGGATTCGCGAAGCCCAGCTCCTGAAGCTTCTCGCCGACCCGTGTGACGCCGTCCACATCCGTCGGCTGCACGCTCAGCTCGACGAGGATCGGCTCGATGAAGCCCGCGTAGCTCCGTTGGTTCACGCGCGAGAACGTCCAGCGCATCACGCGCGGGGCGTCGGCGGCCTTCGAGCCCTCCTCGGCGGCGGTGGCGAGGCCGATGAACTCCGACGCGAGCCGGCTCTTTCCGATGCCCGGCTCGCCGGCGATGAGCACGACTTCGGTGCGGCCGAGGCGCGCGGACTGGTAGGCGAGGTCGAGGCGGGAGAGCTCCATCCAGCGACCGACGAGAGGCGCCGCGATCTCGATGCTCGGCCGGACGTCGGTGCGCTCTCCGATAAGTGCGTAGGCGAGGATCGGCTTGTCCTTGCCCTTCAGCTCGATCGGGCCGACCTCACGGAAGCTGAACTCGCGGTTGGTCAGGCGGAAAGTGGTCTGCGTGACGTAGATCTCGGCGGGTCCTGCCACGGACTGGAGGCGCGACGCGATGTTCACGGTATCGCCCATCACGCCGTACTCCGCGACGCTGCGGACCGCGCCCGCGACGACCATGCCGGTATGGATGCCGATGCGAAGGCCGAACTCGACGCCGCGCTCCTTCTTCACGCGCGCGGCGTGGTCGGCGAAGACGCGCTGCATCGCGAGCGCGGTGCGGAGCGCCCGCTGCGGGTCGTCCTCGTGCGCGACGGGCGCACCGAATACGACGAAGATCGCGTCGCCGATGAACTTCTCGATGGTCCCGTCGTGCCGGATCGCCTCCTCGGCGAGATCCTCGAAGATGCCCGACACCAGGACCTGCAGCTCCTCGGGATCCATCTGGTCGGCGAGCTCGGTGAATCCGGCGAAGTCGGCGAAGAGCACCGTCACGAGACGGCGCTCCTGCGGCTGCTGCTCTAGCACTGCTGCGACCAGAGCTTCGTCTCGGAGATCAGCGGTGGTCCCTTCTCCGGCGCCTGGATCGTCCGCTCGACGTAGAAGAGCTCGAAGCTCGCGAGCGGCGACTGGCCAGGTGCGAGTTGTGAGTTACGCGCGCGACAGAAGTAGCGCGCGTACGCAGAACGATAGCCCGCGTAGAAGCTACTGGCGATGCGCTCGTGCACCTTGGTCCAGCGCGTGTAGAGCGGGTCACTGTATCGCGCGCTACGGTCGTCCGCGCCGCGTTCACTCAGGAGGTCGAACCGCGTGCCGTCGGCCAGAGCGGCGGGCGCGACGAGCCACCAATCGGAGCGCGCCGCGTTCGGCGAGAACATGTCCCAGCGCTGATCGAGCGAGAGCGATCGCAGCAGCGACGCAAGATCGCCACTCGGTCGGAGCGCCTCCGCCTCCGATGGCACGGCGGTGACGAACGCGGCCGCGGCGGCGATCGCCAGAAGCCACGTGGCCGCGCGACGTCGCGACCCACGGACGGCGGGGGCCGCCGCGGGCACGGCGGCCTCGCGCATGCCGCGGTGGATCCACCGGGGTGGGACGAACATCACGCAGGCCACGAGCATGACGAGCGGAAAGTTGCCGACGTTCATCAAGAGGAGGATGCCGAGCTGCATCGCGGCGGCTCCGAAGGCCGCGACCGATCGGGTGCGCTCGAATGGGAGCATCGCCAGCGGGAGGAACGCCAGCTCGACCGTGAGCGTGTACCAGGTGATGAGATGCGAGAGCACCGGATCGACCGCGAACGCGTTTGCCCACGGTCGCGCGAACGTGTGCTCGAGCTGCAGGGCGTAGTACGCGGCCGTGCCCTGGACCCAGTCGATCCCAGCGAGCTTCTCGAGGCCGGTCGCGAGGTAGATCCACGCGATCTGAAGCTCGAGGAGGCGGATCGGAAATGCCCAGCCTCGCGCGGCGGGCGCGTCACGGCGACGCGCGTCGATGGACCAGCGGTCACCGGCTGCCGTGAACGCGAGCCACAGCGGGACGAGGCGGAACACGAGATCGCTCCCGTCGAGGATCAGCGGATCGCGCCACGAGAAGCTCGACACGAGGACGAACGACAGAAGCGACGCGAGCCGCGTATGCCATCCCGCCGCGAGCGAGAGCGCCACGACGCACGAGACGGCCCAGATCGCAGCGACCACCCACCCCTCGCCCGACAGGCTCAGGACGGAAAGTCGATCGGGGTAGCTCGACGCGAGGTCCGACCGCGGCAGGATGCCGGCATCGGTGAAGAATGCGGTCAGGTTCGGGTAGAGCTGCCAGAACCAGTTGAAGAGCAGGAGTCCGAAGAGGATGCGAAACAGCGCCACGGGCGCGACGTCGGCCTCGCCCAACCAGAAGTCGCGCAGCCGGCGCATCGGAACCTAGGGTCGCACGCGAACTCCCTTCGGCCAAGCGAGGAGCTCTTTCAGACCCAGCCCCTCGACGACGCGCTCGAGCGCGACCGCGACTTCGATCGCGGAGTCAGGGCGGCGGCGCGGATCTCGGGCGAGACACGCCATCACCACCTGGGCGAACTCACGTGGCACGTCGGTGACTTCCGCGAGCGGCAGCGCGTCGCATGCGATCTGCGGATACTGGTCGGCCCGCGATTCGGCGTCCGCGTCGCCCTCCGGGAATGGAAGCATCTTCGAGACGCTTTCGTACAGCGTCGCGCCGAGCGAGAAGAGATCGCTTTGTGGCGTGACCTCGCCGTATTCGCACTGCTCTGGTGGCATGTACTCCTTCGTTCCGACGGTGTGACGCATCTTCAGCGGGCCGGCGAACGTTCGCGCCAGGCTAAGGTCCAACAGCTTCGGCGGATCGCCCATCGTGACGTTGTATGGCTTCACATCGAGATGGAGCGCCCAGTTGTTGTGCATGTGTTGGAGCGCGCCCGCCATCCGGATGCCGAGCAGGCACGTCTCGGGGATGCTCACCGCTCCGACGTCCTGAAGATGCGCGCCGAGCGTTTGCGCGCGCACGTACTCCATCACCAGATAGGGGCGGGGTGGCTTCGCGCTCCAGCGAAGGAATCGCACGAGATACGGATGCGTCATCCGCATGCCGATCGTGATCTCGCGCTCGAATCCCTCCAGCGCCTTGTCGTCCCCGACACGGTGCGGACGTATGACCTTGACCGCCGTCTCGCAGAACAATTCGCGATCCCACGCGCGGTAGGCCTCGTAGCGCGTACCTTCGCCGAGCTTGTCGATGACGACCAGCGTTGGGTCGATCTCCGCGCCGCGTTTCAGGTCCCAGAGGGGTAGATCCGGTTCCGGTGTAGCGGTCTCGACGTCCTCGATCTCTTGTGCCATCGCTCACGCTCCGAACGGGCGGCGGTGCACGAGCCATGCCTCGCCGGACATTCCCGCGAAAAGAAGGGAGCCCGTTCCCGGGCTCCCTTCGCGCAAGGCAGGCCCCGCTGGGCCCGCGGGTCAGACGATGTTTCGCAGAGGCTTGCGGAGCAACCAGGCCCCGACGCTGACGAGGACACCGCCAAGCGCCATGAGCGGGATGTTGCTCTCAGTGCTGGTCGAAGGAAGCGTCTGCACGCCCCCGACGACGGTCTGCGATGTCGTTGTGCTCTGCGCGCCGGTCTGCGTCGTCTGCGTGGTACCGGCATTGGTTGGCGAGGTCTGCACGCCGGCTACGACCGGGGCCGCGCCGGTGGTCGCGCTGATCGAGTTGGTCGTGGTCGCGAGATTCGCGTTCGCCTGCGCGGCGGCGCCTGCCGCCGTGTTGAGATTGGCCGCCGCCTGCTCAGCGGCGGTCGCTGCCGCGGCGATCTCGGCGGCGTTGCCCGAGTTGATCGCGGTGTTGAGCGCCGTGAGCGCGTTCTCCGCCGCGGCGAGCTTCGCCGCGAGCTCGGTCTGCGCCGCGAGCGCGGCTTGGACCGTCGCGTTGAGGGCGAGCTGCTGCGTGATGTTCAGCGAGCCCAAGCGCAGTGGCTGCTCGGCCGTGGCGATCTTCGCCGCGAGCTGTGCCGCCACGTTCTCGGCGTTGCTGATCATCGCCTCGAGCTCGATGCGGGCCTGCACGGCGACGCTGGCTTGCTCGTTGCCGTTGCCATTGCCGTTCCCATTGCCAGTGCCACCGGTGCTACCGGTTCCACCGGTTCCTCCGGTGCTGCCGGTTCCGCCGGTGCTGCCTTCTTGCGAAGCGCTGTTCGTTCCGTTGACGCTGGCGCCAACGCTGGCGGAAGCGCCTCCGTTCTTGCTCTTCGAGCCGGTGCCCGTGCCACTCTTGTTGCCCTTGCTCTTGGAGCCGGTGCCCGTACGGCTTCCGCCGTTCGACTGCGATCCGGTCAGCGAGCCTTGCTGCCCGCCGACGTTGCTACCGCCATTGCCACCACCGCCGTTGCCACCACCGGTGCCACCGCTGATGGAGCCACAGACGGATACGACTCCTGCGAAATCCGTGTTGAGGGCCGTCTTGGCCAATGAGGCGGTGTCGATGGATGTTTGGAGATTGGTCATCGCGGTGTCAGCCGCGGTTACCGCTAGCGCGATGGAAACCGCGCTACCCGATGCGATCGCGATGTTGAGATTATCGAGCGCGGTCTGCGCCGCCTCGGTCTTGAGCTTGACGTCGGCCGAGTCGTTCGTGGCCGCCGTGATGTCGCCTTGGAGCATCAGCACCGTCGCCGGGAGGAGGAGGCTGGTGCAGGACGCGAGAAGCGTCACAGCGCCTTCCACCCGTGATTTCAGCGCCGCGTTGAAGGTCGTCGCTCCGCTGATCGCCGCGGTGATCTGACCGCGGGTCTCTTCGCCTGCGCCGCCGCCCGATGTCTGGCCGCAGTCAGTCTTGAAGACCTTGGTCTTGTCACCGCCGGACGGATCGTTCGGCAGGGTCTGCCATGCGGACACCTTGTAGTGGCCCTCGGCGAGGGTCATGTCGCCGGAGCGCCAGTTGCCGCCGGA
>VBEZ01000162.1 GCA_005882255.1 Chloroflexota bacterium | reverse complement strand
GAAGAACCACGACTGTTCGCCGCTGATCGTATCGGCGCCGACGGTCGTGGTGAGCTTGTACGTGACCTTGTATTCGGTCGCCTTCGCGGAGCTGAGGACCTGCGCGAAGGACGGGCCGCCGCTAGCCGGGGCGCCCGTCGCGGCGCTGCTGGACGCTGCGGCAGCTGTCGCTCCGGCGCCAACTGTTGTCGTGGTCGTCGCGCCGGTGCCGCCGCATGATGCGACGACCACGAACGCGAACGCGAGGACGGCTGCGCTTCCCCTCTTCACTGCACAGCGACGATAGGGCATCTCACACCGCTAGACGTTTCAACGTTCTATACAGAACGAATGACACATCCAGCAACATTCGGCGAGCTCCTGGAGCAGCACGAACGTGAGATCTTCGCGTACGCGCTGCGCCTGGTCGGCGACCGCGACGATGCGGATGATGTCTACCAGGACACGTTCCTCGCGGCGTTCCGTGCGTGGCCACCGCCGCGGCGTGGTCACGAGCGCGCGTGGCTCTACAAGATCGCGACGAACAAGGCGATCGATCGAGGCAGGCGCGCGAAGCGATTCGTTCGCCTCGGGGATCTGCCGCTCGCGGCGCCGGAGCGCGATGGCGTATCGCTCGCGGATCTCGCGACCGCGGTGAAGGCGCTGCCGACGGGACAGCGCGCCGCGTTCGTGCTGCGCAAGGTGCAGGGACTGTCGTACGCGGAGGTGTCGGTCGCGCTCGAGTGCAGCGAGGACGCGGCCAGGTCGCGCGTCGCGGAAGCGATGAAGAAAGTGAAGGAGGCGATGCGATGAGCGAGCTCGATGTGGTCGTCGCGGGAGCACGCGAGCGTCTGGTGCGGCGCGCCCGGCGCGAGGGGCTCGAAACGGTCGGCTACCGCGTCGTCGATTCACCGCTCGGCCCGCTCTGGGTCGCGGTCGGGCCACGGGGGCTGCTCAACATCCATTACGGCGCTGAGCCATCGCCGCTCGAGCTGCGCCGCATCGTCCGCGCCTACGGGCCGGGCGTCCTGCCCGACGCGCGGCGCGTGGACGACGTCGCGCGCGAGCTCGATCAGTACTGGAGCGGCAAACGTCGCGACTTCGACATCACGGTCGACCTGTCGCCGCTGACGCCGTTCCAGCAAAAGGTGCTCGCCGTGACGGCGCGGGTGCCCTACGGCCAGCTCATCACCTACGCGAAGGTCGCGCACAACGCCGGCAACGACCGCGCCTACCGGGCGGCGGCCGGGGCGATCGGGGACAACCCGATCCCGATCGTGGTCCCCTGCCACCGGGTCGTCGCGAGCGATGGGACGCTCGGCGGCTATGCCGGGGGTCTCGATGCGAAGCGCCGGCTGCTCCAGCTCGAGCGAGGCGCGGTGCCCCCGGGCGGCTGGCCGCCCGCCCATATGTCGCGCACGTAGCACCGGGCACGCCGCTCCCCCGGCTACGCTCGTCTATCCGGGGCGGAGCCGTTCGTCGTATCGGTACAACGGCCAAGGGAGGCACGAGCGATGTCCAAGTACGCATTCCTGTTCATGGACGATGGCGTGGATTACCAGAGCGACCCCACGCCCGAGCAGCAAAAGGTCTACGCCGACATCTTCAAGTGGTTCGAGGTCAACGGGCCGAAGATCGCCGACGGCGGTGCCGAGCTGCAACCCACGCGCACCGCGACCACGATCCGCAAGGGCAGCACCGGCAAGGTGACCGTGATCGACGGCCCGTTCATCGAGTCAAAGGAGTCCGTTGGCGGTTTCTCGATCATCGAGGCCCCGGACCTGGCGGCGGCGATCGCCATCGCGAAGACTTGGCCGGGATACGGGATCGAGATCCGCGATGTCGTCGAACAGCGCGAACGCGTGGCGGAGGTCTAGAGATGCCGAAGTACGTGCTCATGTTCGTCGCGAGCGACGACTGGTACGACAAGCAGTCGAAGGAAGAGCTCGACAAGGCGTACCAGCCGCTCATGAAGTGGTGGGACGACCTGTCGAAGACCGGCGTCATCAAGGGCGGCGAGGAGCTCGGGATGCAGCGCAACGCGACGTCGGTCAAACGCGTGAATGGCGCGATGAAGGTCATCGACGGACCGTTCATCGAATCGAAGGAGGCGGTCGGCGGTTTCGCGCTCATCGAAGTCGAGGATCTCGACAAGGCCATCGCGATCGCGAAGAGCTGGCCGGGTGGCGACGTCGAAGTCCGCCCGATCGTGGTGCACGGAGCCTGATCACGATCACGAGCGACGCGGTGGCCGCCGTCTTCCACGAGGAGGCGGGCCGGCTTACCGCGGCGCTCGTGAAGCGGCTCGGCGATTTCGACCTCGCGGAGGAGTGCGTGCAGGACGCGCTGGTCGCCGCCCTCGAGCACTGGCCACGCACCGGAATCCCCGACAACCCCGGCGCCTGGCTGATGACGACCGCGCACCGCAAAGGGATCGACCGGCTGCGACGCGAGACGCGCTACCGCGAAAAGGTGGCCCAGCTGGAGGAGAGACCGATGACGCCGACGAGCTCGATGCCCGACGAGCGCCTCGAGCTGATCTTCACCTGCTGCCATCCCGCGCTCGCGCGTGAGGCGCAGCTCGCGCTCACGCTCCGATCGGTCGCCGGCCTGACCACGGCCGAGATCGCGCGCGCGTTCCTCCAGTCCGAAGCGACGATCGCCCAGCGCCTGGTCCGCGCGAAGCGGAAGATCGTCGACGCGAAGATCCCCTTTCGCGTTCCCGAGGGGCACGAGCTGCCGGACCGCGTCGGCGAGGTGCTCGCGGTGCTCTATCTGATGTTCAACGAGGGCTACCTCGCGACGGGATCCCGCGGCGCGAGCGACCGCGACCTCGCGGCCGAGGCGGAGTGGCTCACCTCGCTGCTGGCGCAGCTGATGCCCGACGAGCCGGAGGTGCTCGGGCTGCTCGCCCTCATGCGTTTCAACCTCGCGCGCGCCGACGCGCGTTTCGACGCGGACGGCGAGCTGGTGCTGCTGCGCGACCAGGATCGCGCGAAATGGGATCGCCGGCTGATCGAAGACACATTCCTGCTCGTCGGCCGTTTCCTGCGCATGCGCAGCCCCGGCCCGTATCAGCTCCAGGCGCTGATCGCCGGCGCGCACGCGAACGCGAAGAGCTGGGCGACCACCCGCTGGCCTGAGATCCTGCGTTCGTACGACGCCCTGCTCGCGCTCGGCGAGACGCCGGTGGTGCGGCTCAACCGCGCGATCGCGCTCTGGCACGTCGAAGGGCCCGAGACCGCGCTGGGGGACGTCGACGCGCTGTCGGGGGAGCTGGATCGCTACCACCTGTTCCACGCGACGCGCGCTGAGCTCCTCCGCGCGCTTGGCCGACCGGCGGACGCGCGCGCGGCCGACGAGCGCGCGCTCGAGCTGACCGAGAACCCCGCCGAGCGTGCGCTGCTCGAGCGGCGTCTCGAGCGCCGTTCTCGCTAGCCTGTGTCCAGCTTGGCCACTCCCGTTCGTCGTGCTCATGTGCGGGTACTGCTTCACGGCGCCTACCGCGGATTCGCGGGCGGAGCGCGCGACGTCACGCTCGACGCCGCGACCCTGCGCGAGGCGCTCGAGGCGCTGGTGCGCGCGCATCCCTCGCTCGCCGAGCGGATGCGCGACGAGCATGGCCGCCTCCGCGCGCACCTCAGCCTGTTCGTGAACCAAGAGGACGCGCGCTTCCTAGGTGGTGAGGACGCTACCCTCGCGGATGGAGACATCGTGCACGTTCTTCCGGCGCTCTCGGGCGGATAGATACAGGAGGGGACGGGATGACAAAGCAGGTCGTGCTACTCGTCGGGACCAAGAAGGGGCTGTACACGCTGCGCAGCGACGCGGATCGAAGGAAATGGACGGTCGATGGCCCGCGCGAAGCGCCGGCGCCGATCCACCACGCGAGCTACGACCCGCGAGACGGCTCGAT
>VBEZ01000123.1 GCA_005882255.1 Chloroflexota bacterium | reverse complement strand
AGCGCGCTCGGGATGAACGTCAGCTGGCCGTCCGCGAACCGCGTCGCGGTCCAGAATGAGTCCACGGTCGCGCCCGGTGGGATCGGAACGTTCACGTTCGCCATCAAGGCCCCGTTCGCCGGCGGTCTGGTCAACGTTCCGCTGCGACCGGTCGTCGATGGAGTCGCCTGGCTCGAGGACCAGGGTGTCGTCGTGCCGGTGATGACGACCGTCAACTATCGCAGCCGCTGGCTGACGCAGTCGCCGTATCCGACGCTGCGTGCCGGTCAGGTGAGCGGCACGCTGTCGATCAGCTTCGTGAACACCGGCGCGCAGACCTGGACCAAGGGCCTCCTCGGCCAGGAGGCGCGTCTTGGCGTGAACCGCGATAACGAGACCTGGGCGGGCCTCGGCGTCGGATGGCCATCGGCCAATCGCGTCGCGTTCCAGAGCGAGGCGAGCGTTCCACCGGGCGCGGTCGGGACCTTCACCTTCCAGGTGCGCGCGCCCATCACACCGGGCACTTATGCGATCAACCTGCGTCCCGTCATCGATGCCGTCACGTGGATGGAGGACCAGGGCGTCTTCCTCTACGTGACCGTGATCCCTTAGCTGCGGAACAGCACCTCGAAGATCTCGCCGCACTTCGGGCATTTCACCGTCGCGGCATAGGGCGGATTCGGTGGCACGTCGAGGTGCTCTCGCGTGACCGCGCGGGGACCGACCTTCGCGCCGCAGTACGGGCAGCTGATCTGGTACTCGAGAAATGCATGGCGATCGACCTCGATGCGTCGACGGGAATCGGTCACGGCCATGTGCGGCTAGTCTAGGTCGATGCCCGCGCCGAAGGGTCGCACGAAGATCGCGACCGAGACGAAGACACTCAAGGTCGGCGATGCCGCTCCCGACTTCACGCTCCGCGCTCACGACGGGAGTGAGGTCACGCTCTCGAAGCTCCGCGGGCAGCGCGTCGTGCTCGCGTTCTTCGCCTTCGCGTTCACCAACACCTGAAACAGCGAGGCGCCGGCGCTCAACGCTTTGCAGGAGCGTTTCGCCGGCGGCAGTGCCCAGGTCGTGGGCATCTCGTGCGACAGCGTCTACACGCTGAAGGCCTGGGCCGAATCCCTTGGCGGCACGAAGTACCCGCTTTGCAGCGACTTCTGGCCGCACGGGAAGGTCACGCAGTCATACGGGGTCTTCAACGACGAGATCGGGCGGCCCGAGCGCGCCATCATCGTCGTCGACGCCGCCGGGATCGTGCGCTACATCGATGTCCATCAGCTCCGGGAAGTACCGGACGAAGAGGAGATCGCGCAGGCGCTCGAGAAATGCTGAGCGCGGCTATCCGCGCGTCGGGATGAGGTAGGCCTTTCCCTCCGACGCGACCGTGAACGAGATCACATCACCTTCGCTTACCTTCGGCAGCGTCTCGCCACGCACCAGGACATCCACTCCGCAGTCGACGACGGCGATCTCGCCCGTCTCGCGGACCGTGCCGCTCACGGTCGCGCCCGGCGCGATGACCGCACCCGGTTTCATCGCGCTCGCGACCGGCTGCACGTCCTTCGCCGCGTACTCGATAGCCATCGTGATGCGGTCGCCGATCGAGAGCCGGTGCTTGCGCACGGCTCCGGTGGCGTCCTGGCCGCGAAGATCCACGCGCGCCGGCCCTTCGCCCACGCGAAGCGTCACGACGATGTCGCCGCGCGTGCCGTCGAGCACGACGACGATGCCGCGTGACGCCTTCTGTCGCCACTTCTCGATGAAGGCGAGCTGCTCGAAGTCCAGCACGTCGCCGATACGATAGCCACGTCGGGCGGAACGGCGACATCCTGCCCTGGCTCGGCGTGCGCTACGCACATGCTTCGTTCACCGGCAGCGTCGGCGCTGCTACACCGTGAAGGTCACGGAGGTGAAGATATGACTCAGTACGCACACCCCGAAACGCTCGTCGAGACCAGCTGGCTGTCCGAGCATGCGAAGGACCCGAACGTCCGCGTCTTCGAGGTCGACGTCGACACCTCGTCGTACGACCAGGGTCACGCGGCGGGCGCGATCGGCGTGAACTGGAAGAGCGACCTGCAGCAGCAACCCGTGCGCGATCTCCTCGACAAGAAGCAGCTCGAGGAGTTCCTCTCGAAGAACGGAGCGACGAAGGACACCACCATCGTCGTCTACGGCGACAACAACAACTGGTTCGCGGCGTGGTTCTTCTGGCTCCTCAAGTACTACGGTCACCGGGACGCGCGGCTCGTCAACGGCGGTCGCGCGAAGTGGCTCGCCGAAGGCCGGCCTCTGGTGACGGAGCGTCCGTCGTTCCAGCGGAGCGAATATCGCGCGCAGGGTCCCGATGCGTCGGTCCGCGCGCTGCGCGACTACGTGCTCGAGAAGGTCACCGGCAACGGCACGAAGATCATCGACGTCCGCTCGCCGAAGGAGTTCGCGGGCGAGCTGCTCGCGCCGGAGAACCTTCCGCAGGAGGGCGCGCAGCGCGGTGGCCACATCCCCGGCGCGCAGAACGTGCCGTGGGCGACCGCGGTGGCCGAGGACGGTCGCTTCAAGACCGCGGATGAGCTGAGAGCGATCTATGAGGGCAAGGGCCTCGCGCGCGGTACCGAGACCATCGCGTACTGCCGTATCGGAGAGCGCAGCGCGCACACCTGGTTCGTGCTGCGTTATCTGCTCGGCCACGACCGCGTCCGCAACTACGACGGCTCGTGGACGGAGTGGGGCAGCCTCATCGGAGTGCCGATCGAGAAGAGCTGACCGCCGCAGCGTCCGCCGAGCCCTCCCCGGTCAGCGGCATCATGTGCGCGTGGACGTCGGACGCGCGCGGATCGACATGGTGCGCCAGCTCGAGCGGTTCGGGATCCGCGACCGGCGGGTCCTCGACGCGATGGCCCGTGTTCCGCGTGACGAGTTCGTCGGCGCCGCCGACCGCGACGCCGCGTACGGTGACCACGCTCTCGCGATCGGCGAGGGTCAGACGATCTCGCAGCCCTACGTCGTCGCGCGGATGACCGAGCTCCTCGCGACCGATCCCGACCACCGCGTGCTCGAGGTCGGAACGGGCTCCGGGTATCAGGCCGCGGTGCTGGGGGAACTGGTGCGCCAGCTCATCTCCATCGAGCGCCACGCGTCGCTCGCCGACGCGGCGCGCGAGCGGCTCGGACGCCTTGGCTACGCGAACGTGCGCGTCATCCATGCCGACGCGTCGCTCGGCTATCCGCCTGAGGCGCCGTACGACCGCATCCTTATCACCGCAGCGACGCCCGCGATCGACCCGGCGCTCCTGCAGCAGCTCACCGCCGACGGGCGCATCGTCGCTCCGATCGG
>VBEZ01000050.1 GCA_005882255.1 Chloroflexota bacterium | reverse complement strand
CCATGTCAGCGCGGCTGGAAGAGCTCGATGACGTCGAGGACGGCCGCGGCGTCCACGTCGTGGACCATGTAGCGGACGTTGACGGTGATCATCGGACGCTCACCATGATCAACACGATGAACGAGCGCGCTTCGCAGCTCGTGTCCGTGTGGCTGCGTGGACTCTCCGTGGACGCGCGCCGCACGCTGTACTCGCTGCTGGACGAGCTGTTCGGCTGCACGCTACCGGAGCTGCGCGACGCGATCGCCGCGTCGCTCGATGGCGACGTGCCGGTGTCCGGACGGCCCGCCAGCGCGCTGGAATCGCTCCGCGGCGAGATCGCCTCCCGGGGACACCCCGACTTCCGTTAGGCGGAAGGCCAGGACCGTGACTACAGGGTCGCTCGGGCGTATCAGTGAGCGGGTCATACCCGTTGCTAGGCCTTGTCGAGGCCTCGGGCCAATCTATCCTTTCCCCTTGGTGGGCTGTTCGCTCGCTGAGCACGCAAGGAAAGGAGGTACTCAGTGATCGCTTTTTTCCGTGAGGAAGAGGGTCAGGGCCTCGTCGAATATGCACTCATCATCGCCGTTATCGCCATTGCCGTCATCGTGGCCATGATCTTCCTTCGTGGCCAACTCCAGAACATCTTCAGCAACATCGGCAACAACCTGACCTAAGCGTCTGCGATATCGCAGTCCACGAGCGGCCCGGGCAACCGGGCCGCTCGTTTTCATGCGGAGCGGGGTAGGCTGCGCCGTCCGACGACGCGGTCGCAGCCGTCGAGGAGGGCCCGCCAGACCTCGGCTGAGACCTCGGAACGCGCGACGAGCCGCTGGCCCGGCCGCACGACCTCGTCGCCGAGCGCGCGGAAGTCCGCTCGAGCCGGATCGTGCAGGTCGAGGTACTCGGAGCGGCGCGTGAGGCGAGCGCCGTCCGAGACCAGCGGGATCTGCCGAAGCTTCTCGGCCCCGAGATCGTGCAAAACGCGATGCTCGTGCCGCACCTCGAGCGCCGTGCGCCGGTCGCGTCGCGGCCGCTCCGCCTGCTCGTCGACCGCCATCAGAACCTCCCAGCGGTGCGACGTGCCGCGCGGGACCGGTCTCTCGTCGTACTTCGCCACGTCGCTCGCATACGGCACCGGGCGTGCCAGTTCGCGTACACTGGTACCGGATCGGACGTTTCGCCCGATATCACGCACGCCTTCCCGATCGCCGCGGCCCTCGCCTTCCGCGCCCCTGGCGCGCCGGCGACCCCAGGCGAGCTGACGGAGGCGGAGGAAAAAGGGAGGCCCACGTGGCCGTTGTCACCATGAAGCAGCTCCTGGAGTCCGGGGTCCACTTCGGGCACCAGGCGCGCCGTTGGAACCCGAAGATGAAGCGCTTCATCTTCATGGAGCGGAACGGCATCCACATCATCGACCTCCAGCAGACGCTCACGCGCGTCGAGGAGGCGTACGTATTCGTCCGCGACCTGGCCGCCGCACTACGTGAACCAGCGTTGGCTCGGCGGATTCCTCACGAACTTCGTGACCATCCAGAAGCGCATCCAGCGCCTCAACGATCTCGCTGAGCGGAAGGAGCGCGGCGACTTCGCGACGCTGCCCAAGAAGGACGCGCAGCGGCTCGAGGACGAGCTCACACACCTCGACCGCTATTTCTCAGGGGTGCGCGAGTTGCACCGGCCGCCGAGCGCGCTCTTCGTCGTCGATCCGCATCGCGAGCACATCGCCGTCGAGGAAGCTCGGCGCCTCGAGATCCCGGTCGTGGCGATGGTCGACACGAACTGCGACCCCGATCTCATCGACGTGATCATCCCGGCGAACGACGACGCGATCCGCGCGGTCAAGCTCATCTGCCAGAAGATGGCCGACGCGATCATCGAAGGTCGCGCGATGTTCGACGCGAGCCGCAAGGAGGCGAGCCCCGAGGACATGGGATATGCGCCTTCGACGACCGTCGCCGAGCTCGAGGGCATCGGCGTGCCGCGTGCCAAGCGGACGCCGCGCGTGTACGAGCCGGAGCCCGAAGAGGACGAAGAGGACGCTACGCCGGACGTCGAGACCGAAGCGGCAATCGACATCAAGACCAGCGAGGAGAGCTAAGTGGTGATGACAAGGATCGATCCGAAGGAAGTCCAGCGTCTGCGCAGCGAGAGCGGCGCCGGCGTGATGGACTGCAAGCGCGCGCTCGAAGAGACCGGTGGCGACTACGCCAAGGCCCTCGCGCTCATCAAGGAGCGGGGCATCCAATCGGTGGCGAAGAAGTCCGAGCGCGAGGCCAAGGAAGGCCTCGTCGCGTCGTACGTCCACTCCGGCGGACGCATCGGTGCGCTGGTCGAGCTCGCGAGCGAGACCGACTTCGTCTCGCGGGGCGACGAGTTCCAGAAGCTCGCGCAGGAGATCGCGATGCAGGTCGCCGCGATGGACCCGGCGAGCGTCGAGGAGCTACTGGGTCAGCCCTACATCCGCGACGCGTCGAAGACGATCAAGGACCTCGTCACCGCGGTGGCGGCGTCGACCAAAGAGAACGTGCACGTGCGGCGCTTCCAGCGGTTCGCCTTGGGCGAGTCCTAAACTCCCCCGGATGACGCAGGCCGGCGCGGCCAAATACAGCCGGGTGCTGCTCAAGCTCTCCGGGGAGGCACTTCTCGGCGAACGCAAGTTCGGCATCTCGCCTCAGTACGTGAAGTACCTCGCCGAGGAGATCCGTAAGGTGCAGGGGCTTCCCGCCGAAGTCGCCATCGTCATCGGGGGCGGGAACTTCATGCGCGGCGCGGCCGTCGCCGAACACGGCATCGATCGCGCGACGGCCGACTACATGGGCATGCTGGCCATGGTCATCAACGCCCTGGCGCTGCAGTCCGCCCTCGAGCAGCTCGACGTGCCGACGCGCGTGCAGTCGGCCATCACGATCCAGGATGTCGCCGAGCCGTACATCCGGCGCAAGGCGATCCGCCACCTCGAGAAGGGGCGCGTGGTCATCTTCGCGGCGGGTACCGGAAATCCATACTTCACCAGCGACACGGCGGCCACGCTCCGCGCCGCGGAGATCGGCGCCGACGTGATCCTCATGGGCAAGAACCAGGTCGACGGCGTGTACGACGCCGATCCGCGGACCACGAAGGACGCGAAGAAGATCGACCAGCTGACGCACCGCGACCTGCTGGACAAGCGCCTCGGCGTGATGGACGCGACCGCCGCGGCACTGGCGGAGGATCGCGACATCCCGATCATCATCTTCGACATCTCGCAGAAGGACGCGATGGTGCGTGCGGCGAAGGGGGAGCACGTCGGCACGCTGGTCCACAGCTGATGGCGCTCGAAGAGCTCCTCGCGCAGACCGAGACGCGATTCAAGAAGGCGATCGACGCGCTCAAGCACGACGTCGCGTCCGTGCGCACCGGCCGCGCGGCGCCGTCACTCGTCGAGCAGCTGGAGGTCGAGGCCTACGGTGTCCCGACGCCGCTCATCCAGCTCGCGCAGATCAACGCACCCGAGCCGCGGCAGATCCTGATCCAGCCGTATGACCGCGGCCTCATCAAGGCGATCGAGAAGGCGATCCAGTCGTCGGATCTCGGCCTCGCGCCGAACACCGACGGCGCGGTCATCCGCCTCAACATCCCCGCGCTGAACGAGGAACGGCGGCGGGACCTCGTGAAGGTGCTGCACAAGAAGGTCGAGGATGGTCGCGTCGAGATCCGCACGCTGCGCCGCCACACGCACGAGGAGATGCGCGCGAAGGAGAAGAGCTCGGGCGTCTCGACCGACGACGTGAAGCGCCTGGAGGCGCAGCTGCAGAAGCTGACCGACCGCTACATCCTCATGGCCGACGAGATCGGCACGGCCAAAGAGAAAGAGATCCTCGCCGTTTAGCGAGCTCATTGGCTCCGTGCCGCGGCACATTGCCATCGTCATGGACGGCAACCGCCGGTGGGCGCGCCAACGCCGTCTGCCCGCCATCGCGGGTCACCGCGCCGGCGTCGAGACGATCCGCAAGACCTTGCGCGCCGCGCGCGAGCGCGGCGTCGAATACCTGACCCTGTACTCCTTCTCCACCGAGAACTGGTCGCGCGATCCGGAGGAGGTGACCGGCCTCATGGGTCTCCTCGAGGAGACGATCCGCCGGGAGACCGACTCGCTCGTGCGGGACGACGTGCGCCTCGAGGTCATCGGCCGGCTGGACGAGCTGTCGCCCGCGCTGCAGCGCTCGATCGCCGGCGCGGTGAAGGCGACCGCGAAATGCGCGCGTGGCGTGATGACGCTGGCGTTCAACTACGGCGGACGCGCCGAGATCGTCGACGCCGTGCGGCGCATCGTCGGCGACGGTGTCGCTCCGGACGCGGTCGACGAGGCCGCCATCGCGTCACGTCTCTACGCGCCAGACCATCCCGACCCGGATCTCCTCATCCGCACCGGCGGAGAGCTGCGGGTGTCGAACTTCCTGCTGTGGGAGGTCGCCTACGCCGAGATGTGGGCGACGCCGGTGCTGTGGCCCGACTTCTCCGTGAGCGATCTCGACGACGCGCTCGGCTCGTATGCGAAACGTGAACGCCGCTTCGGGCGCTAGCGTTCCCGCCATGGACGTGCGCGACCTCGAGCGCCGCACCGGCACCGCGCTCGTGTACGGCGTCGTCGTGCTCGCGGCGCTGTTCGCGCCGTGGCCGACGTTCGCGATCCTCATCGCGATCCTCGCCGTGCTCGGGTATCTCGAGCTCCGTGCGCTCTTTCGCTACCGGTCGTTCCGACCGTGGCTGGTCGGCGCCGTGTTCGTCGTCCTATTCATCGTCGCGCACATGTACGGCTCCTCCTCGCCGAGCGAGCTCGCCGTGCTGACGGGTGCGCTCGTCGCGGCGTTCGGCGCCGTCGCGATCGCGGTCTTCCTCGAACAGGGGATGCGCGGCCGCCCGCAGCCGGCGGTCCTCGGTGCCGTGTTCACGCTCGGCGCGGCGCTGTATCTCGGGTACTTCTTCGGGTACCTCATCGAGCTCTGGCTCGCGAACGACGCGGGCACCCGCGGCTGGCTCGGGACGCTGCCGGTCTGGCTGCTGCTCGCGCTCGTACCCACCTGGGCGGCCGACGTCGCAGCGTACGTGGTCGGTGCCCGGATCGGCCGGCGCAAGATCGCGCCGCGCATCAGCCCGGGAAAGACCTGGGAAGGCACGCTCGCGGGGTTCGGCGCCGCGGCCGTCGTGGTGCTCCTCATCGCGGCGTCCGCGGGCATCAAGACCGGACCGACCCTGTTGCTCGCCCTGCTCGTCGGACCCGTCGGGTTCGCGAGCGACCTGGTGGAGTCCGCGATCAAACGCGCCGCCGGCGCGAAGGACTCGGGCACGCTGCTTCCGGGCCACGGCGGAGTCCTCGATCGCATCGACAGCCTCATCTTCGTCGCGCCCGCGGTCGCGTTCGTCCTCTGGCTCGCGCGAGGCGCCTTCAGCTGATCCCAACGCAGCGGGTGGGATGATGGTCAGGTGGTGACACGACTCGCGATCCTCGGGGCGACCGGCTCGATCGGCGTGCAGGCGCTCGACGTCGTCCGATCCAACCGCGACCGTCTGCGTGTGACGGCGCTTGCGTCGGCGCGCAACGCTTCCGCGCTCGAGGCGCTCGCGACCGAGACCGGCGCCGTCACGACTGTGCTGCAGGAGCGCGACGGCGACGACGCGCTGTGCGATCTCGCGACGCGCGACGACGTGGACCTCGTGCTCGTCGCGACGCCCGGCATCGCGGGGCTCGCGCCGACGCTCGCGGCCCTGCGCGCCGGCAAGCGCGTGGCGCTGGCGAACAAGGAGGTGCTCGTCACCGGCGGACACCTCGTCGCGCCGCTCGCCGGCGGGGCGGGAGAGCGCCTGCGTCCCGTGGACAGCGAGCACTGCGCGCTCTGGCAGTGCCTCATCGGCGAGCGCATCGAGAACGTGTCGCGCGTCGCGGTGACGGCGTCCGGCGGACCGTTCCGCGAGCGCGAGCTGGGTGAGCTCGCGACCGTCACGCCGGACGAGGCCCTGCGCCACCCGACGTGGAAGATGGGCCCGAAGGTCACGATCGACTCGGCCACCCTCGCGAACAAGGGGTACGAGGTCGTCGAGACGCACTGGCTCTACGGCATCCCGTACGACCGCATCGACATCGTCGTCCATCCCGAGAGCGTCATCCACGCGCTGGTCGAATTCTCCGACGGCAGCGTGAAGGCGCAGCTCGCGGAGCCCGACATGCGCCTGCCGATCCAGTACGCGCTGCTCTGGGACCGCGCACCCTCGCCGGCGGCGCGGCTGGACTGGTCGCGCGTGCGCGCGCTGCGGTTCGAGGGCGCGCCGGACGACCGCCGCTATCCATGCCTGACGGCGGTGCTCGACGTCGCGCGCTCGGGGGATCTCGCGGCGATGATCGGGCTGTCGGCGGCGGACGAGGTGGCCGTCGCGCGCTTCCTGCGCGGCGAGATCCGCTTCGACGAGATCGCGTCGTACCTGCGGCGCGGCGCGGCGCTCGGCTCGGCGCAGCGCGCGCCGGCGTCGCCCGACCTCGGCGAGATCCTCGGCATCGACCGCGCGGTCCGGACGGCTCTCGAAGCCGCACCGGCCTTGGCGTAGACCCAGGTGGACTTCCTCCCGACGCTGATCCTGTTCCTGCTGACCTTCACCGTGATCATCGCCGTGCACGAGTTCGGTCACTACTGGACCGCGCGGCTCCTGGGCATGAAGGTCCTCGAATTCGCGTTCGGCTTCCCGCCGCGACTCGCGGCCATCCGCCACGCGGGCATCGACTACAGCATCAACGCGATCCCGTTCGGTGGATTCGTTCGGATCCTCGGGCAGGACGACTTCACGATCCATCAAGCGGGCGAGGGCGACGTGGGCTCGTTCACCTCGAAGCCGTGGTGGGCGCAGGCGATCGTGCTCGCCGCGGGCGTGACGATGAATATGGTGCTCGCGCTCGTCGTGCTCACGATCGCGTTCGCGACCGGGACGACGGCCTCCACCGGCGACGTGCGCGTGCGCTCGGTCGCCACCGACTCGCCGGCGCAGAAGGCCGGCATCCAGGTCGGAGACATCGTTCGGAGCATCGACGGACGGCAGATCACGCGCGCGAACGATCTCGTCAGCTACGTGACGAGCCAGGCGAAGCTCCATCCGGATCGGGAGGTCACGCTCGAGATCGAGCGCAACGGGCGTCCGTTGGCGCCGATCACGGCGGTCCCGCGCGCGGAGCCACCCGAAGGCGAGGGACCGCTCGGGATCGGTCTCGAGGAGGTGCAGGGCGCGAAGACGCTCGCGCTTCCGGACGCGTTCCGAGAAGCGGTCTCGCTGTCGGGTCAGGTGGTCGTCCAGATCGCCGAGCTCCCCGGTCAGCTTCTCGCGCCGCGCACCGCGACCGGCGGTCCCACCGTCGGCGGTCCGATCGAGATCTTTCGCATCACCGGGCAGGTCGCGCAGTCCGGCATCCCGACCTTCCTCAAGCTCGTCGGCGTGCTGTCGGTAAACCTCGCCGTGCTGAACATCGTCCCGTTCCCCGGTCTCGACGGCGGACGTCTGTTCTTCGTGCTCCTGCGCGGCATCTTCCGCGTCCGTCTCTCGCCGCAGGCGGAGGCGGCCATCCACGCCGTCGGGTTCGTCCTGCTGCTGTTGCTCCTCGTCGTCGTCAGCATCGCGGACATCCGGCGGGTCGTTGGGGGCTAGCGCGAACGAGGCGAACCGCGCGCTCGCGTGGGACGCGTGCCTCAACGTCCGGGACCTCGGCGGCCTGACGACAGGCGATGGTCGGCGCGTACGCCGTGGCGCGCTCGTCCGCTCCGACCAGCTCTGCCGCTTGAAGGATGCCGGTCGGGAGGCGCTGCTCGCGCACGGTGTGCGCACCGTGATCGACCTGCGCAATCCGGCGGAGGCCGAGCAGGATCCCGATCCGCTCTGGCACGGTCATGGAGTCGACTACGTGCTCATCCCGCAGCAGAGCGAGCAGCTGTGGCGAGAGCTCGACCCGATCGCGCGAACGCGGGCCGAACGCGACGCGCTGGTGCTGGACCGGCGCGCGGAACAGATCGCGGCGATGGCGCGCGTGGTCGCGCACGCCGCGCCAGGCGGCGTGCTGATCCACTGCCTCGCGGGCAAAGACCGCACCGGCATCGCCGTGGCGCTGCTGCTGAGCCTCGTCGGCGTCGACGACGCGCAGGTCGCCGCGGACTACACGCTGTCGGTCGCGTCTCTCGCGGCCGAGCTCGAAGCGGCGCTGGCGGCCGCTCCGGACGACGAGGCGCGCGCGCGGATCGAGCGTGGCTACGACGCGCGCGCCGAGACGATGCTCGCGACGCTTGCGCACCTGCGGGAACGCCACGGCGGCGCCGAGGCGTATCTCGCGCGCGCCGGGCTCTCCGCCGCCGACATGCGGCGCATCCGCGACCGGCTTCTCGACTGACCGAACTGTCGCGAAGTCCTCATTCGTCGTCACGGACCGCGTGTACGCTGTGACCCCCATGGATGCGCCCGTCGTCGACGTGCGCGCGCTCCGGAAGGTCTACCGCGTCACCGAGCGCGAGACCGGCCTGGCCGCCACGTTCCGCTCCTTCGTGAGGCGCCGCTACCGCGAGGTGCTCGCGGTAGACGGCATCACGTTCCACATCGATGCCGGCGAGGTCGTCGGCTTCCTCGGTCCCAACGGCGCCGGGAAGACGACGACGCTCAAGATGCTGTCCGGCCTGCTCTACCCGACCGGGGGCGAGGCCACGGTCCTCGGGCACGTGCCCTGGCGACGCGAGGGCGCGTTCCTGCGCGGCATGACGCTCCTCATGGGCAACCGCTCGCAGCTGGTCTGGGACATCCCCGCGGCCGATTCGTTCCTCGTGCTGAAGGAGATCTACGCCGTGCCCGAGGCGCAGTACACGCGTACGCTCGACGAGCTCACCGACCTGCTCGACCTCGGGCCGCTGCTGCACAAACCGGTGCGCGGGCTCTCGCTCGGCGAGCGAATGAAGGTGGAGTTCGCCGCCGGTCTGTTGCACTCGCCGGGCGTCGCGTTCCTCGACGAGCCAACGCTCGGCCTCGACATCTCGATGCAGGGCCGCATCCGCCGCTTCGTCGCCGAATACAACCGGCGCAGCGGCGCGACGATCCTGCTCACGAGCCATTACATGGACGACGTCGTGGCGCTGTGCCGCCGCGTCATCGTCATCCACCACGGCGTGCTGCTGTACGACGGCGCCCTTGCGGACCTCGCAGAGCGGATGGCACCGTACAAGCGCATCAGCGTGACGCTCCGCGGCACCGTCGGCGACCTCTCGACGTACGGCGAGGTCGTGTCGAGCAACGAGAACCTCGCGACGATCCACGTGCCGCGCGCGCAGGCGGCGGAGCGCACGGCGCGGCTGGTGCGCGAGCTCGGCGATCAGCTCGCGGACATCAGCGTCGAGGACCCACCGATCGAGGAGGTCATCGACAAGGTCTTCGCGTCCGAACGCCCGCTGGCGGAGGCGATGGCGTGATCCGGATCTATCGCCAGCTGCTCGTCGCGCAGATCCAGGCCGCGGCGCAGTACCGCATCCAGGCCGTGCTGTGGATGCTCTTCTCGATCATCCGTCCGGTGATCTTCCTCGCCGCCTGGACCGCGGTATCCACGGCGCAGGGCGGCAGCGTCGGCGGCTACACCACCAGCGACTTCGCCGCGTATTACATCGCCCTCACGATCGTCGGGCACCTCACGACCGCCTGGAACTCGTTCGAGTTCGAGTTCGAGGTCCGGCAGGGCAGGCTCTCGCCGAAGCTGCTGCGGCCGCTACACCCGCTTCACTACTCGGTGGTCGAGAACCTCGTCTGGAAGGTCACGACGTTCCTGCCGCTGATGCTCGTGTGTCTCGTGATCGCGCTCACGTTCCAGGTGAAGTGGAGCGGCGAGTGGTGGCACCTCGCGCTGTTCGTGCCGAGCATCGTGCTCGCCGCGGCGCTCAGCTTCATGATCGGCTGGGTCGTGGCGACCGCGACGTTCTGGCTGCAGCGGATCAACACCGTGAACACGCTGCTGCAGCGGACGTCGTTCATCTTCGCGGGACAGATCGCGCCGCTGGCGCTCATGCCGATCGCCCTCCAGGTCATCTCGTACTCGCTGCCCTTCGCGTACGTCCTCGCCATCCCGGCCGAGATCCTGCGCGGCGGCGTGACGCTCGAGCGCGGCCTGCTGTACCTCGTCGGTCAGGCGGTGTGGCTGGCTCTCGCGATCGTGGCGTACCGCTTCGCGTGGCGCGCCGGGCTGCGTGAGTACAGCGCGGTGGGCGCCTGATGGTCCGCTACCTGCGCATGTTCCGCGCCTTCGCGGCGTCGGAGTTCCAGTTCGAGATGGAATACCGGGGCAACTTCTATCTCAGCATCTTCGAGATGTTCCTCGTGATCGGCACGAGCATCGGCGCGGTGCTGATCATGTTCGGTCACACGACGACGATGAACGGCTGGACGCTCCCGGAGATGATCGTGTTGCTCGGCGTCTACTACCTGATCCAGGGCGGCGTGAACCTGGTGTTCTCGCCGTCGTTCGAACGGCTGATGGAGCACGTTCGCGTCGGCACGCTCGACTTCCATCTGCTGAAGCCCGTGAACGTGCAGTTCCTCGTGAGCACCCGCCACTTGCGCGTCGTGAGGGCCGCGGACCTCGGGCTCGGGCTCGTGGTCGTGATCGTCGGGCTGCTGCAGGTCGGCGCGCAGATCGGTGTCGCGCAGTCGCTGCTCTTCGCGCTCTCGTTGTTCTTCGGCGTGATGCTGGTGTACTCGCTGCTCCTGGGTCTCGTGACGCTGTCGTTCTGGTTCGTGCGCGTGGAGAACCTGCTCGCGATCTTCTGGGCCTTCACCGAGGCGGGCCGTTTTCCGGTCGACGTCTATCCGCTCTGGCTGCGCGTATCGCTGAGCACCATCGTCCCGATCGGGATCGCGGTCACGGCGCCGGCGAACGCGATCGCCGGACGGATGGACGCCGTCGGCGTCGCGCTGCTCGGCGCGGGGACTGCGCTCGCGGTCGGCATCGCGAGCGCGCTGTGGCGACGCGGTCTTCGGAGCTACACCGGGGCGAGCGCCTAGCTCCTAGGGTCAAAACCTCGTGGCACCCGGCCATTGCCGAGCCCGAACAGCATCAGGCGTCCCGCCGGGCAGTCCAGGACGCCCTTGCCCGCGGACTCGACGAAGGGCTTCGGGATGTCCGGTCCACTGCGACGGATCTCCACACCAAAGTCGACGCCACCGTGCCAGCCGCGCCCATTGACGTCGAGCCGGCGAAGCGCCCAGCGCTCTCCGGAGCGCCCGATCGCGGCCAGCGCCTCGACGGCACCGCGGACCTCGTAACTCGCCGCACCCGTCACGCCGAGCCACTGGAAGGATCCGCCGAAGAGGGACGCGAGGCGTGCTTCATCCGAGGCATTGACCGCAGCGATGAGGGCGTCGAAGGTCCGTCGTGCGCAGAGATCATCGTCCGCCGTCGATCGAACGCTTGGCGCGCTGGGCTGAGCGGAGGTCGATGCGGACGGCGATGGACGTCTCATATCGACACCGCACGAGATGAGAATTGCGGCTGCCAACGCGAAGCGAAGCCCGGTCACGATCGCACTACAGTTTCGCGTCCGAGACGGTTCCCGACCGTACACTTGTTCCATGAGCGCGATGAGCGTCGATCTGAACCTGCCGGAGGACCGCGTCGGTCCGCGCCCCCGGCGGAAGTCGAAGCGCGTCTGGGTCGGCGGGACCGCGATCGGCGACGGCGCGCCGGTCTCGGTGCAGTCCATGTGCACGACGCTCACGCACGACGTCGACGCGACGATCCGCCAGATCGAGCGTCTGCAGGAGGTCGGCTGCGAGATCGCTCGCGTCGCCGTGCCGGACAAGCGCGCCGGCGAGGCACTCAAGGAGATCGTCCGCCGCAGCATCCTTCCGGTCGTCGCCGATATCCACTTCGACTATCGGCTCGCGCTCATGGCGCTCGACGCGAAGGTCCACAAGCTGCGCCTCAATCCGGGCAACATCCACAACAAGGACGGCGTGCGCGAGGTGGTGAAGCGCGCGAAGATCCAGGGCACGCCCATCCGCATCGGCGTGAACCACGGCTCGATCGGCGACCGCCAGCCCGGCGACGTGCGCGACGAACCGCAGCGCATGGTCGACCTCGCGCTCAGCGAGATCAAGATCCTCGAGGACCTCGACTTCGACGACATCGTCGTGAGCGTGAAGGCCTTCGACGTCCCGACGATGGTGGCGGCGTACCGCCGTCTCGCGAAGGCGGTGCCGTATCCGCTCCACCTCGGCGTGACCGAGGCGGGGACGCTCGTCGCCGGCTCGATCCGCTCGACCGCGGGCATGAGCGTCCTCCTGTACGAGGGGATCGGCGACACGATCCGCGTGTCGCTCTCCGAGGATCCGGTGATGGAAGTGACGGCGGGCTTCGACATGCTGAAGTCGCTCGGCCTGCGCGACCAGGGCCTCACGCTCGTCGCGTGCCCGTCGTGCGGTCGCGCGGACATCGACCTCATCCCGCTGGCCAAGGTCGCCGAGGAGCGCCTCCGGGCGATGCCGACGCCGATGAAGGTCGCGGTCATGGGCTGTGAGGTGAACGGGCCCGGCGAGGCGAAGGACGCCGATGTGGGGATCGCGGGCGGCGTCGGGAAGGGCGCGATCTTCCGCAAGGGCAAGGTCGTCGGCGTCTACCCCGAGGACCAGCTCATGGACGCGCTGCTCGCGGAGATCGACAAGATCCTCGTCGAGAACGGCAAAGAGCCGTACTCACAGAAGGCGCCGAAGCTGACGCACGAGGGTCAACTCACGCCGGGGCGCAGTGTCCCAGCCGGACAGCGAACCTAAGCAGCCCGACGACGAACGCGTCGTCGCGCTGCACCGCGCAACGATCACCGGGGTAGATTTCCGCCGCGCTCGCTTCGACAAGTTCTCGCTGGGCGGCTGCCTCTTCGATCGGTGCGACTTCCGCGGACTCCGGCTCGATCGCCGGCTCGCGCCGCTGTTCGCGGCGCTGCCGCGCAGCGTTTTCCGGGACTGCAGCTTCGACGGCGCCGACCTTCGCCGCGCGGTCCTCGGCCAGTCGCGCTTCGAGCGCTGCACCTTCGACGACGCGTGCATCGACGGCAGCGACGCGGAGTCCGCCGAGTTCGTCGACTGCCGCTTCGCCGGTCCGCTCGATGACGTGACGTTCTACGGCGCACCGTCAGTGTCGGAGGCGAAACGTCTCGATCCGCCGCGCAAACGCAACGAGTTCCACGGCAACGACTTCCGCGACGCCGAGCTCGTCGACGTCGCCTTCGTCTATGGCATCGACATGCGTCGTCAGCGGTTCCCGGACGACGAGCTGCACGTGCGCATCGAAGGGTTCCCGCGCCGCCTCGCCAAGGCGCGCGGCGAGATCGACCGGTGGTACGAGCGCGAGCGCGCGCCGGCCCTGGTGATGCTCGCGACGCTCGCCGCCCGCTGGCGCGACCAGGACATCGTCGTCGCGCGCCGCTGGACGCCGCGCATCAAGGCGCCCGACCGCGTGCAGGCTCGGGTGTGGGAGCTTCTCGAGACCATCTGAGCGCGCGAGCCGGTTAATATTCGACCCGATGCGTTCGCGAGGGTCCACGTACCGAATCCCGCGCTAGCCGGCGTCGCTCGGCAGACGTCGGCCCCGTCACGCGCGGCCAAATACGACCCTCGGAGTTGACCCCATGAGACAGTCGACGCTCTTTGGACGCACCCTCCGCGAGGCGCCCGCGGATGCGCAGACGCCCGGTCACCAGCTGATGCTGCGCGCCGCGATCGCGCGCCCGCTCGCGTCGGGCCTGTATACCTGGCTGCCGCTCGGCTTCCGAGTCGCGCAGAAGATCGAGCAGATCATCCGCGAGGAGATGGACCGCATCGGCTGCCAGGAGATGGAGATGCCCGTCCTGACCCCGAGCGACCTCTGGAAGACGACCGGCCGCTGGGAGGCGCTCGAGCCGATCACGTTCCGCACGAAGGACCACAACGGGCGCGAGTTCATGGTGAGCTACACGCACGAAGAGGCCGTGCACGCGCACGCTACGGCGGAGATCCTCTCGTACCGCCAGCTGCCGGTCATGGTCTATCACTTCCAATCGAAAGGTCGCGATGAGACGCGTCCGCGCGCCGGACTGCTGCGCGTGCGCGAGTTCGTCATGAAGGACGCGTACTCGTTCGACGCGGATCAGGCCGGTCTCGAGAAGAGCTACAAGGCGCAGCACGGCGCGTACGAACGGATCTTCAAGCGGATGGGCCTCGACGCCATCAGCGTCGAGTCGGACACCGGTGCCATGGGCGGCGACGTCGCGCACGAGTTCCAGGTGCTGACGGAGGCCGGCGACGATCACATCCTGATCTGCTCGAGGGGGGACTACAAAGCCAACATGGAGAAGGCCACGCGCACGTTGCCAGCAGCGGGCCGCACGGAGGCCGGTCCGCCCGCGGAGATCAGCACCCCTGGGATCACGACGATCGAGCAGCTCCAGACGCGTCTCGGGCGTCCCGCGGATGCGTTCCTCAAGACCGTCCTCATCAAAGGGAAGGACGAGATCGTCGCCGTCGTCCTGCCGGGCGACCGGAACGCGAACGAGGCAAAGCTGCGGAAGCTGCTCGACGTGGCGGAGATCAAGTTCGCGAACGAGGCCGACTTCGCCAGAGTGGGCGGGGTCGCGGGCTTCGTCGGTCCGGTCGGGCTGCGCGCGCGCATCCTCGTCGACCGATCGGTCGACGCGCGTCCGTACGTCGCCGGCGCGAACAAGAAGGACGCGCACCTCGACCGCGTCGTCCTCGGGCGCGACTTCGACGGAGAGCGTGTGGATGCGCACGACGTCAGCGAGGGCGACATCTGCCCGCGCTGCGGGATCGGCACGCTCACGATCAAACGCGGCGTCGAGGTGGGGAACATCTTCGCGTACGGCACCTACTACTCCGACAAGATGAACGCGACCTTCCTCGCGGCGGATGGCACGCGGAGGCCGTTCGTCGGCGGGAGCTACGGCATCGGCATCGGTCGGGCGGTGCAGACCATCATTGAAACGAACCACGATGCCAGGGGGATCATCTGGCCGATCGCCGTCGCGCCGTACCAGGTGCACGTCATCGCGCTACCGTCGAGCGATGAGGCGGTACGCGGCGCGGCCGACGCGCTCGCCCGTGACCTGGAGCACGCCGGCGTCGAGGTCCTCTACGACGATCGCGAAGAGACCGCGGGCGTGAAGTTCGCCGACGCCGATCTCAGCTGCGAGCGAGGCCGAATTCATCCCGCGCGCGACCGCGACCGAGCGGATCGCCGGCGCCGTCCGGCGGGCTCTGGCGTGATCGGCGACGGCATGCAGAAGAAGCCCCGCGACGTCACGCCGGCGGTGCGCGAGGACCGCGAGCGCTCGCTCGAAGCGACGCTGCGGCCACAGCGGCTTTCGGACGACGAGTACATCAATCAGGACAAGGTCAAGAGCAACCTGCGGATCCTGATCGAGGCGTCGAAGGCGCGCGGCGAGCCGCTCGAGCACGTCGCGCTCTACGGCCCACCGGGAGTGGGGAAGACGTCACTCGCGAACGTCATCGCGCACGAGCTGGGAGTTCCGATCCGCATCACCAGCGGTCCCGCGATCGAGCGCGCGGGCGACCTCGCCGCGATCCTGACCAACCTCCAGCCCGGCGAGGTCCTGTTCATCGACGAGGTGCACCGCCTCCCGCGCCTCGTGGAAGAGGTCCTGTACCCGGCGATGGACGTCTACCAGCTCGACATCATCATCGGCAAGGGGCCGGGCGCGCGCACGCTGCGGCTCCCGCTCCCGCGCTTCACGCTCGTCGGCGCGACGACGCGCATCGGCCGGCTCTCGTCGCCGCTGCGCGACCGCTTCGGCGCGACGTACAAGCTCGACCTGTTCGAGACCGAGGCGCTCGAGAAGGTCGTGCGCCGGTCCGCGCGCATCCTCGGCGTCGAGATCGAGCCGGCCGCCGCGCACGAGATCGCGCGCCGCTCCCGCGGCACGCCGCGCATCGCGAACCGCTGGCTCAAGCGCGTGCGCGACTTCGCCCAGGTCCGGCACGATGGACGCGTCACGCTCGCCGTCGCGCGCGAGGCGCTCGCCGCGCTCGAGGTCGATGACAAGGGTCTCGACGCCGTCGACCGCATGCTCCTCGCGGCGATCGTGGACAAGTTCTCCGGCGGTCCGGTCGGGCTCGAAACGCTCGCGGCGGCGCTGAGCGAGGACGCCGAGACGATCGAGGACGTCTACGAGCCGTACCTGATGCAGAAGGGCTATCTCAAGAGGACGCCGCGCGGCCGCGTCGCCACCGAGCACGCCTACCGTCATCTGGGGCGCACGCCGCCGCCGACCGGTGCGACGCTCTGGAACGGCGCACCGCCCGACGACTCGTCGGTGACGGAGCCGTGAGGAGCGACGGTCGTTTCGAGCTCGAGCGCGCGATCACGCAGGACGAGCTCGAGCTTCACTACCAGCCGATCTTCGACATCAGCGGCGACGCACTGCGAGGCGTTGAGGCGCTCGTGCGCTGGGAGCATCCGCAGAAGGGTCTCGTATCGCCGCACGCCTTCCTGCCGACCGCGGAGCGCGAGGGCCTGATGCACGCGCTCACCGCCTGGGTGCTTCGTGAAGCGCTGTTGCAGGCGAGCGTCTGGCGGAAGGACGGACTCACGCTGAACATGTCCGTCAACATCGCGGCCAGCGATCTCGGCGACGCGCGGTTCCTGCGCCTGCTCGATCGGACACTGCACATCACCGCCGGTAGGTCGGCCTTCACCGCCGAGGTGCGCGCCGACGAAGCCACCGAGGCCTCGAGCGCGGGCATACGCGAGCTCGGCTCGCGCGGCATCCCGATCGCCCTCGACGACGTGACCACCGTCGCGCAGCTCGACGGCGCGACGAACTGGCCGCTCGATACGGTGAAGCTGGGCCGCGAGATCATCGCGCACGCGCTCGACGATGCGCGAGCGGCCGAGGTGGCTCGCGGCATCGCGCGCGTTGCCGCCGAGCGCGGCATCGGGCTCGTCGCGGTCGGGATCGAGAGCAAGGCCATGCTCGACTTCGCACGTTCGCTGAGCAGCGTCGGCGCTCAGGGTTATCTGCTCGCGCGGCCCATGGCGAGCGAGGCGCTCCGGCGCTGGGCGCAGCGCGGGGCGTGAGGCGCGGGCTGACACTCGCACTCGCGACGATCGTCGCGTGCGCGCAGCCGGCGACCGCGCCCACGGCGATATCGACCGCAACTGACGCGCAGAGCACGCGACCCGTCGCGCCAACGCCGGCGCCGACGCCAACGCCGACGCCATCGCCGCGCATCGGTCCCGCGGTCGTCGAGAACGTGCAGCTCATCGCTTCGGGCCTCGAGGCGCCATGGTCCGTCGCTCTCGCGCCGGACGGGCGCCTCTTCGTCACCGAGCGACCGGGCCGGGTGCGCATCGTGCGGCTCGGCGCGGGCGGTGGGCTCGAGGCGAAGCCGTGGGCCACGCTTCCCGCGCGCGCGAATCCCGACGCGGAGCGCGGTCTCCTCGGGATCGCGCTCGATCCCGACTTCGCGCGGACCGGCTTCGTCTATCTCTATTACTCGTATGCCGCACCGGGCGGTGCGACGCTGAATCGTCTCGTTCGCATGCGCGATACGAACGGCTCGGGCACGGGCGAGACGATCCTGCTGGACAACATCCCCGGTTCGTCGAACCACGACGGCGGCCGCATCGCCTTCGGACCGGATGGCAAGCTCTACGTCGCGACGGGCGACGGCGAGCAGCAGGCGCGCGCGCAGGATCGCGGCTCGCTCGGCGGCAAGATCCTGCGGCTCGAGAAGGACGGGAGCGTGCCGACGGACAATCCGTTCCCGGGATCGCCGGTGTTCTCTCTCGGACATCGCAACGTGCAGGGTCTGGCGTTCCAGCCCGACAGCGGCGTCCTCTACGCGACCGAGCACGGGCCGAGCGGGTTCTTTCCGGCCTGCTGTCAGGACGAGGTGAACCGTATCGAGGCCGGCGCGAACTATGGCTGGCCGATCGTGACCGGCAAGCCCGGCGACCAGCGCTTCCGCGATCCGATCGCGTGGAGCGGCAACTTCGACACCTGGGCGCCGTCCGGAGCGGCCTTCGCGACGCGACCGGGACCGCTCCGTGGCTCGTTCCTGTTCGCCACGCTCCGCGGGCAGCACCTGCACCGCATCGTCTTCACGCCCGACGGTCGCGGCGTGGCCTTCGAGGAGCGGCTGCTCGTGGATCAGTACGGCAGGCTGCGTGACGTGTACGAGATCTCGACCGGCGAATTCCTCGTCCTCACCAGCAATCGCGACGGACGCGGCCGACCCGCCGCGGACGACGATCGGATCCTGCTCGTGACGCTCCGCTAGGCGGCGGCGTGAGACAATCGATGCCTAACGTGGACGCTATCGGGCGTGCCCTCGTCATCGCCGGCGCGGTCATTCTGGTCATCGGACTCGCGCTCGTGTTCGCGGACAAGGTCCCGTTCGTCGGGCGCTTGCCAGGTGACTTCACGCTCCGCGGGGACCGGTGGACCGTGTACGCGCCCATCGCGACGTCTATCGTCGTCAGCCTGGTGCTGACCGCGGCGCTCTCGCTGTTCGCGTGGCTCGCTCGGCGTTGAGCGGGCCGGAAAGGACCGACATGTCCGCCGATGGAACCGAGACGAAGGCCGACAAGCCGTCGCCGATCGTCGCCGAGGCCGAGAAGCAGGAGAAGATCCTCAACGCGCTTCAGGCCGTGCTCGATCCCGAGATCGGCCTGTCGGTCATCGACCTCGACCTCATCCGCGAGGTCGTCTTCACGCCCGAAGAGGCCGAAGTGAAGATGGTGCTCACCACGCCGTTCTGCCCCTACGGCCCGATGCTCATCAACCAGATCCAGTCGGTGTCCGAGCAAGCCGCGGAGATGCCGGTGAAAGTCACCGTTCTCCCGGACCACTGGGAGCCTCCGCCCTGGCTGCGCTAGCACCGAAGCCGAAGCCGCGCAGCCACTTCGCCGTCAAGTTCGCCGCGGGCGTGATGCGCATCGCGGCGATCCTGTTCGTTCTGGGCGGCGCTCTCGGCCTGTACGGCGCCAGCCAGTACCAGATCCCGGAGGGCGCGATCCCGCTCTTCCCGGGCGTCACGGTCGCGGTCGGGATCGTCGGTTTCGTCTTTGCCCTCATCTATGCGCTGATCCTGTGGGGCTTCGCGGACGGCCTCGTGCTGCTCGCGGACGTCGACGACGCGCAGCGCGCGACGCAGCGCCAGCTCGCGGACCTCACACTGGCGCAGCGCACCGCGCGCGGGCCCTTTCACAGCGAGGTCGTCACGGGCTCCAGACCGCCCGAGGGCGGCTGAAACACAGCGACAGCGTCAGCGGGCCGGGCGGCGGCCTGAGCCCTTCAGCGCGCGCCGCGGACGGGACGTCCCTTCGGTAGCCCGGGCGAGGACGAAGAGCAGGTCCGACAGGCGGTTGAGCCAGGGAAGCAGCACCTCGCCCGAGACCGCGCCGGCGTCGACGCACACCAGCGCGCTGCGCTCGGCTCGACGCGCGACCGTCCGCGCGTAGTCGAGGGCCGCGGCGATCGGATTCTCGCCGGGTATGACGAAGCGGCCCTCGATCGGCGTCCGCGCCTTCAGCCATTCCAGCGCGCTCTCGAGCTTCGCGATCGCGGCCGCGTCCAGTCGGGTCGGGAGGCGCGCGAGGTCCTCGCTTGGAGTTGCCACCTCGGACATCGCGACGTATAGACCCCGCTGCAGCTCCAGGAGCTGCCGGCCCAATGTTGATTTGGTCACCATCGCGCGCGCGACGCCGATCGCGCTCTGCGCCTCGTCGAGGTCGCCGAGAGCGACGATGCGCGGGTCGGTCTTGCGGACGCGGCCCTTCCCGAACAGCGACGTGTCGCCGCCGTCGCCGGTGCGGGTCGTGACGCGCGCCGAGCGGGTGGTGCCGCGCGACGACGCGCCTTTGCGGGCTGGCACGGGCGAGAGCATACGAGTGACAAACGCTATGCTCGTCGGTGTTCGGAATGCTTCCATCCGGACGGGAGGGACGAGAATGCCGACCGGTCGAGGCGAGGCCAAGGACAAGAACGCGAAGAAGAAGTCCAAAGAGCAGCTCGAAAAGGAGCTGAAGAAGAAGACCGTGGCCGCGCCGGTCCAGCCCATGACGATCGAGCTCGTGCCGCCCAAGCGCAAGGCGAAGGACTGGTAGCAGCCCCAGCGCGCATCCGACACGGCGCCGGTGTGAAGCAAGCCGGCGCCGTTTTTCGCTTCGGAAGCTAAGGTGTGAGGACGGAATAGAGATGGCAGTGACAGAAAAGACGAGGGCGATCGACCAGGCGATCCTGCAGATCGAGAAGCAGTTCGGTAAGGGCTCGATCATGAAGCTCGGCGCGAACCCCGAGGAGAAGGTCGACGCCATTCCGAGCGGTTCGATCGCGCTCGACCTCGCGCTCGGCGTGGGCGGGTACCCGCGTGGCCGGGTGGTCGAGATCTACGGCCCGGAGGCGTCCGGCAAGACCACGCTCACGCTGCACGCCGTCGCGGCGGTGCAGCGCGCCGGCGGGACGGCGGCCTTCATCGACGCCGAGCACGCGCTGGACTCGCAGTGGGCACGGACCTGCGGCGTGAACATCGACGAGCTGCTCATCTCCCAGCCGGACAACGGCGAGCAGGCGCTGGAGATCACCGACACGCTGGTCCGCTCCGGCGCGGTCGACCTGGTCGTGATCGACTCCGTCGCTGCGCTCGTCCCGCGGGCGGAGATCGAGGGCGAGATGGGTGAGGCGCACATGGGGATGCAGGCGCGCCTCATGAGCCAGGCGCTACGCAAGCTCACCGGCTCCATCTCGAAGACCAAGACCACGGTCATGTTCATCAACCAGCTGCGCGAGAAGGTCGGCGTCGTGTTCGGCAACCCCGAAACCACTTCCGGTGGCAAGGCGCTCAAGTTCTACGCCTCGATCCGGCTCGACATCCGGCCGATCGAGCCGATCAAGAACGGGACCGACATCATCGGCCGCCGCGTTCGGGTGAAGGTCGTGAAGAACAAGGTCTCGCCGCCGTTCCGCATCGCCGAGCTCGAGATCCTCGCGGCCGAGGGCATCTCGCGCGAGGGTGGCCTGATCGACATGGGCGTCACGACCGGCGTGCTCGACAAGTCCGGCGCCTGGATCAACTACGGCAAACAGCGCATCGGTCAGGGTCGCGAAGCGGCGAAGCAGTTCCTGCGCGAGCACGCCGACGTCGCGAACGAGGTCGAGCAGAAGGTGCGCGAGCGGTCCGGCGCGGCGGCGGTTGCCGCAAGCCCGGATGGCGAAGAGGGTTAGGCCGGCCGCCACACCCGCCGGCGACGCCTACGAGGCCGCCGTGCATTACCTGGCCGGGCGGCCGCACACCGTCGCGGAGATCCATCGTCATCTACGGTCGAAGAAATTCGACGTGGAGACGATCGACCACGCGATCGACCGGCTGCGCGCGCAGCGCTACGTCGACGACGAGGCGTTCGCGCGTTGGTGGGTCGAGCAGCGCGAGCGCTTCAAGCCGCGCGGCGATCGCGCGCTCCGGACGGAGCTCGCGCAGAAGGGCGTAGCGCGCGACGTCGTCGACATCGTGCTCGGCGAGCGCGCGCCGGACGCCGACGTCGAGCAGGCGCGACGCGCGCTGTCGCGACCGCTGACGCGCTGGGCGGATATGCCGGACGCGGAGCGCAAGCGGAAGATCCACACCTACCTCGCCGCCCGCGGCTTCGATTACGAGACGATCGAAGAGGTCACGCGCCGCGAGGTCACGGACGAGAGCTAGGCCGGGGGGCCAGACGCGTCGCCAGACGGCGCACCGCGTCACGCGCCTCCGGCCAGTGCAGGAGCGAGACGGCTTCCTCCGCCGTGCACCAGCGGTATTCGTCATGCTCCTCGTTCAGCGTTGGCTCCCAGCCCGCGGGTGCACGAGCGGCGAAGCTGTACACA